>NZ_VOIQ01000008.1 GCF_010470675.1 Desulfovibrio sp. JC010
GGCAAAGCTCATAAAGTTGCGATGGTCGCATCAATGAGAAAGTTACTTGGCATTTTGAATGCCCTAATTGCTAACGACCAATATTGGTCTGAGCAGCCTGCGTAGCTTGACTTTTGCCACCGTTGCTCCGGCGGCTGGGGAAGGGAAAACTTTTGCAAAAGTTTTCCCTTCCCCAGACCCCATCCCTTTCAAAACCTTTTAATAAGCTTCGCTACGTTAGCGGAAAACCACCATAAATAAAACCGCACTATTTTGGACAAATAGTGCGGTTAATAATGTTCTCTGGCGAAGCCCTACTAAAAAAGTTTGGGATTCTTAAACCCTTTTCAAAGGGTTTAAGGCCCCCGGCAGGGCCGTCGGAGACATCCTACTTCAAAGTAACAAGACCGTAGTTCTTCTTACCTTTGCGGATCAGCATGCATTCGCCGCCGATGAAGTCGCCATCACCGGGCACGTAGTCGAACTCGGCAACGCGCTCGTTGTTGATGTACAGACCGCCGCCCTTGATATCCTTGCGGGCCTGACCTTTGGACTTAACCATACCGAGGTCAAGCAGAATCTGAGGCAGGTCGGGCAGATCGGATTTGGCGTATTCTACTCCGGGAGCAGCTTCCATGGCTCCGCGCAGGGTTGCGGCGTCAACGGACTTGATGTCGCCCTTACCGAACAGAGCTGCGGTTGCGGCCTGAACTTTTTCCAGTTCTTCCTTACCGTGGATCATAATAGTGGTCTCTTCGGCCAAACGCTTGTGCGCTGCGCGCATATGCGGAGCTTCTTCGTGCTCTTTGGCGATCTCGGCAATCTCTTCCTCGGTGAGGAAAGTGAAGTACTTGAGGAAGTTGATCACGTCACGGTCGTCGGTATTGATCCAGAACTGGTAGAAAGTGTACGGGGAAGTGAGTTCAGCATTCAGGAAAACTGCGTTGCCTTCACTCTTACCGAACTTCTGGCCGGATGCGGTGGTAATCAGCGGGAAGGTTACAGCAAAACCTTCGCCCTGCGCCTTACGGCGGATCAATTCGCAACCCGCGGTGATGTTGCCCCACTGGTCGCCGCCGCCGATCTGGAGCTGGCAGCCTTTTTCCTTGAACAGGTGATAGAAATCGTAACCCTGCAGGATCATGTAACTGAATTCGGTGTAGGAAATACCTACATCGTCGCGACCGAAACGGCCTTTCACGGACTCTTTGGCCATCATCCAGTTAATGGTGAAATGCTTGCCCACATCGCGCAGCATATCAAGATAGGAAATATCTTTGGTCCAGTCGTAGTTGTTCACAACCTCAGCTTTCTCGCCGGTGTTGCGTTCGCAGAAAGCTTCAATCTGAGCCTGAATATTTGCAGCCTGAGATTCCACTTTATCGATGGAAGTAAATTCACGTTCCTTGTCCTTGCCGCTGGGGTCGCCGATACGTCCGGTTGCGCCGCCGAGCAGGAAAAGGGGATTATGGCCCGCACGCTTCATGCGCACAAGGCAAAGCAGGGGAACAAGGTTACCGATATGCAGGCTGTCCGCAGTGGGGTCGAAGCCGCAATACATGTACTGACCCGGAGTATCCAGATACTCGCGTACCTTCTCTTCGTCAGATACCTGATTGATCAGCCCCCGCCACTTTAGTTCGTCATAAATGTTCATCGGTTTTCCTCTTTAATTATTATTTTGCCTTCGGCGACCCTGCCGGGGGCCTTAAACCCTTTTTGTAAAAAGGGTTTAAGAATCCCAAAAACTTTTACTAAGCTTCGCTGGGTGGGATCAACTCTAGGCAGTATTTTTACAGAAATTTTATACAGTCATGCGGCCTGAATTATATGTCTCAATGGAGACTGTCCGGCCTGTTTCTTCGTCTATTTCAAGCAGTACCCCCTGTAGCTCTACGGGGCCTCCTGCGACTTTCCATTTCTGGGGCAATCCGGTCACGAATCTTTTGATTACCGGATTGGGACTGAGGCCCAGACAGGATTCAATAGGACCGCACATACCGAGATCGGTGATGTAGCCTGTGCCGCCCTGAAAAATTCTTGCATCGTTAGTCTGCACGTGGGTATGGGTTCCCACCATGGCACTGATCCGTCCGTCCAGATAACGCCCGAGACTCTGCTTCTCCGAAGTGGCCTCGGCATGAAAATCAACAAGAATGATTTTGATCTCCGGGTCGATCTCGTTCAGAATTTTATCCGCTGTATGAAACGGACATTCTGCCGGATCCATGAAAACACGACCCTGCAGGTTGATGACCGCAACGTGCACTTCATCACGGACTTTAAAAGATGTCCAGCCCTTACCCCGCGTTCCTTCCGGCAGATTGGCCGGGCGGATAAGTTTATCACTGGTCTTCAAAAACGCATAAATATTGCTGTACTTCCAGATATGGTTCCCGGAGGTCAGCAGATCAATCCCGTATTCCAGAAGCTGCTGCGCATTCTTTATGGAAAGCCCGATCCCCTGTGACGCATTCTCCCCATTGGCAACAATCAGGTCAAGAGCAAGCTCCTCACGAAGATGCCTGACCTTAGCGGCAATGGCTTTGCGTCCGGGCCTGCCGAATATGTCACCAAGAAATAAAATACGCATGGGGTCAATAGATAAATTAAGACACGTCTATTCAAACAAGAGCTGAAACAACTAATCGGGATTCCAAAGGGACTTGTTCCTTTGGTCCCGCTGAAAGCGCCCGCCGGGAGGCTCCCCGAAGGGCCGCCGGAGGCTCCCCGAAGGGCCGCCGGAGGCGAAATCAAATCATCAAAAGCGCAAGCGCATCATATCAATTCTTACAAAAAAGGCCCGGTGAACCGGGCCTTTTCAGAAGTTATTTACTTTGCATAGCCCACCGAGCGTCGTTCGCGGATAACGGTCACGCGAATCTGCCCGGGATAGGTCATGTTGTTTTCAATCTTGGTGGCGATGTCCTTACAGAGCATATGGGTATTATCGTCAGAGACTCTTTCAGAATCGACCATAACCCTGATCTCGCGGCCTGCCTGAATGGCGTAGGCTTTGGAGACACCGTCAAATCCGGTTGCCACATTCTCAAGCTCTTCAAGACGCTTGACGTAGTTTTCCAGAAGTTCCTTACGCGCACCGGGACGGGCACCGGACAGGGAGTCGGCAGCCTGCACGAGGGTAGCGAGTACGGATTTGGGAGGCACATCTTCGTGGTGGGCCTGAATAGCGTGGATGATCTCTTTGGATTCACCATGCTTCTTGGCGAGATCAGCACCGATAACAGCGTGCGGACCTTCGATTTCGTGGTCCACGGCTTTACCGATATCGTGCAGCAGACCTGCGCGCTTGGCCATCTTCTCGTCGATACCCAGTTCAGCAGCCATAATTCCACAGAGGAAAGCCACTTCAAGAGAGTGCTGAAGCACGTTCTGGGAGAAACTGGTGCGGTACTGCAGCTGACCGATGAGCTTGACGATTTCAGGATGGATACCGTGTACGCCCACGTCAAAGGTTGCCTGCTCACCGATTTCACGCAGCTTAACGTCCATTTCCTGCTCGACCTTGTTGACGATGTCTTCAATGCGTGCGGGATGGATACGTCCGTCGTGGATCAGACGCTCAAGAGCCTGCTTGGCCACTTCGCGGCGCAGCGGGCTGTAAGCGGAAAGAACAACTGTTTCCGGGGTATCGTCGATGATCAGGTCAACACCGGTGGCAGCTTCAAGGGCGCGGATGTTGCGACCTTCACGGCCGATGATGCGGCCTTTCATGTCTTCGGAAGGCAGGGTCACAGCGGTAACGGTCTGTTCATTGACGTAGTCACCGGAGTAACGCTGGATGGCAAGGGCCAGAATCTTACGGGCCTTGCGGGTTCCTTCTTCCTTGGCTTCCATTTCAATGGCCCGAACCATTTTACCGGCTTCGTGGCGGGTGCGGCTCTCGATTTCAGTCATGAGCTTTTCGCGTGCTTCCTCAACAGTGAGGCCGGAAACTTCCTGCAGCTTGCGTTCGTGCTCATCTTTACGTTTTTCAAGATCTTCCTTCAGACCTTCGAGCTTCTTTTCTTTCTTGATCATACGCTTTTCAAGAGCCACAACTTCAGACTCTTTGCTGGCGACTTTCTCAAGCTTGTTTTCAAGACGCTCTTCTTTTTCCTGGAGGCGTTCTTCCTGGCGTTTCAGACCGCGCTCAACTTCTTTATACTCATTTTCCTGCTCTTTTTTCAGAGCGTATACTTCATCCTGCCCCTGAAGCTTGATCTCTTTTTTCATAGCTTCAGCTTCTTTACGGGCTTCCTGTACAATCCTGTCTGCCAATCCCTGTGAATCGGCCAGACGCTTGGAATTCACGTACCTGTGCAAGGCGTATCCGCCTGCGGCACCTAGGACTATTCCAATTATTATTAGAAAAATATCCCCAAACATGCCTTTCTCCTTGTGTATGTTGACAGGTCGTAGCGGACCTGATTCGTCATTACCGATCTGTTAAATCGGAAAAGATTATAACAATCTGCAATGGAAGGTAAGGCAGAGAATAAAAGCAGGCTGGGTGAGATAAGTTTTTAAGCGGTCTGGCAGAAATTAAATACAATTATCCTGTAAATTCGTACCAATTCTTAGAATCCCTGACGGGACCCCGGAGATGCCGTGTTGCCGTATACGTTAGAACCTAGTCTAACAGGTGGGCGCCGCCCCCGAAGTTTCAGGCTTCCCGGTCGAACCGGGCCTGCACACCACTCCGGCGATGCATGGCTCCCTTACTTTTTATATTGGTTCAAAAGCCATAGGGCAATCACGCACTCCCCAGGGAAATTTCTTATATCTTAAAAAGCAGTGCAATGCACAGCTTATCACTTCTCTAACAGCGCGTTAATCTTCTCTTCCATTGTTTCGAGCTTGCGGCTGTGTTCAAGGTAGTCATCGGCCAGACTGAGTGCCAGACAGGTAAGCAATTTTTCCCTGCTGACATCGGTCCCGCCCCGTGAAAGTGCACCGAATCTTTCTTCCAGTACATCTTTTGCGGCGTCTATTCTCTCTTTATCCGCATCGGTCTTGAATGAAATCTCAAGACCGAGAACGGGCATAGTGTAACGGGGCATATTATTCCGGTGACCGTAATCCTCTAGAATTTATATAAAACCAACCCACTGTTTTCAGATGGCCGGAGCTAAAATAATTTATTCGAGGGTACCTTCAACTTTATTCAGGAGAACCTCAATACGACTGCGGACATCGTCCTTGCGCTTTTTCTCCTGTTCAAGCTCCTCAAGAAGAAATGCATTCTCTTCTTCGAGTTGCTTAATTTTTTGCAGCATTTTATCGAAACGTTCTTCCAAATGAGCGATTATTTCCATAGTCCTAACCTAATACCTTATCTTTACAAAATCAAGACTTCTTAGAAGTCCGGGAAATGTTGACCTGCTTGCCTCTTGCGACGCCCAGATCTCCATCCTTAACATTCTTGGTGATTGTGGATCCGGCTCCGACCAGGGCACCTTTACCGATGGTCACCGGGGCCACCAGCGCAGTGTTGCTGCCGATGAAAGCACCTTCGCCGATAACGGTCTTGTGCTTGTTCACCCCATCATAGTTGCAGGTGATGGTACCCGCACCGATGTTTGCTCCGGCACCGATTTCACTGTCACCCAGATAAGTCAGGTGACTGGCTTTGGCACCTTTGCCGAGCACGGCCTTCTTCATTTCAACGAAGTTGCCGACCTTGGCCCCCTCTTCGAGAACTGCCCCGGGACGAAGTCGCCCGTAAGGTCCGACCATGCAGTCAGGGCCGACCTGTGCTTCTTCGAGATGGCTGTAAGCCTTGATCAAAGCACCGCCGGCAACAACGCTGTCCACAATGCGTACTTGTGACTGAATCACAGCACCGCGCGAAATTTTGGAGTGTCCGTATATTTCACAGGGCCCGAAAATTTCAGCACCCGGCTCAACGACCACACCGGGACCGACCACGACGGACTCCCAGTTATGCAGGGTAACCCCGCTCTTAAGCAGTCTTTCAGCGGTGCGCAGACGAAGCGCGGACTCGGCCTGAGCAAGTTCGAACGGACTGTTGATGCCCATAAGATCAATGGAGTTTCCAGCATTTACTGCGGTGACGTTCATGCCACATTCCACAGCAAGGTCAACAAGATCAGTAATATAATACTCGCCGCTCTTATTATTGTTGGTAAGCTTGCTAAGCAGTGTATCTACGGCAGTAATTTTCAAGCAGTAAATTCCGGCATTCACTTCCCCGGAAGCCGGGCCGTAGACAGCCTCATCATAATCCTTGGCTTCCACAATGGCGGTAACCTGACCTGAATCGTCACGGATTACACGCCCGAAAGCAGCAGGAACATCCGGGGTGATACTCATGAAAGAAAGGTCGGCACCGTCCTGTTTCACCGCTTCCAGAAAATCAGTAACAACCTGCTCCTGAATGAGCGGGGTATCGCCGTTGATGACCAGACAGTATTCAGCTCCGGCAGCCTTGATGCGTTCCCAGCCCATCTGCAGGGCATGGCCTGTTCCAAGCTGCTCGGCCTGAAGCACAAAGCGGTCTTTCATATCCGGAAAAGCCTCTTCCACCTGTCCGGCTTCAAAGCCGACAATGGTGAAAACAGACTCTCCGAGAGATGGTTTCAGGGCTTTATATACATAGTAGAGCATGGATTCACCCAGCAGAGTCTTGAGCACCTTGGGACTGTCCGAATGCATACGAGTTCCCTTTCCTCCGGCGAGAACAAGGGCACAAGCAAATGAATTATTCATATCAACTATTCTCCAATGTTTATTGCTCGACACTTGTTAGCAGGTAGATGGGCTTGCGTAAATATAGATTTGATGCGCTCCAATAAAAAAGGAGCAGACTGTAAACAGTCTGCTCCCTGATAGCCATGGGGCTTTTTGAGGCTGAAACTAAGCTCTAGTGAGTGGTAGTCCCGGCCTTCTGGGCCGCATCTTTGCAGCTTAAGCGTGCGAGTGCTCTCTGAAGAGCGGCCTGCGCGCGAGCGGATTCGATGCGATCCTGTGCTTTAGCCAAACGAGCCTTCGCTTTTTCCTGAGCTTTCTGAGCCCGAGCGATGTCGATCTCAACGGCCTTTTCAGCAACTTCGGCGAGAATGGTCACTTTATTGCTTCCTACTTCGGCAAAGCCGCCGGAAACAAAGATGTAGTGAGTGCGGTTACCTTCTTTAAAGTAGAGGTTACCTACGCCGAGAGCCGAAAGAAAGGGTATGTGATTGGCCATAATACCAAACTCACCCTCAATCCCGGGTGCGCCGACATAGTCGACTTCCTGGGAAAGGACCTTGCGATCAGGAGTAACGATTTCCAAAAGGAGCTTACTAGCCATAATCGCGTCCTATGCTATTTGTTTTTCTCTTTCTCAATGGCTTCTTCGATTGCGCCAACCATGTAGAAGGAGTTTTCAGCCATGTCATCGTATTCGCCGTCGAGGATTCCTCTGAAAGCCTTAACAGTGTCTTCCAGCTTTACGTATACGCCGGGGGTACCGGTGAATACTTCAGCAACGTGGAAGGGCTGGGAGAGGAAACGCTGGATGCGGCGTGCACGTGCAACAGTCTGCTTATCTTCGTCGGACAGTTCGTCCATACCGAGAATGGCGATGATGTCCTGAAGGTCTTTGTATTTCTGCAGAACCATCTGAACTTCACGTGCAGTTGCGTAGTGCTCGGCACCCAGAACATCCGGAGCGAGAATACGGGAAGTGGAGTCAAGAGGGTCAACCGCAGGGTAGATACCAAGCTCTGCAATCTGACGGGAAAGAACGAGAGTACCGTCAAGGTGAGAGAAGGTGGTTGCCGGTGCGGGGTCAGTCAAGTCATCCGCAGGGACGTAAACAGCCTGAACAGAGGTAATGGAACCTTTGTTGGTGGAGGTAATACGTTCCTGGAGTCCACCAAGGTCAGTACCGAGAGTCGGCTGGTAACCAACTGCGGAAGGCATACGACCGAGAAGTGCGGATACCTCGGAACCTGCCTGGGTGAAACGGAAGATGTTATCAATAAAGAGAAGAACGTCTTCACCTTCTACATCACGGAAGTACTCAGCGATGGTCAGAGCGGTCAGT
Organism: Desulfovibrio sp. JC010; assembly: GCF_010470675.1. NCBI lineage: Bacteria > Pseudomonadati > Thermodesulfobacteriota > Desulfovibrionia > Desulfovibrionales > Desulfovibrionaceae > Desulfovibrio > Desulfovibrio sp. JC010. Next base: position 8,033 of record NZ_VOIQ01000008.1, read on the forward strand.
GCAACACGAGCACGTGCTCCCGGAGGTTCGTTCATCTGGCCGTATACGAGAGCAGACTTCTCAAGAACGCCTGCGTCTTTCATTTCGTGGTAGAGGTCGTTACCTTCACGGGTACGCTCACCAACACCTGCGAAGCAAGATTTACCACCGTGCTGTTTCGCAATGTTGTTGATCATTTCCATCAGAATAACGGTTTTACCAACACCTGCGCCGCCGAAGAGGCCCATCTTACCACCCTTGGGGAAGGGTACGAGAAGGTCAACGACCTTGATGCCGGTTTCCAGCAGTTCAACTTTGGTGGACTGCTCGGTGAATTCCGGTGCTGCGCGGTGAATGGGCAGAGAATCTTTAGCGTCGATGGGACCCATTTCGTCAACAGGACGGCCAACAACGTTAAGGATACGACCCAGTACGCCATTACCGACGGGTACGGAAATGGATTCGCCGATTGCTACAACTTCCATGCCGCGGACAAGACCTTCGGTAGCGTCCATAGCAATGGTACGAACAACGTTATCACCGAGGTGCTGTGCAACCTCACACACCAGGTCAGGTGCGTCGGTGTTGTTCGGGTTGTCAATCTCGACCGCAGTCAGAATGTTGGGCAATTGCCCTTCAGGAAATTCGACGTCAACAACCGCGCCGATAACCTGAACAATTTTACCTGTAACTTTACTCATCAGAGTAACCCCCTATATTATCCTTTCAGCGCTTCTGCGCCGCCGACAATGTCCATAAGATCCGCAGTAATAGCGGCCTGCCTGGTCTTGTTGTAAAGCAGTGTCAGAGTTTCGGTCATATCGTCGCATGCTCTGGAAGCGTTATCCATGGCAGCCATACGTGCAGCGTGTTCACTGCAGGATGTGTCGAGAAGACCGCGGTAAACCTGAACCTTAACAAAACGGGGCAGAAGCTCTGCGAGAAGACCTTCAACAGAAGGCTCGTAAATGTATTCGCTGGAAGCACCGGACTCAGCTTCTTCACCTGCTGCGTCAGAAGACATGGGCAGGATCTGAAGGGTGGTCGGGGGCTGGCTGGCAACGTTTACGAACTTACCGAATACAAGGAAAACCTCATCAAGTTCTTCGGCAAGGTAGGCGTCGATAACTTTGTTACCGATGGAAGCGGCCAGATTAAAGTCGAAAGAGCTCATGTCATCGTTATATGCTTCGATGATTTCGTACTCAGTCTTCTTAACGGCGGCTGCGCCTTTTTTACCTACGCAGTAGAACTTTACAGCTTTACCTTCAGCCTTCTTTTCCGCAGCCAGTTTCAGGGCTGCGTTTATCATATTCGCATTAAAACTACCGCAAAGTCCGCGATCGGAAGTAGCGAGGACAATACCTACACTCTTGATCTCTTCGTGGACTTCAAGCAGCGGATGGACTGAAGAGTCCGCACCAGCTGCCAGATCGCCAAGCATTTCATAGAATTTGTCAGCATAGGGGCGAAAGCGCTCAATTCTGTCCTGAGCACCACGCAGTTTCGCCGACGCAACCATGTTCATGGCCTTGGTGATCTGCTTAGTCTTTTTAATACTGACGATTTGGTTTTGGACATCCTTAAGAGAAGCCATCAGTACCTCCCTGGATTAAGCTGTGAAACCTTTATTGAACTCTTCCAGAGCGGCCTTCAGCTTGCCTTCGATTTCGTCATCAAGAGCACCTTTGGTCTTGATACCTTCCAGAATTTCGGGCTTCGCGTTAGCGATGAATTCCTGGAGTTCGTCTTCGTATTTACGTACTGCGGTAACGGGGAATTCATCCATGTAGCCGCGAGTACCGGCGTACAGGGAGACTACCTGTTCCATAACGTTCATGGGCTTGTACTGAGGCTGCTTGAGAAGCTCAACCATGCGGGCACCGCGGTTCAGCTTCTGCTGGGTGGCCTTATCAAGGTCGGAACCGAAAGCTGCGAAAGCTGCCAGTTCACGATACTGTGCGAGGTCAAGACGCAGAGTACCTGCAACCTGCTTCATAGCTTTAATCTGAGCAGCACCACCAACTCGGGATACGGACAGACCTACGTTAACAGCAGGACGGATACCGGAGTTGAAGAGGTTGGGCTCGAGGTAAACCTGACCGTCGGTAATGGAGATAACGTTGGTCGGGATATATGCGGATACGTCACCTGCCTGGGTTTCAATGATGGGCAGTGCGGTCAGAGAACCGGCACCGAGGTCATCATTTACCTTACAAGAACGCTCGAGGAGCCTTGAGTGCAGGTAGAAAACGTCACCGGGGTATGCTTCACGTCCCGGAGGGCGACGAAGCAGGAGAGACATCTGTCTGTAAGCAACAGCCTGCTTGGAAAGGTCATCGTATGCGATCAGGGCGTGCTTACCACCGTCACGGTAGTACTCAGCCATGGTTGCACCGGTGTATGCAGAAATAAACTGCAGAGGAGCAGGCTCAGATGCTGTTGCAGAAATGATTGTGGTGTATTCCATTGCACCGTGCTTACGCAGAATGTCAGCAACAAGAGCAACTGCTGCTTTCTTCTGACCGATAGCTACGTAGAAGCAGTGGATACCGGAATCTTTCTGAGCGAGGATAGCGTCAACACAAATCGCAGTTTTACCGACCTGACGGTCACCAATTACGAGTTCGCGCTGTCCACGTCCGATCGGAGTCATTGCGTCAATAGACTTGAGACCGGTGTACATGGGTTCATGTACGGATTTACGTGCGATGATACCGGGAGCTTTAAGCTCAACGGGGCGTTCTTCTGCCGCTTCAATGGGTCCGAGACCGTCAATAGGCTGACCCAGAGGGTTAACAACGCGGCCCATGACTGCGTCACCAACAGGTACGGAGAAGAGTTTGCCGGTACGTTTTACCGGGTCACCTTCTTTAATACCGGTGTCGTCACCGAGGAGAGCAACACCGACGTTATCTTCTTCGAGGTTGAGAACCATGCCCATCAGGCCGCCGGGAAACTCGAGGAGTTCCATAGCCATTGCGTTCTCAACACCATGAACACGAGCAATACCGTCACCAACGTACAGTACGGTACCGGTTTCGCTCATTTCGACCTTAGACTCATAATTCTGAATCTGATCTTCAATGATCTTGCTGATTTCTTCCGCTTTAATCTGCATGGCCCTACACACCCCTTTTAATCTGTTCTTTCATCATTTGCAGCTGTGCGCGAATGCTTGCATCAAGAACTTTATCGCCAACCTGAAGAACAACACCTCCGAGGATGTCTTTATCCATAGCAAAGTCGAGTTCGAGTTTGCTTTTGAGCTGTTCTTCAAGACGTGCTTTAATTTCTTTCTGACGCTTAACGGTCAGCTTGATTGCAGTCACCAGTTTGCCACGGACGACACCCTGAACGTTGTCGAGCATTCCTGCGTAGTCGCTTGCGATTTCAGGAATTACGGACAGACGTCCTTTGTCGGCCAGAAGGCTGCAAAAGTTTTTAACCACAGGTCCTGCCGAGGTCTTCTCAAGCAGTTTTTCAAGCACGGCTTTCTTTTCTTCCGCACTGAAAACCGGATTCTGGAAGAGCCTCAGGGCCTCCGGGGAATCTTCCAGCATCTGGGACAACTCGGACAGTGCCTTACCATACGCCGCAAGGTCTGTTTCTCCCTGCTTCTGGCCAACGGAGAACAGCGCCTTGGCGTATCTGCGTGAGACTATGTTCCCGGTCATTAGAGCACCACCTTTGTTAAGTATTCATCCACCAGAGTCTCGTGCTGAGCTTTGGTAAGCTTGCTCTTAACGATCTTCTCAGCTGCTTCGATGACCTGATCGGCCATTTCAGCGCGCATTTCGTCAAGCGCAACGTTTACTTCCTGCTCTGCGGAGACTTTGGCCTGAGCTTTGATCTGCTCGGCAGTCTGCTCGGCTTTCTGGATGATCGCCGCCTTCATGGCCTCGCCCTGAGATCTGGCCTCGGAAAGGATGGAATCCTTTTCCTGTTCCAGATTAGCAATACTTGATTCGACGTCACGGAGCTTTTTCTCTGCAGCTTCCTTGCGGGACTGCAGATCGTTGAGCTCCTGCTTGATGCCTGACTGGCGTCCTTTAAAGAGAGAAGCGATTTTCTCGCCTGCAAACTTGTAAAGGATCCCAATAACGAGGATCAAGTTAAGTACACGCCAACCGAAGTTTGCCCAGGGAATCTCGTGCGCCCCTTCTCCACCGCTTGCATAGGCTGCGCCTGCTGCCAGCAGTACGGAAAGAGCGGTTGTTGCCATGATCATGTTTTTCCGCTTCAAGGCTAAACCCCCCTTCGATATTGATTAGGCCTAGCCAAGAACCTTGGCTGTAACCTTCTGAGCAAAAGCTTCAACTTCGCCACCAAGAACTTTCATTGCTGCACCCTTATCGGCTGCAACCTCCGCACGAGCTTCCTTCATAGTTGCGGCTGCAACTTTTCCGGCCTCGGCAAGCAATGTCTGTTCCTGAGCAGCTCCCTGATCTTTGAAGTCGTTCCGGATTTCCATTCCCTCTTTACGGGCAGAGTCCAGAGCAGCTTCGTAATCCTTAACCTTGGTTTCAGCCTGTCCGTTGAAATTTTCCACCTTGGAAAGCTGGTCGCTCATGAGCTCCGCGCGTTTCCTGATGATTTCGCGAATAGGACGAAACATAAGAAGGTTGAGAACAAGAAGGGTGATGATGAAGTTCGCTAACTGGATAAAAAAGCTAATATCTAAATCAATCATGCCTGCTCCCGAAAAGGTTGTGAATTTTTGTCCAAAGTCAGTTGCGGTGTAGCTAAATTTAGAGCTTGTGTCAAAGGGTTTCTGAAAATGAATCGGTTACTTTTCACCGATTAACCCCCGTGAACACTGGCTTGTTATTTTTTTAACTAATTTCTTCTGTTTCTGTTTCAACTGCCGGAGAGGAGCTGGAACTCATGGTCACACGCCCTTCCAGAACAGCTCCTTCTTCCACTACCAGAGTGGGGGTAACCAGATTACCCTGCAGGTTGGCTGTCTTATGCAGGACCGCTTTTTCATTGGCATAAACTTCTCCGGTCACCCGGCCGCTGAGAACCAGCTGGCCTACGCGCAGAACACCCTCAACCTTTGCTTCACGGCCCACAACCAGAGTTCCTTCGGATTCAACTTCGCCGTTGAAATTACCGTCAATACGCACAGCACCCTGAAAGTTGAGCTTGCCCTGATAATCAGTGCCGCTGCCTAAAAATGCATTTATTTCATCTCTTGCCATTTTAATCTCCTTTTCCCCTGAGCCGGTTTTGGAAAATCCGAACATGCGGCTTACCCCTGTTTAAATACGTAACGCCTCATGGAAACGTTCAAAACGAGTCCCACAAGGCACAAATTTACTACGGTGCCACTGCCGCCGTAGCTGATAAAAGGTAAAGGTATGCCTACTACCGGCATTAGTCCGAGGACCATACCCATATTGATAAGGATTTGCCAGAAGAAATAAAAGAATACGCCTGCCGCAAGATAGCTTCCGAACAGGTCTTTTGCCTCTCTGGCGGTAACAACCATCTGGTACAGAAAAACACAGAAAAGACTGAGCAGGGCCATGGCCCCGGCAAAGCCCCATTCCTCCCCGAAAACCGCAATGGCGAAATCGGTATGCTTTTCCGGCAGAAAACGCAGCTGGGACTGCGTACCGCCGAGAAAACCCTTGCCCCAGACCCGCCCGGAGCCGATGGCGATTTCCGACTGGATAATATGATATCCCGCGCCCAGCGGATCGCTGGCCGGGTTCATGAACGAGACAATGCGCCTTTTCTGGTAGTCGTGCAGGAAAAACCAGCCGATAGGAACAAGGCACGGTCCCAGAACAGCCAATGTCTTGAACAGCTTGGGCGTCAAACCTCGATACAGGATCATGCCGCCTAAAATGAGCAGGATATTCAGCCCGGACCCAAGGTCGGGCTGGGTGATGACCATGCCCGCAGGAATCAGCCCCACAGCCACAACATAAGCCAGTTTTTTAATATCCAGCGGATCGCTGCTGCGCGAAAGAATCTTGGCCCCGATGACCAGAATGGTGATCTTTGCCATCTCGCTGGGCTGGAAATTGAAAAAACCCAGATCAAGCCAGCGGCGGGCACCGTAAATGGTTTTACCGATCACCGGAACACAGGCCAGCAGAGCCACGGTAATCCAGAACAAAGGCCAGGCGATGGTCCGCAGATGGCGGTAATCAAAGAGCATGAAAGTGATCATGCCCGCAAAACCCATCAGCCCCCAGATGAGCTGTTTCTGATAGAAAGAGCTCACGCTCATTCCCTCTTCCAGCCTGAATCCACTGGCGGAATAAAGGTTCAGCACACCTACAAAAAAAAGCATGGCCGCCAGTCCCAGCAGGAACCAGTTCATATGGATAAGCAGTCTGCGGTCAATGGGGGACATTACTTCTTTTCCTTCCTGCCTTTGAAAATATGATCATAGATGGCTTTAACTATGGGTCCGGCACCGGAGGAACCGTGCAAGCCGTGCTCAACCATGCAGACCACCACGTAACGCTCGGTTCCTTTTTCAGCAAAACTGGCCATCCAGGCGTGGTCCCTGTATTTGTAAGGGATATCCTCGTCCTTCATTTTCTTAAGCTCATCAGTGAGCTTGACCACCTGCGCGGTCCCGGTCTTACCGCCGACAACCACCCCTTTCATGCGCAGCCTGCGCGCGGTTCCGCGAGGCTTGTCCACTGTGGCGATCATGGCCTTGCGAATTAATTCACGCTTAGCATCGGTAAGAGGAAGAACCCCTTGTTCTTCCGCAGGCTCCCCGGCCAGCAGCTGCGGCCTAAGCAGCCTGCCGCCGTTTATAAGTGATGAAATGGAACGGGCCACCTGTAAGGGAGTGACGAGGGTGTAACCCTGCCCGATGGAAAAGTTCAGGTTCTCGCCCGGATGCCAGATCTCACCGAATCTGCGTTTTTTCCACTTACGGGTGGGAATAAGTCCACCTTTTTCATGAGGCAGGGCAATCCCGGTGGGCTTGCCGTATCCGGCGGCAAAGGCATACTCGCTCATGCGGTCAACGCCGAGTTTTTTACCTAACTTGTAATAATATACGTCACAGGACTCGACCAGGGATTTTTCAAGATCAGTCTTACCGTGGCCGCCTTTACGCCAGCAGCGAAAAGTATACTTCCCCAGATTCATATGCCCGGGACAGAACACCGTGTCTTCCGGGGTGATCATCCCGTAATGCAGTCCGGCCCCGGCCACGGTCATCTTAAAGACGGATCCCGGGGGGTACACGGACTGAATAACCCTGTTCTGGAGCGGAGTACGCGGATCGTCTCGCAGAGCCACCCACTCTTTCTGGGACAGACCGTCAGTGAAAGAGTTGTTGTCATAGGAAGGGGCACTGACAAAAGCCAGAATCTGACCGTTATCCGGATTCATAACCACCACGGCTCCGGCTTTGCCCTCAAGCAGACTGCCGCCCAGTTCCTGCAGATCGAGATCAATGGAAAGATCAATATCCTCACCGGCAATGGGCGGATTCAGGATGCGCTCCTTGAGCCTGCGCCCGGTGGCGTCCACCTCATTCTGCCTGCGGCCCTTAATGCCCCGAAACCTTTTCTCCAGCACGTATTCAAGCCCCTGCTTGCCCACATAATCGCCTACAGCAAGATCCGGATCAGCCTCAAGCTCCTCTTCGTCCACCTCGGACACATAGCCGAGCACATGGGAAAGAAGAGGCCCCTGCAGATATTTACGCCGGGGACGCACGACAACTTCCAGTCCCGGCCAGTGCAATGAATTGGCTTCAATCACCGCCACCTGTTCAAAGGTAAGGTTGGGAACGAGAATAAGCGGCTCAAACGGCTTTACCCTGCGCCGGGATTTCTTAAAAACTTTCTTGAGCTTGCCCAGGTCCACCCCGGTCCACTGGGAAACAGTTTTCAGGGTGGCATCAAGATCCTTGCAGTCCTCACGGACAATACCCAGTGCGTAGGCCGGTTCGTTAACTGCCAGCAGATTGCCGTTCCGGTCCCTGATCAGACCGCGCGGAGCATAAAGATTATCCTGACGAAGCTGGTTATTTCGGGCCTGTTCGGAAAAATAATCGCCCTTATGTATCTGTAAATACCAGAAACGCAGGGCAAAAATGCAGAACAAAAGAAGGATAAGTCCCTGCAGCAGCAGAAGACCGTTCTTAGGGGGCTGCTGGGTTTTGGATTCATACAGGCTCATGTTTAAACCTTTGCGGATAAATATATTTCAGCAGAAGCCATTCGGCAGGAAAGACCACAGCCTGAAGTATTCCTTCGAAAATATAACGGTCGGGAACCCAGACCATATCGGCGAGCATGGACATCATTGCGGTCAGGGTCGGATGCAGCGCGCCGAGCACGCAACCGCAAAGCAGGGCGAACATCATGGACTGCACGTCAAAAAACATGGCCCCGCAACGATACAAAAAGAAAATGGATGAATACCAGACAACAGAATAGCCGAAAGGCAGCCCCCCGATTCCGTCTTGAATCAGGGACCAGATAAGGATCAGCCAGAAAACATGGTATTTCTTTTCAAGCTGAATACACAGCAGGATTCCCGGCGCAAGGAAATCCACTCCGGGTACAATTTTCTGCGCCCAGATTGCCGCAAAGCTGAAGCAGGCCCACCAGAAAGCGGAATACATGACCTACCTCCCTTCAGCAGCAGTGGAATTAGCAACCTGTGCCGTTGAATTGGCAGTCCCGGCAGTGGCATTGGAGACAGACGCTGCCCGATGCAACAGGAGAACCTCTTCTATGTTCTCCATGTCCACCAACGGCTCGGCCTCAACGTCAAGGAAAAGGGAAATATCGGAACGCTCAACAGAAACAATCTTAGCCACCGGCAATCCGGGAGGGAAAAGTCCGGCAAGGCCGGAGGTAACCAGAATCTCCCCTTCGGCGACCGGGGCGTTGAGCTTCATATATTTTACATTGAGAAGATCGCCCTCGCCATTACCGACCAGCAATCCGGTGGAACGGTGAATCTGTCCGCGCACGGAAATTCTGCTGTTCAGGTCGGTGAGCAGCAATGCTTTTGATGCACTGATCCCCGGCTCAACCACCCGGCCCACAACTCCCAGCGGAGTTATGACCGGAGTATCCGGCTCCACACCGGAGACAACACCTTTATTTATTATGATTGAATCGAGAGCGGCGGTAGGTCCCATTCTATGGGCAATGATCCGGGCACCGTCAGTATTCCAGCCCCGGAGGGGCTTTACTTCAAGCAGCAACCTGTACCGTTCGGCCTCAGCGGCCTTTTCACGCAGCTTCATGATCTCCAGCCGCATGAGTCCGTTCTGGGAGCTGAGCTGATCGTTGAGCTGTTTCAAGCCCACCAGATAAACATATTTATCCCAGAATTCCACAGACTGGTCATGAACCCATTCGCAGGGCCACAGAACCCATTTAACGATTTCAAGCCCGGTAAACCCGGCCAGACGGTCCAGCTGCCCCGACCTCAGGTTCCATGAATAGAGACTGAGGTAGACAAACAGGCCAATAATGACGGCTATAGCGGCACGCTTAAGCTTCACACTTAATCCTCTGTAAAAGAAAAGCAGAGATTGAAAACAAAATCAGAAAATTAAAAAGCTATAACCAGTAAGACGAGACTCCGGAATCAGAAAGTTGTAATCAATCTCAAATCCGGATGCGGTTAATTTCTGAGGACATAGTTTTTTACAGATCAAATCCGTAAAAAACTATGCCCTCAGCCGTAACTGGTGCACTCGATTCATCCGCGGCAAAAGAAGCGGATATTAATCAATAGTTACGTCTTTATAGATGTTTATTTCATCTAAAGCTCTACCGGAACCGACAACAACGGCATCAAGGGGAGTATCCACCACAGTGATGGGCAGATGGGTTTCCTGACTCAAAAGCTGGTCAAGCCCCTTAAGCAGTGCTCCGCCGCCGGTGAGCACGATGCCCCGGTCAACGATGTCGGCTGCAAGTTCAGGAGGAGTCTGTTCAAGGGCCACGCGTACACCCTGAACAATGGAATCCACCTGTTCGGAAATTGCTTTCCTGATCTCTTCGGAGGTGATCAGGATATTCTGGGGAATACCGGTCACAAGGTCACGGCCCTTTACTTCCATCTCGATCTCTTCTTCCAGCGGAAAAGCGGAACCGATCTTGATCTTGATGGATTCGGCAGTGGATTCACCGATAAGCATGGAGTACTTGCGCTTCACATGCTGCATGATGGCTTCATCCATCTTGTCTCCGCCCACACGTACGGAACGGGCGTAAACAATACCGGAAAGGGAGATTACCGCGATCTCGGAAGTACCGCCGCCGATGTCTACAACCATGTTGGAGGTAGGCTCGGTGATGGGCAGGTTCGCACCGATGGCCGCTGCCATGGGCTCTTCAATGAGGTAAACCTCACGGGCACCTGCGGACTGGGCACTTTCCTTGACCGCCCTCTTTTCAACCTGGGTAATCCCGGTGGGCACGCAGATCATGATCCGGGGACGGACCAGCCTGCGGCTGTTGTGGACTTTTGAAATGAAATGGCGCAACATGGCTTCAGTGACCTCAAAGTCAGCGATTACGCCGTCTTTCATGGGTCTGATCGCAACAATGTTACCGGGAGTTCGACCAAGCATCCTCTTGGCTTCCAACCCAACGGCGAGCACCTTGCTACCGCCGTTAACGTCTCTCTTAACAGCGACCACAGAAGGCTCGCTGAGCATTACGCCTTTACCTTTTACATAAACCAGTGTGTTAGCTGTACCGAGGTCGATTGCAAGGTCACTGGAAAACGAACCGAGTATCTTGTCGAAAATCGATGCCATATTAAACTGGAAACTCCAAAAAAAATGTGATTCTAAAACACCTCGCAGGAGGCGGACTTAACGTCTATCAAAAGAAAATCCTAGGAGTTAACTAGCAGAAGAAACTGCGGCAGGCAACACATTAGAGCACTTCGAAGGGTTGATGTATTTTGCTGATAACAATCTGGAAAACCATATATATTTTCAATCGTAATGATTAAAGGGCTTACCCCGCCCAGAAAAGGAGATTCCATGCACCGTTTTTACGGTCTGGCCGCCCGTCTGCGACAGAGCTTCGGGGAGCGGGTCCAGAAAATTCCACTCGATTTCGGATTCACCTGCCCCAACCGGGACGGACACCTTTCCCGTAAAGGCTGTATCTTCTGCAGCCCGCAGGGCTCCGGCTCCGGGCTGCACAAACTATCCATGTCCATCCCCGAACAATGGGCCCACTGGCAGGAGAAACTTTCCAAGCTGTACACGGCCAAACTTTACCTTGCCTACCTGCAATCTTATTCCAACACCTATTGCAGCATTGATGAACTCAAGTGCGCTCTCGAACAATTGGAAGGTCTGCCCGGCCTTGCCGGACTGTGCATCGGTACCCGCCCGGACTGCCTTGATGACGAAAAGCTGGTACTGATCAAAAATCTCGGTCTCAAAGAAACATGGATTGATCTCGGATTGCAAAGCTCAAACAACCAGACTTTGGAACGCATCAACCGCGGCCATACCGCCGAACAATTCGCCGAAGCCGTACACATGGCCCACGCACATGGGCTGGATGTCTGCGCCCACCTCATCGCCGGGCTGCCCGGAGAATCCACCGCCGACTTCCTTGAATCAGTCCGTTTTCTCAATGAACTGCCCATTGCCGGAATCAAATTCCACAACCTCTTTGTCGGCAAGGGAACCCCGCTCAAAAAAATCTACGATGCCGGAGAATACACTCCCATTGGAAAAGACGAATACATAGCTGCGCTGGTGCAGGCCATATCCATCCTGCGCACCGATATCGTCATCCACCGCCTTAAAGCAGACGCAATTCCCGGCGGCCTGATCGCCCCTGAATGGGTGCGCCAGAAACGCAAAGTGCTCAACGAAATTGAGCAGGCCATGAAGGCCCAAGGAGTCTGGCAGGGCTGCGCGCGGGACGACGCCCCGGATGAACCGCCTTTGTGGTATAGCGCAGAGCACAAACGAGAAACGGCCCGCACGTAATACGCACGGGCCGTTCCAAGCACGGTCAAGAGGTTGAGGATGAAAATTACTTGTTGCCTTTTCTCTGCATTTTGGCCCTGATGAAAATAGCCAGCATGTTCATGCTAAGTACAAGGGTGATCAGTACGAGTGAGGTTCCGTACTGGATGTGTCTTGTTTTTTCGATCTCAGTACCGGCGGTTGCCAGAACGTAGATATGGTAAGGCAGAGCCATTACATCATCAAACAGGGATTCAGGCATTTCAGGGGTAAAAAACACGGCTGCGGTAAACATGATCGCTGCGGTTTCACCTGCGGCTCTTGAGAGAGTCAGGATGGCACCGGTGAGCATACCGGGCAGCGCAGCGGGCAGAACAACCTTGTAGATGGTCTGCCATTTGGTAGCCCCGAGACCGAGGGAAGCTTCGCGGTAAGTCTGGGGGACCGATCTGAGAGCCTCTTCGGATGCGCCGATAACAAGGGGAAGTGCCAGCGCACCGAGGGTACAGACCCCGGCCATGATACTTACGCCCATGCCCATAACGGTCACAAACAGGGAAAGTCCGAAAAGGCCGAAAACAACGGACGGAACACCCGCAAGGTTATTGATTCCCAGACGGATGATGCGCACCAGTCTGGGGGAGGTAGCATATTCATTGAGATAGATCGCAGTGGCGATACCCCAGGGCAAAGCAATCATCAGCGCACCGTAACTGAGCACGATGGTACCTACGATACAGGGGAAGATCCCGCCCGCGGTCATGGATTCACGAGGATTCTCAGTGAGGAATTCCCAGCTCATGGCCGGCAGCCCGTAGTAAAGCACGAAGCCGACGATGATCAACAGTGCCAGACCATTGATGGCGGCAGCACCTTTGAAAAGCAGGAAGACCGCTTTCTGGATCTTCTCCCTCATTGAATAATTATCATTATCGCCGGGTTCCATTCTGGGCTCGGCCACTTGTACGTTACTTTCCATCATGGAATCCACTTGTTCTATTGTTTCAGCATTGTTCATTTCTTTCACCGATTTTATTCCCGTACGTTTCAATTACAGGGTAGCGGAACCGACCTGCTTGTATTTGTGGGCCACATAGTCCGCAATAAGGTTGAAAGCCATGGTAAACAGGAAGAGCACCATACCGATGGCAAAAAGTGCGTAGTAGTGATCGCTGTGAAAAGGAGCTTCACCCATTTCCGCAGCAATGGAAGCAGGCATGGGCCGAACCGGATCAAATATAGATCCGGGCAGCAGGCCCGCACCACCGGCAACCATAAGCACAACCATGGTTTCACCGATGGAACGCGCCATACCGAGAATAACCCCGGTGGAAATACCGGACAGGGAAGCGGGTACGATAACCTTGTAAATTGACTGCCAGTGGGTGGCACCCAGAGCAAGGGAAGCTTCCTTGAGTTCCGGCGGAACGGAGTAAAGCGCGTCTTCGGAAATACTGGTGATGGTCGGAACAGCCATGAAAGCGAGCATTACCGAGGCGTTGAAAAGGTTCAGGCCGACCGCGATATCAAAAGTGTCCTGCAGGAAAGGAGCAACAACAACCATACCGAAAAAACCGATAACAACGGATGGCAGGGCAGCCAGCATCTCAACTGCGGGCTTGACTATATTACGAATCCTGAGCGGCGCGATTTCAGCAAGATAAATTGCGGTCATCACGCCAAGCGGAATTGCGATCAGTGATGAAAGAGCAGTTACCGCACCGGACCCCACAATAAGGGGCCAGATACCGAAAGCAGGTTCTTCATCAGTGGGGTACCATTCATGGCCGAAAATAAAATCACCCACTGAAACATGCTTAAATATGGGCAGCCCTTCAACAAAGAGGAACAACATAATCAGGAAGAGGACCAGAATGGATGTAAACGCGGTGATCAGAAAAATTGAATGAATGATCCGCTCAGTGGTGCGCCTGCCAAGGGAAAGAAAAGATATGCCGAGAACAGCCAGTCCGAGAGCACCCAGAATTCCGCTAAATACGTACCAGCCGGTGGCTCTGGAAGAAACCATGCTCTGGGCACTTTCCTTGATCAGAGTCAGAATTTCTGCATCCTGTTTGCCCTTGGTACCCATGACAGCCGGATCAGTACGAACATGGGTATAAACCCTGTTCAACTCGGCTTTAAGCTCTTTGACTTTAAGATCTCTCTCGGCTTGAATCAGGCCGGATTCTTCAGTGCTCTCAGCAATTTCGTGGTTGGAGAGCATCATGACTTTCTTGAGCGCACCGACCGCGCTCTTGGAATAGTCACCCCTCTGAGCAACCTTTTCGGCTGAGGAAATAAAAATCTGTTCAGCTTCGGATCTTACGCCCAGTTTGTATGCGTAAACTCCGGTCATAACTGCGAGGATAATAAGCAGTAAACAGATGTTGCGGGACGTAATCACGACTTTTCCCCTGATATAAAATTTGTTTTAACTGTTCGCCTTAGAGACTTGAAATTCCGGGGGGACTTTTGAAGTCCCCCCGGACGTATTTATTCGTCGGACCCGGTTATTCCCGGAAAGCCTGTACTATTTTACGGGGATGAAGCCGGTATCAGCTGCAAGCTTCTGACCTGCGGGGCTCATCATGTAGTCGAGGAGAGCTTTGCTTTCGCCGGTGGGCTCGCCGGGAGTGTAGAGGTTCAGGCCGCGAGATACGGGGTAGGAACCGTCTTTAGCAGTAGCAACGGAAGCGAGTACGCCGTTTACTTCAACACCCTTGAGTTCTTTGTTCAGGTAAGCAAGACCAACGTAACCGATAGCTTTTTTGTTTTTGGAAACAGCCTGAGCTACAGCACCGTTGGAAGCCTGAAGAAGAGCACCGGGGAATACACGGTGTTTTTTACCGTCTTTCTTCATAACTTTGCTCTTCCAGCAGTCGTAGGTACCGGAGGAAGTGTCACGGGAGATAACAACGATTTTAGCATCGTCTCCGCCAACGTCTTTCCAGTTGGTGATTTTACCGGTGTAGATACCCCAAAGCTGGTCTTTGGAAAGCTTGGAAACGGGGTTACCGGGGTTAACAACGGGAACGATGCAGTCAAGAGCTACGATGAACTGTACGGGCTTGCGGCCGTTGTCGGTTGCTTTCTTGATTTCTTTATCTTTCATGTCGCGGGACATCATGGCGATGTCGGTGGTGCCGTCGATCAGTGCTTTAGCACCGTTGGAAGAACCGCCACCGGAAATGGAGATGGAAACATTGGGGTTGGCTTTCATGAAGGCTTCAGCAGATTTCTGCATCAGGGGCAGAACAGTGGTGGAACCTTTAACCTGAATGGAACCTGCGAATGCGGAACCTGTAAATGCCATTACCATTACAGCAACGAGAGCAATAATTTTTTTCATTTTGATTTCCTCCAAAAATGGATTTTTAATTTCAGACTCAGTTCTTGTTTACCGCGTCCGTTCTCTATCGTTGAGCAATGGTCTATCTGAACTTGGTTACAAACCTGTTACACGCAAAAGAAAGATCCGTTACAGTCCTGTCCGCGCCTGCTGAAAAAGCAAAAAACAACACAATTACAGACATATACGCGAAAACAACTTTCTATCATTTCTGAGACAAAAGAGTATTAGCCGGCATATCAGTTGTCTGGCATAAGGCTTGCTTTCATCTTGGTGTTGCTAAATTTATTCAAGTGGAGCAGAGAGTATGAAATCGAGATATGTCATAATTGGCGCGGGTCCGACCGGACTTGGTGCCGCCCGTCGGCTTTCTGAGTTGGGGGAAAAATCGTTTCTCGTGCTGGAAAAAAATTCCTGGCCCGGTGGTCTGGCTTCCAGCTTTAAAGACGAAAAAGGCTTTACATGGGATATTGGAGGACATGTCATGTTCTCCCACTATGAATATTACGACAACCTGCTGGAAGAACTACTGCAGGGAGAATACACCGAACATTTGCGTGAATCATGGGTGCGCATTCTCAAAAGCTGGGTTCCCTACCCTTTCCAGAACAACATCCGCTACCTGCCCAATGAGAAAAAGTGGGAATGCGTACGCGGACTTTTGCCCGGTGAGCGATCTGAAGAAACTCCCACAAACTTCCTTGAATGGATTCATTCTGTATTCGGTAAAGGCATCGCCAGATACTTTATGGAACCGTACAACTATAAGGTATGGGCCACCCCGCCGGAGAAAATGTCATATTCATGGATCGGCGAACGGGTAAGTGTAGTGGACCTGCGCTCTGTAATCAAAAACATCCTTCTTGAGCGGGACCAGCTCTCATGGGGACCGAACAACAAGTTCAAATTCCCCCTTAAAGGCGGAACCGGGACCATCTTCCGCAAACTTGCCGAAACTGTCGCCCCATACATTAAATATAACTCACAGGTAGCGGCCATCGATTCCGCAGCAAAAACAGTTACTGATTCCGAGGGCAACATTTTTGAATACGAACATCTGCTTAACACCGCTCCCATTGATATTTTAGCTTCCCGCTGGCTGAAATACCCGGCACAGAAACTGGTCAATGCAGCCGCAGCCCTTAAACACAACAGCGTGGTTGTGGCCGGGATAGGACTCTCTTCATCCCGCCCTGATTCACGCTGCTGGATGTATTTTCCGGAGAACGACAGCCCCTTTTACAGGGTTACCAATTTCCATAACTACTCACCGAACAATACACCTGAACCCAATAAAGGGCGGGCATTAATGTGTGAAGTATCATATTCAAACGACAAGGTTATCGATAAGCAAAACATCATTCAGCAGGTGGAAGACGGTCTGGTCAATACCACCATGCTGAAAGATAGCGAACGCAATGATATTGTATCCCGCTGGTCAATTAATGTGGATTACGGCTATCCAGTCCCTTGCCTGCAACGCGATGAAGCGTTAAAAGTTTTACAGCCTGCGCTTGAATCCATGGGCATCTATTCCCGTGGTCGTTTCGGCGGCTGGAAATACGAAGTCTCCAACATGGATCATTCCGTGATGCAGGGCGTAGAATGGGCTGAACGGATGATAAACGGGAAGCCGGAAACCACATACAGGATCTAGCTAAGTACATGACAATTTCCACCGCCACTTATGAACTTCGGCGGGAGAATGTCCGCAGACGGCTTAAAGACCGCGGGCACCCTCCTCTTCTGGTCAGTTTCGCAGCCAACCGCTACTACCTGAGCGGATTTGAACTTCACGATCCCCAGTGCAATGAAACCGCCGGCTGGCTGATCATTGATCCTGACGGACGCGATTTCCTGCTCACTGACCCCCGTTACCATGACGCAGCCCGCAAGGTCTGGAATGAAGATGACATATTCATCTATTCGGGCCGTAAATTCGATGCCCTGCGCGATTTTTTTAAATCCAGCGGGTTCAGCAAAATTTCTTACGATCCCAAATCCATAAACATCTTTGAGCATGAAAAGCTTAACGATTTCTGCGAGCTCAAACCTGTTTCAGGACTGGTTGAAGACCTTCGCCTGATCAAGGATGAGACCGAAATCAAGCTCATGGAAGAGTCCTGCGCACTGAACCACAAGGTTTATGAGCTGCTGGAACCCAAACTTGTACCCGGACGCACTGAAGCTGAAATAGCATGGGATGTGGAACAGCTTTTCCGCAACAACGGTGCATCCGAGCTTGCTTTCCCGTCCATTGTCGGTATCGGTCCCAATGCGGCTCTGCCCCACGCCATTCCCGGCAACGACAAGCTTGAAGACGGTTCTCTGGTGCTCATCGACATGGGCGGTCGCCTCGGCGATTACTGCTCCGACCAGACCCGCACCTTCTGGGTCGGCGATAAGCCTTCCGACCGTTTTCTCACCGTGCGTGATCAGGTTCAGGAAGCACAGATGGAAGCCATCAAGGTGTTGCGCCCCGGCCTGCCCATCCAGCACGCCTACCACACAGCAAAGGCAGTCTTTGAAAAATACGGGGTCGAAAAGTACTTTACCCATTCGCTGGGACACGGTATCGGCCTTGAAACACATGAGCCGCCCAGCGTCAGCCCCATTGCTTCCGGTGAACTGAAGCCGGGCATGATCATTACCATAGAACCCGGCCTCTACTACTCCGACTGGGGCGGCATCCGCTGGGAATATATGGTTTTGATTACTGAAGACGGATATAAGATTTTGTAAAACAGAATGCCTCCGGCGGCTTAAACCCTTTTGCAAAAGGGTTTAAGAATCCCAAAACCTTTTATTAAGCTTCGCTGGTTTTAATTTCGAAAGTAGTCATAACGAGCTACTTGCGAAGCATACTAAAAGGTTCTGAAAGGGATGGGGTCTGGGGAAGGGAAAACTCTTGCAAGAGTTTTCCCTYCCCCAGCCGCCGGAGGCATAACTACCTAAAATAATTATATGGCCCGTAGAAAAAGAAAACCGCGTCCGCGTCCTTTGCCCCCGCCGCCGGAAAATTCCAGCCGCATGTATATCCAGATTGCGCCATCTGATATCGCAATCTTTCGATTTCTCATGGAGGCCGTGGACAACCTCGCCCTTTTTACTATTGCTGATAGATTCAAAGGAATCCTGCTGCTGCGCTACAGCCCGCATCAGGAGCGGGAATTCCGGGAATTCATGAACGGAATGAAGCAGGAAATAGACATCAAATTCCTGCCCAATCCTTCCGATTCAGCATAAGCAATATACATTATTTCACTACACCAGCCCGGTGCGTTATCGCGCCGGGCTTTCATTCTTTCATATCAATATCAACAAACATGAAATTAAATTCATATTTATTGACAATATGAATATGAATTTATATTCATAAAATACATTTATAAATAACGGAGAGATCATGACACGATCACCGGTTCAGAAGAGAAGCAGGGAAAAGAAACGTAAGATCATTGTGGCCGGGATGAAGCTGTTTTCGGAGAAAGGATTCCACGAAACAGGAGTTACAGAGTTGGCCGCTGAAGCAAAGGTTTCAGTGGGGACTTTCTACAGCTATTTCAGAGACAAAAAAGACCTGCTGGATCAGGTTGCTGAAACATATGCGGCCAGTATTACCAAAGGTGTTTACGGAAATTTTGCAACGAACGCCCCCTATGACAAAAGCCCGCAAAAGATTGTTGAATACATTACCCAGACCGCACGGCAGGCCCACTCCCTCTCAACTGAACTGCACCGCGAAATGCTGGCCCTGAAAAACAGGGAAGCATTGATGGCTGAGCTGGATAAATCAATTGTGGAATCACTTCAGCACGGTGTGAGTGAAATATTGAATAATTGCGCTGATAAAATCAGGGTGAAAGACATTGACCTGAGCGCACGGCTGGTTTGTGGTGCCATTGAAGAAACCATGCATCGCTGCCTGCTTGAAAACGAAGAACCGGACATGGAAAAAGCTTTTGAAGAGCTGACAGAAATGTGTACCGGGTACCTTTTCAAAAGCAGTAAATAGCTTGATAAGCAAGCTAAAGATCAACCACGCTAACGTTAGTCGGATCAATATCGATCCCCAGAAAACTCCCGCCCACAGCTGCAAACCGTTCAGCAGAATCCGTTGCCAGAAAACGGGTCCGCCCTTTACCTCCGGCCTGATTCAACAGACTCAGGCTGCTCAATGTGTTTTTTACTTTCAAAGCTGTTGTTTCAGCTGAATCCACAATGGTGATACCCGGCCCGGCAACATTGGCGATGGCTTCACGCAGTACCGGAAAATGGGTACAGCCCAGCACAAGGGTATCCGGGCCATTGCTGCCGAATTCAGCAAAAAGCGGATGCAAATAGCGGGCGGCGATGGCCTCCACCAACTCCCCGTCAGTCCAGCCCTCTTCAGCAAGCCCCACAAATAAAGGACAAGGCCGGGCAATAATCTTTGCTTCGGGATGAAGTTCACAGATGGTATTCTGGTAAGCCTTGCCGTTTACCGTGCTCTCGGTGGCGATAACCGCGATATTACCGCTTCCGCTGGCAGCGCAGGCAGCAGCCGCACCGGGTTCAATCACCCCCACAACAGGGAGCGGCGCATATTCAGCGGCGAGTTTCTCAAGCGATACGGCAGTGGCTGTATTGCAGGCAATAACTAGCATTTTAATGGATCTGGAAACAAGAGCGTTCCCGGCCTGAAAAGCATAACGCACAATTGAGTCGGCACTTTTGGAGCCGTAAGGCACCCGGGCCGTATCTCCCAGATAAAGATAGTTTTCCCCGGGCATCAACTCCCGCAAGGCCCGCAGGACGGTTAATCCTCCCACACCGGAATCAAAAACACCGATGGGCAGGCCGGATTTTTCAATGGACACTCGATTACCCCGCTACATATTCATTTTCAACTGACGGTTTTTGTTGACATTTTTATATGAACTATTCAATGATATACTCAGTCTAACAATTTATACAATTCCCTCCAGCCTGCAATAATGCTGACTGAACCGGAAAACAGTGGAGCATATTATGGAAGAACGCAAGATGACAATCTTTGGAGTCGGACTAAAAATCTTTAAACCAACCATCATCTACGGCCTCGCCGCGTTGATCATCACCCTGATCTTTCCCAGAATATTCCTGATGACTTTCCTGCCCAGTGCGGCCTTCAACATTCTGGGCGGAATGCTGCTGGGTATCGGTATCGCATTTCTTTTTATCAGCGGAGTCACCGTAAAAAAAGCCGTAGCCGAACAGCGGCTGGAAACCACCGGAACTTTCTCTATTGTGCGCAACCCGCTCTATTTTGCATGGATAGCCTTCATCTTCACCGGCAGTGCCATCGCCACACAGGCATGGCTCCTCTTTGGAATGTGCGGGATAGCTTACTATAAATTCCTGCACCACATCCCGGAAGAGGAAAACATGCTCGAAGAAGCCTTCGGCAAGGAATATCTTGAATATAAAAAGCAGGTTCCATCCATCGTACCGAACCTTAAAGAGTTTCTCTAGAAAAGATCTAAACTAAATCATGAAAAAGTCCGGACTTAAATCCGGACTTTTTTTGTGGCAATTTATCATGTTCACGATGGGCGCTTCAACTGAAACGCAAGGAACTTATCATGTCCCGCCCGGACAGTGGTAGCGGGCGCGGTTTCGCGAAAAAGGAACCTTCTCGGCCCTGCTCTCAGGCAAGGCACAGGATTCAAATGTAGGCGCGTAACGGGTGGAGCTTTTTTCCATTACAATACAAAACAAGTCTCGCGGCAGAGCACCCTCTTCAATACGCTCGATGGATTTGATTTTGAATCCGCTGGCCAGTCCGCGAAGTTTTTCTTCGCAAAAAAAATGAACTGCGAACTTGCCGATCTCATAAAGATTCTCACCCAGATGTTCTCCGGCCCGGTAATGGCGATCAAAAATGGATCTCACAGAATAGACCACCAGTCCGCCCGGCTTAAGTACCCGGTGAACTTCGCTTAAAGCGCAGGAAATTTCTGCCATGGTCAGTTCCATGCACAGCAGCATGTGCGAATAGCAGGCATCATAAGATTCGGATTCAAAAGGAAGCGGTTTACGGATATCAAAGCAGCGGGGATCTACATAAGAAGTAAGGGAGGAGGAAGATGCTCTGGCGGCGATTTCGTCAACCGCCCTGCTGGAATAATCAAGTGCGGTAACAGTGATTCCGTCCTCAGCAAAAAGAAACGTATCCCGTCCCTGACCGCACCCGGTCTCCAGAACGGTTCGCACGTTATTTTCCTGAAACAGTTCAAGAGATTTTTGCGCAAGCAGACTGGGCTGTTGCCCGAAATAACTTTCAGACTCAGTAAAAACCTGATCCCAAAGCTCCTGCTGTGCTGTCAAAGCATTCATTACCGGCTTCATTACCCCTCCCTAGAAATAACCAGTAAGGTAGGTAATATTACAGCAAAGCAGACTTGGCAACAGCGGATGTGTGTCAATTCTGCCGCAATGGCTACCCCTGCCTGTCCATACTCCGGTAATTGATAGCCTCTGCCAGATGCGCAACCTGAATCATCTCCGCCCCGGCCAGATCGGCAATGGTCCGTGAAATACGCAGGATACGCGTGTAAGCACGGGCGGAAAGGCCAAGGCTACGCACTGCCTGCTCCAGAAAGCTGTGCTCAGCTTCACTCAGCTTGCAGAACTTTTCCAGCGATGAACCGGAAAGCTCACTGTTGGTCAGGATATCCATATCCTTGAAACGTTCGGCCTGAATCTCCCGCACCCGCTCAATATTGGCGCGCATGGAAGCTGAATCCAGCCCTGAGGAATCACGCAAATCCTTGTATTCCACAGCCGGGACTTCGATCTGCAGGTCAATGCGGTCCAGAAGCGGCCCGGAAAGCTTGGAACGGTAGCGGTTCACCGCCTGCGCCGAACAGGTACAGGCATGCCGTTCGTCAGTAAAATATCCGCAGGGACAGGGATTCATGGCCGCCACGAGCATAAAATCCGCCGGATATGAAAGGGACATGGCCGCACGGGAAATGGTTACCTCCCCGCCTTCAAGCGGCTGGCGCAGGACTTCGAGCACATTTTTTTTGAATTCCGGAAGTTCATCCAGAAAAAGAACCCCGCGATGGGCAAGGGAGACTTCACCGGGCTTGGGATATGCCCCGCCGCCGATGAGTCCGGCATCGGAAATGGTATGATGCGGAGCACGGAAAGGACGGGTGACCATGAGCGATTTATCCCGCTCCAGCTGACCGGAAACACTGTATATTTTGGTAACTTCCAATGCTTCCTCAAAAACCAGCGACGGCAGAACCGTGGGAATGCGCCGGGCCAGCATGGTTTTACCGCTGCCCGGAGGACCGATGAACAGCAAATTGTGATTTCCTGCCGCCCCGATCTCGATAGCCCGCTTGGCGTGTTCCTGCCCTTTGACCTCGGAAAAATCCATACCGAAGGACTGCCGCCCGGACCAGAGCAGTTCCGTATCAACCGTGGCCGGTTCCAGATTTTCTTCACCGATAAGAAAATTCACCAACTGCGAAAGGGTCCCAACGCCGTAAACCGGAAGACCTTCCACCACTGCGGCTTCATTTACATTATCCGGGCTGACGATCAGCCCCCTGGCTCCCTTGCGCCGGGCTTCGATAGCCAGCGGAAGCACCCCGTGCACAGATTTTACCCCGCCGGAAAGGGAAAGCTCCCCGGCCAGAAACCAGCCTTCAAGCGCGGACTGATCAATGACGCCCGCCGCACCGAGCAGGGACGCAGCCAAAGGCAGATCATATGCAGATCCGGCCTTGCGGATATCAGCCGGAGCAAGGTTCACGGTTATACGTGAAGGCGGGATGCGGTAACCTGAATTCTTGAGCGCGGAAAAAACACGTTCCTTGCTCTCCTTAACCGCGCCCTCAGCCAGACCGACCATGGTAAAAGCAGGCATGCCCTGCCGGGTCAGGTCCACTTCCAGATCGACTTTAAAACCGTCAATGCCCATGAGGGCTGCACAGGAAACTTTTGCTATCATTGAAATTCCGACCCTGAAAATTAGTATTTGTATTTATAATCGGCTTTTTGATATCCGGTTTAAACGCTCAAGGCAAGAGAGACACTCAGAAGATACTCATTAAACATGACCTTTTTCAGCATGATTAATCCCGCCTATGATTATTTTTGCCATTATCGCAGCCTACGTTTATATTATGTATGGAAGCAGACAACTTAACTCACTTAAAGGATCTGCAACGTGAAAGTATATCTCATAAAAGCATCGGCTCCCGGCCTGTTTAAAGAATATAAAAAATACATGGGTGCACCCCCACAAAATATTTTTTCCCTTGCCGCTGCCACTCCACGCGGTGTGCAAGTGGACATGTGCGATGAAACGCAGGACATGAAGCCCAAAATGAACACGGACGCGGATGTCATCGTTATCTGTTTTCATACCCCGGACGCCATCCACGCCTACAAACTGGCTGACAAATACCGCGGCAAAGGCAAAACCGTGGTCCTCGGCGGATTGCACGCATCATTCATGCCCGATGAAGCCCGGCAGCATGCTGACTCCCTGTTGATCGGTGAAGTGGAAGGAATCTGGACCAAGCTGCTCAAGGATTATAAAGCCGGAACACTTCAGAAACGCTACCAGCGCAGCAGCCCGGTGGATATGCCCAAACTGCGCCCCTACCCCACGGACATCATCCCGGTATCACGCTACAAGGGGATCTGGTCGGTGCTGGTCTCACGCGGCTGCGTTCACCGCTGTGAATTCTGCGTTATTCCGCCGTTCTTTAAAGGTAAATACCGTCTGCGTCCCATTGAAAATATTGTGGCGGAAATCAAGGCCGCCCCGGCAAAATGGTTCGAACTGCACTCCGACAACCTTACTGCGGACCGCGACTATGCCATTAAGCTTTTCAAGGCCCTCAAGCCGTTGAACATCAAATGGGTGGGTGAATCGACCATCAAAATGGCGCAGGACGAAGAACTGCTCCGCCTTGCAGCGGAATCCGGCTGCGAACTGCTGCTGTTGGGTATTGAGACTCCCTCGGCAGATGCCCTGTCCAGTTCCGGAAAGAAATTTGTTTCCCCGGCGGAAGTCCGCACGGCAATCGATAAATTCCATGAATACGGGATCAAAATCACCTCTTCCATGATCTTCGGATTCGATTCCCACACCCCGGAAATTTTTCAGCAAAGCCTCGATTTCGTGAATGAGATCGGCATTGATGAAGTGGAATCGGTCATTCTCTGCCCCTTTGCCGGAACTCCCCTCTATCACCGTCTGGAATCAGAAGACAGACTGCTGACCAAAGACTGGTCCAAGTATGATTGCAGTCAGGCCGTCTTCAAACCCAAAAACATGACTGCGCAGGAACTTGATGAAGGAGCCACATGGTTCTGGAAACAGGTAAAAAAAAAGTCGCCGCTTTCCGGTGGTGGAGTTACCTCTGCAACTGGTAGCCGCTCAGGCAGAAACAACTCCGGGAGAAAGCCCAAAATGAATACAGGCTCAAACATCAAATGGAAGTCCATGCTGGCTCTGCTGCTGATCGGCGCAGCCCTGATCATGGATATGCCGTGGCTCTGGGGGATACTTTTCCTGCTCTGGGTCATCATGGACCTTAAGAACAGGCAGACCTATCTGCTGGAAGATATTTCACGGGACAGCAATCCGGTACTGTACTGGATAATCGTAACCATGTGGTTTGGATTCACATTGACTGCATTGAGCTGGCACCCGGCTGTATACGGGTATATTTACCAGTATTTACCGGAAAAAAGCTATAAAACCGGAAGCCTGCCGGAATCTCTCATACCTGCTATGCCACAGGGCATAAGGCTAACAGGTGTAAAGACCGCCCATGCCTCGACTGAATTTCAGGAAATCAATTTCGGCATGAAGCTCAACATCCCGGAAAAGTGGGAGGTTTCACAGATAAAAACCGACAACGGCCCGGAAATCAGTGCTCGCGATCCGCAACATAGAGCGGACCTCACAGCCCTGCGCATCGACATGGGCGAGGAGCTTTCCGTGGCGGAAATAATGGGGATCATGGAAAACGAAATCAGCGCGGAAATTCCTTTTGTAAAACCGGAAAAGGGGACCGCTGTTTCCGGTTTCAACCCGCAGCATAAAAATTTTGAAATAAGTTTCAAAGAATATAAGGGTGAACTGCACAAAGAAAAACTGAATGTGATCATCGGCTACGGAAAGCTGAACAATGATGCCTACGTGATTATCGGCATCTGCGGGTCCGATGATCCGCCCACGCGAAAAATTCTGCTCGCGATCATGGAATCATTCAGACCGTAGACCAAGCCCCTGCAGTTATTCAACAGCAGGGGCTTGGCTATTCACACAAATCAACCAGCCTACTTCTTCAGCCGGTCCTTAAGCTCTTTACCGTCATGCCATGCCTTGCCGATCTTACGCCCGATAGCCCAGTAATGGTTATCAGGCATGGAAAGAGTCATGGGCTTGACCTTTTCAATATCGATGTAACCATCAGTCATGTACTTTTCTTCGGTCCATGTACCCATCAGTTCGCCGATGAACATAATATTGGTGTCCAACTCAACAGTTTTTACCAGCTTGCATTCCATGGCAATGGGGCACTCCCTGATCAGCGGTGCTTTTTTGAGTTCACCGTAATGAAGATCAAAGAACTGTGATTTATCGACCCGCTTACCGGAAAGCAGTCCCATCACGTCGGTTTCGCGATGCATTCCTTCATGGGGGATGTTGATGGAAAACTCACCGCTTTCAACAATACCCAAGCCGGTTGCGTGATTCTTATTCACGGTAATGGCGAAAAGGCATGGCTGGTAGTTAACCCGTGTCAGCCATGCCAGAGCCATGAAATTGGCCTTGCCGTTGTAATGGGTTCCGACAATAGACTGCGGTTCCGGTAAAATAAATGCGTTGTTTCCAATGTTGATTCGGCTCATGACCTTCTCCTTTTGTTTGCACATACACGTGTATATACAAATGAAGTTTTAAAAAAATATGCCTATGCGTCTTCCAGCTTGCGCCCGGCCTCAAAAATAGCGGAGGTAAGCAGCTTGCCTTCCTCTTCACCCAGAATTTCACTGTAGCGGTGATAAAGTTCCTTCCAGCCGGCAGCGATGGGCTCCTGCAAGGCCATCCCCGCTTCAGTGGGATAAACCTTGGAAAGTTTGCCTTCTGTCCTGCGCTCCACAAATCCCTTCTTAGCCAGACTATCCACAAAACGGGTCACCGTGGACGGAGCAAGATGCAGGGCTGCGGTCAACTCCTTCTGGATAATCCCGGGATTCTCGTTAACCAGCATCATCAAAAAAGCATGGGCCGGAGAAATCCCGGTCTCGGCAAATGCTTCATCAGCAAGCCTGCCCACTACCCGGGACAAGGTATTCACCGAGAAGAAAAGGCAGCATTTAAGATAATCTGATACTTTGGGCTGGTCACTCATTTGCACATACAAATATCAACAGAGTCAGACATGGTCAAGCACTTTCCTGGCCCATCAAGGCACAAATTCTCCCTTATTATCCTTGGCGAATTGAGCGATTTTATAATCCTCCTGTAAAAGATGTTCCACCAGCCAGTCAGCCAAAAGCTCTTTAACATCTTTGGGCGTAACTTCCTCGCGATGAAAACGGGCGGCCTGCAAGGCTTTAACACGATTTTTCAACTCTTCATGAAGCTGATGATGCTCAGCAAGCTGCGGATACTCAATTTCCTCCATATACTTTTCCTCGGTATTAAAATGGAGGACAGCATACTCCTTCAACTTGCTCAGAAGATCATCAATGGCCGCATCTTTCTCACCTTTTCCAAAGGCATCCAGAACATCGTTAACCATCCCGATCAGAGACTTATGCTGATCATCGATTTCCTCAACCCCGATCCCCAAACCATCATGCCATTCTATTTTAGCCATGAAAGCCCCCTGAGCTTGAACATTATTCAAGTGAGATCATCATACACCAAATTCCGCATCATGGGCAATTGCAACAAGACCTCACCGCAGCCCCAAAGCAGCATAAACAGCAACCATGTCCACGTTCTCACGGACCACACTTGCAAGGCGGTCCAGAGCTTCTTCCATATTAAATACCGACTGCACTTTGCCCAGCTTAGGCAAACCTTTACGCGCCCGCAGGGAATCCACAAACCAGCGCCGGAACTCGTCAGCATCAAAAATACCGTGCAGGTATGTCCCCCAGATCAAGCCGGACTTGGAACCGAAACCAAGGGCCTTGGAAACCGGGACTCCCCCGGTAATGCCCTGCGGGACAATAGCCGCACGCACCGTGGGCAGCAGAGGTTCGGTCTTACCGTGGTGGATTTCATAGCCCACAACCTCCAGCTTGCTCTGGGAATGCATCGCCAGTGTACGGGTCAGGGTCTTTTCCGGGGCAAGGGTGGTCTGCAGGGGCAGCAGTCCCAGCCCTTCGGCAGAACCGCCGGATTCAATATCATCCGGGTCGCTGATATACTGGCCCAGCATCTGGAATCCGCCACATATGCCGACAATCACCGCCTTGTCACGCAACCCGGCCACAGCCTCGGCCAGACCGCTCTCGCGCAAGTGGGCAAGGTCGGCAAGAGTGGATTTACTCCCCGGCAGAATGACTGCGTCAGGATTGCCGAGATCCTCCGGCTTATCCACTACCCGCAGGTTCACATCCGGCTCACCTTTCAGGGAATCAAGGTCCGTAAAATTGGAGATACGCGGCAGGTCGATGCAGACGATATCCACTGAGTCCTTGCGCTTGCCCTCAGAACCGGACTTCCTCAGATCTTCCTTGAACGAAACAGAATCCTCGTCCGGCAACCCGAGGTTATTGATAAAAGGTATAGTCCCCAGCACAGGCTTCCCGGTATGGCTGAGAGTAAAGTCAAAGGCCGGGGTCAGCAAAGAGGCATCCCCGCGAAATTTATTGAGCAGAAAACCGCAGACCAGTTTACGCTCTTTGGGTTCCAGCAGGTCCATGGTCCCGGCAAGGGAGGCAAAAACCCCGCCCCGGTCAATATCCCCGGTGATGAGCACCTTGGCCCCGGCATAATCAGCCATGGCCATATTCACGATATCATGCTGCTTAAGGTTGATCTCAGCCGGACTGCCCGCGCCCTCGATGACCATAACGTCAACATCAGAACTCAGGGATTCGTACGCATCTTTGACCGCCTCAAAAGCCGTGGGCTTGTACTCCACATACTTCTGAACTTTCATGTTACCCACGGGCTTGCCCATGACAATGACCTGCGAACCGATATCGCTGCCCGGTTTGAGCAGAATCGGATTCATGCGCACATCCGGGGAGAGCTTGCAGGCAGCGGCCTGTGTGACCTGCGCCCGGCCCATTTCCAAACCGTCGTCAGTAACAAAAGAATTAAGCGACATATTCTGGGCCTTGAACGGGGCGACCTTGAATCCGTCCTGCAGCAAAATACGGCAGAACGCTGCGGCCAGAATAGACTTGCCGGCGTTGGAGCAGGTTCCCTGAATCATCAGGGCCGGAGTCTTTTTGGCCTTGGGTGCGGAGACCTCCATGCCGGAGAAAGAACGCAACCCGTCCAGCAGGACCTGATTTTCCTCAGCAGTGCGCACGGCGATGCGGAAATAAGTGGAATCCAGCCCGTCAAAATTATCACAATGGCGCACCGCTACCTTGTTTTTAATCAGATGCTCGATGAGTCCGGCAGCGTCCATGCCCACCCTCTGCACCTGGCAGAGCATGAAGTTTGCCTGCGAAGGAAGTGCCCGGATACCGGGAACTTCCAGAATTCCCTGAACCAGTTCATCACGCAAACGGGTGGTGGTCTCAATTGTTCTGCGTTCGTAATCTTCATCACGCAGGCAGCGCAGTCCCACCTTCTGGGCCAGAATATTCACCGACCAGCAGGGCAGCTCATTCTTGATCTCCATGATCACGTCAGGAGCGGCAAAGGCCAGCCCCAGCCGCAGACCGGGGATGGCGTAAAATTTGGTCATGGAAACAACAGTGACTACGTTGGGCGGACGCTGCCCGGCCAACCTTTCCAATCCCGGAACAAAGTCGGCAAAGGATTCATCAATCACAAAGCGGGAATCAGGATGTTTACGGGCAAGTGCTTTCAGCTCCGCAGGATCGAAAGCGGTCCCGGTGGGATTATTGGGCTGGGCCAGAAAAACCAAAGCGGGAGATGCGGCCAGAAAAGATGAAAGCGTCTCAAAATCCGGGGCAAAACCGCGTTGCGGGTCAAGGGGGATATGCTCAGTCTTTAAACCTGCAAGCTTGCAGGAACGTTCGTAATCCACGTAGCAGGGCACCGGAATAACCGCCCGCTTGAAGTTTCCGATACGGGCAATGGCCGCAATCAGTTCCGAGGCCCCGTTGCCGGCCACGCATTCAGTGGGCCAGACCGAAAACTTCTCGCAGGCGGCAAGAGTAAGCTCCGAACTTTCCGGATCAGGATAGCGGTCAACCTCCGCAAGTGCCCGGACCACTTCCTGCTGCAACCACGAGGGAGGTCCCAGCGGATTGATATTGGCTGAAAAATCCACAATCTCGGAAGAAGGGCACCCGGCCCGCTCCGCCAACCGGCGCAGGTTGCCGCCGTGGGTGTATTTCCGTTTTTCAGCTTCTATTTCAGCAAGTTGTTCTTTTAAGGACTGCTCGTTAAAAGACTTCATACACTCTCTCCGTTGGGTGAAGGAAATTTGTATTCAAGGTATAACCGGAAATGGAACAGGGTTCAAATGGGAGATTGAATTTCAGACTGGCGAAACAAAGAGAAGCTGTATACCATCAGGAAAACTCCAAATTATCTACCCGAACCGGGGGAGACACCATGGATTATCAAGCCATCAATTTCAAGGACAAACTTTCGAAATTCCACGAACATTGGTCCCCGCGCGTAATCGCGGAGATGAACAACTACCAGTTCAAGCTTGCCAAACTCAAAGGAGAGTTCGTCTGGCATGACCATAAGGACACAGACGAAACTTTCATGGTCATTGAAGGGGAACTGGACATCCTCTTCCGGGACGGAAAAGTAACCCTTAATGCAGGCGAAATGTACGTGATTCCCAAAGGGGTGGAGCACAAGCCTGTTGCAGCGCAGGAATGCAAGGTCATGCTCATAGAGCCGCGCGGGGTGGTCAACACCGGGGACGCGGACGGCGGAGAATATACTGCGGAGAATGATGTATGGATTTAAGGGGACTTCAGCTGGACTGCTGCGATTAATCCACCCCCGAATACTTAACCAATATCCGCTTCACATCATCGATCCGGGTCGGCTTGGAGAGGTAATCGTCCATGCCTGCGGAAAGGAACTCCTCCTTATCCCCGGCCATGGCGTGGGCTGTGCAGGCGATAATCGGAACATCACTGTTTTGCGCACCGGCTTCACCTGCGCGAATACGTACGGTTGCTTCAAGCCCGCCCATATTCGGCATCTGAATGTCCATAAAAATCAAATCAAACGGCTCACTCTCTACACTCAGTGCTTCAATTACCCCGTGACCATCCACGGCAACCGATACAGTGCAGCCTAGTTTTTCCAGAAAACTTTTGAGCGTAAGCAGGTTTACTTTCTCGTCTTCAGCCACAAGGACATTAAATTCTTTTATGGAATGACCTTCATCGTCCTGATCACACCCGGCAATTCCCGACTCTGGCCGGGCCTCATCGAACTCCAGACTGAAATGGACCGACGTTCCGACTTCGAGTTCACTGGATATGGAAAGATTCCCGCCCATCAACCCAAGCAGCTTTTTCACAATGGCCAGTCCCAGCCCGGCCCCTTCATAATCGCGGGTCCGGCTGGCATCAGCCTGAGTAAACGAATTAAAAACAGACTCCAATTGGCTGTCTTCTATACCGATCCCTGAATCAGTCACTGAGAACAAAATTTTATGTTTGCCGGGCTGTGTACTTTTCAGCGGATAAACTTCAACTAGAACACTGCCGTCTTCAGTGAATTTCAAGGCATTACCGATCAAATTGTTAAAGATCTGGTGCAAGCGATTGCTGTCCCCCAGCAATTTCTCCGGCAGGCTTCCCGCCACATCAAAACGTAAATCAACATTCTTCTGGACCGCAACCGGTCTGAACAGGGCATAAGCCGACCCCAAAACATCCGCCAGATCAAATTCCGCATCAACTATCTGCAAATGACCGGACTCAATCATGGAAATATCAAGCACATCGCTGAGCAGTTGGGTCAGCCGTTTGCAGGACTGCATGGCAAAATGATAATGCTCATCCTGCTGCGGACTAAGCCCGTCCATATGCATTAATTGCAGCATGCCCATTATACCGTTAAGGGGGGTCCGTATTTCATGAGACATATTGGCCAGAAAATCCGATTTCGCAATATTTGCGGTTTCAGCCCCCAGCTTTGCTCCGATCAACTCTTCTTCGGTCTTTTTCCGTTCCAGCACCAACGCAACGTTTTTGCCGAACAAAGACAGGATATCGATATCCTCTTCCGACCACTGCCGAAGTGAAATCACAGAATCAAAACCTGCAAAACCCACAAGCCGGTCATTAAGATACATGGGTTCAATCAGCACAGAACGTATGCTTTGCGCTTCAAGCACCTCTTTATCCGGCAGGTCCTCCGGCAAAACGGATACATCCGGGATATAATACGGTTCTCTTCTGTTGAGCTTATCCCAGAGCAGGGTTCCGAAATCCTGTAAGTCCAGACTCTGCAACAGGTGAATCTGCGGTTCTATGTTTTCCGCACACCACTCATGGGTGTTGTCGCAAATGGAGGTATTACCGCGCATGAGAAAAATATAAGCCCGGTCGACTCCTGTGAACCGACTGACAGACATGAGGGCTTCATTCAGCCCTTCGTCAATTTTATCCACTGACAGGTCAAGAAAGTCAGAAGCAACTTTACTGACCAGATTTTCAAATACAATACGTCGGGCAAGCGAATTCTCCGCTTCTTTCCTTTTAGTAATATTAAGAGCGGTAAATGAAACACCCTGCGACCAGTCATCAGGATTAAGCGGCTTTGAACTCAGGATGACATGTATGATGCTGCCGTTCTTGTGCTGCAGCCGGGTTTCAACAGTACCGACACCCTTTTCCTTAATCTGGTCATATTTATATTTTGTTACGTAATCAAAATCATCATCACTGGGATATACAATACGGGAAGACTGACCGATCAGCTCCTCTCTGGAGTATCCGGTCATCTCACAAAAAAAATCATTCACTTCAAGCAGAACACGATCCACCACCATTCCTATACCTATGGGAGCGGCGGTCAACACAGTATTCAGCTGATTCTCTCTCGCCTCAAGCAGTTCCTCTGTCTTTCTCTGCCGTTTTACAAACAACGTATATAAATTAAAAACCGCACCGGTAATCATACCGAACACAAAAGGAACCGCAAACGCCTGCGGCATCAAAGGCCAGCCCATCAGGTACTTCTGTAAAGCGGAAAGCAAAGATAAAAGGATTGCACCGCAAATGGCTGAAAATATGAAGCGAAAGGCTGAAAGCATTCGTTCCTCCTGAATTAGCTCTATCATCTAACAGCAAGGGAACTCAATAATAAGGTTATTTCTTTTTCTTTCGACACTTCTCACAAAAAAACTAAAGCCCCGGTACAAACGTACCGGGGCTTTCATATAACCAGATTTCAACTATGCGCTAAAATCGCTATGGATTAGCACCACCCTTGATGCTTTAGACAAATGCTAGTGCAGGATGTCACCAATACGATCCCAGCGAACGGTCTTGGGACCGCCCCAAGACCAGTAGATAATCCACGCCTTTCCTAAGATGTTCTCTCTGGGAACATTGCCCCAGAATCTGGAATCGTTGGATCCATCGCGGTTGTCGCCCATGACGAAGTATTCCCCTTCGGGAATTACGCGGGGCGGCATGTTGTCGCGCAGTGTTGAAACGTGGGTGGTATCGGTATACTGAACGTAAGGCTCAACAAGCTCCTTGCCGTTAACGAAGACCTTCTTATTCTTGATCTCCACAGTATCACCGGGTACGCCGATAACCCTTTTAATGTAGTCCTTGCTGGGGTCGCCGGGGTATTTGAAGACAATGATGTCCTGATACTCGGGGTCGCCCACCGGCACGATCACCTTCCCGGTGAAGGGAACTTTCACGCCGTAGGAAAATTTACTTACCAGCAGATGGTCTCCGATCTGGAGGGTCTGCAACATGGAACCGGACGGAATCTTGAAGGCCTGCACAATAAAGGTTCGGATGAAGAGAGCCAGTATGAGTGCGATAAAAAGAGCTTCAATATATTCTTTCACAGTGCTCTGCCATCTGGGATTCATAATTAATATCCTTATAGTTTCCTGCGTGTTACACAGGGCGGGTCGTTTAGTCTTCGCCAGCTTTCAATACTGCCATGAAAGCTTCCTGCGGAATTTCGACATTACCCATCTTCTTCATGCGCTTCTTACCTTCCTTCTGTTTTTCCAGAAGCTTGCGCTTACGGGTAATATCCCCGCCGTAACATTTGGCGGTAACGTTTTTCCTGAACGGGGCCACTCGTTCTTTGGCGATGATCTTGCGACCGATCGCGGCCTGAATAACAATTTCGAACATCTGGCGCGGGATGGCCCGTTTCAGCTTGAGGGCAAGTGAGCGTCCGAAAGGATATGCGGAATCCTTATGGACAATGGCTGAAAAGGCATCCACCGGATCAGTGTTGATCAGGATGTCGAGCTTAACCAGATTCGATTCGCGGTAATCAATAATTTCGTAATCAAGGGAAGCATAGCCCTTGGTGTGCGACTTAAGCTTGTCAAAGAAGTCGTACATAATTTCCGCAAAGGGAACTTCATAAGTAATGATAACCCTTGAAGATGTCAGGTAACGCATATCCTGCTGAATACCGCGTTTTTCCTCACAGAGCTTGAGAACCGCACCAACGTACTCGTTAGGCACATGAATTTCAAGACGGCAGAAAGGTTCGGCCAGAGATTCGAGATCACCGCCGTCCGGCATCTTGCTGGGGTTATCAATTTCAAGCACTTCGCCGTTGTTCAGTCTTGCCTGATAGACAACTGAAGGCGCGGTAGCGATGAGTTTGGCCTGAAACTCGCGCTCCAGACGCTCCTGAATAATTTCCATATGCAGCAGGCCGAGGAAACCGCAGCGGAAACCGAAACCGAGAGCGGTCGATGTTTCCGGCTCAAAGGAGAATGCGGTGTCGTTGAGCTGCAATTTTTCCAGCGCGGCCTTGAGCGGCTCGTACTCGGCGGGTTCCACCGGATAGAGTCCGCAAAAAACCATGGGCTTTACTTCCTGAAAACCGGGAAACGGATCTTCCACCGGATCAGCGGCAAGGGTGACGGTATCACCCACGGGCGCGTCATTGAGTTCCTTCATGCTGGCGCAGAGGAAACCAACTTCACCGGCAGCCAGTTCCTTGGTCTTCTGCGGTTCAGGAGTGTAAACACCGAGAGTGGTCACATCAAAGGTACGTCCGGTGGAGTGGATCTGGATCTTGTCACCCTTCTTGAGGGTACCGTCCAGAATCCTGAACAGAACCACAACACCCTGATAGGAATCGTACCATGAATCAAAAATCAAAGCCTTGAGCGGCGCGTCCGGATCACCTTCCGGCGGCGGCAGATCCTTGACTATGGACTCCAGCACATCTTCCACATTCAGCCCGGTCTTGGCACTGATCATGATCGGATCAGAGCAGTCCAGTCCGATGACTTCCTCGATTTCCTGCCCAACGCGTTCACAATCGGAACTGGGCAGGTCCACCTTGTTGAGCACGGGTACGATTTCAAGGTCGTGGTCCAGTGCCAGAAATACATTGGCAAGGGTCTGCGCTTCAACGCCCTGAGTGGAATCAACCACCAAAAGCGCACCCTCGGACGCGGCAAGACTACGGGACACTTCGTAACTGAAGTCCACGTGGCCGGGGGTATCGATCAGGTTGAGTATATACTCCTCACCGTCCTTGGCTTTGTACGGGATACGCACGGTCTGAGCCTTGATAGTAATTCCGCGTTCCTGCTCCAGTTCCATCTTATCAAGGTACTGGTCCTTTTTCTCACGTTCGGAAACCATTCCGGTGATTTCAAGGATACGGTCCGCAAGAGTGGACTTGCCGTGGTCGATATGCGCAATGATACTGAAATTTCTTATTTTATCTAATTTAGCCATATGAAAAAAGTCGGCGGCCTCCAGGGGTCGTCGCCTTATAATATTTTATTCGGTCTTCCTTTTTTCCCCTTGGATCAAGGGTAAAGGGACTCCTTATTACGGTATTTGTGAGCCGCTGTCTAATATGTAATTGCGGTCCCGGCAAGCCTAATCTGTGGGGGACGGCCCGGAAACTGAATCTTAACGCCTGAAATTATTTTTATGCAAAAAGAAATGTTGCTATTTTCCTCTGGGCGGACCTGAATCCCCTGATTCAGGTCCGCCCTGCCCGCTATCCTTGATTCTGTAGGAGGACAAAAGCCCTTGATGAACAGGTCGTTACGGGCTTTTTCCATAAATTATAATCAAGGAAATTTTGTAATGCATGCAGCAATCACCCCCCAACAGCCGCAGACCGGAACAGGCCCGGACCTGCATGACGAGTTCGAACATGACGGCGTGGAGTTCAATCCTGATGATGCCATCCGGGTCACTCCCTTCGCAGTGCCGAACGCTCAAGAGCTGTTTTCCGTGCTGGGCACCGAAAGAAATGAGGACGGACGCATCATCCAAAAACTGCAATCCCTTGAGCCTTTGGACCACCACCTGCATTACGAATATGATGCAGGGGGCAGGCTGCACAAGGTCTGGAAAGGCAAGCAGATCATCGAGGAATACTTGTACGGCAAATACGGTGAACGCTACTTTGGTGCCACCCCGCAGACCGGACAACGCCGCTTCCTCTACGGTTCCGGCCTTCGTCTGGAAAAGGTCGGGAATGTAAAATATTCCTACGACGATCAGGGCCGTCTGATCAGAAAACAGGACGGCTGCGTTGTGACCAGCTACGAATATCACCATTCAGGCCAGTTGCAGCAGGTTAAACTGCCGGATGGCCGCCGCATTTCCTACACCATCGATCCTGACGGCAAGCGCACTTCCAAGTCCGTCAACGGCAAAGTCGTAGAAACATACCTCTGGCACAATTTAACCACGCTGACAGCCTTCACAGACGAGTACGGCAAGCGCACGGATTTCGCCTACGATAACGAAGGCGATCCCATCGCCATGCGTTGCGGTGATGAAGTCTACTACCTCGCTTCTGATCAGGTCGGCACAATTTATATGGTTGCTGATGATCATGGAAATGAGATAAGACGAATTATACGTGATTCGTTCGGAAACATGACTGTCGATACCAATGAACGTATATACATCCCCCTCGGCTTCGCAGCCGGACTGCATGACCGCGACACCGGGCTGGTCCATTTCGGACACCGTGAATACGATCCTTCCATCGGTCGTTTCATCCAGCCCGACCCGCTTGGCCTTGCTGGCGGAGATGTGGATGTTTATGGCTATTGTCATGATGATCCGGTTAACTTTATTGATCGGGTTGGGTTGGCTAAGGTGAGTGAAGAGGGAGCACCTGCTGATCCGCCAGATGAAGAGACTGATCCTGATAAGGAAAAGGAAAACGAAAATTTCTATTGGACGGTAACTCCCAAAAAGAATGCCTGCGAAAAGTGTCAGGCACTTAAAGGAAAGACCTTTGAGAAAGAACCTGAAAGACCGCACCCCAACTGTAAGTGCGAGATCGAGAGACATTTCAAGGGCTTCTACGTTAGTGGCATACTTCAAGGACAAGGTGACAGCGATAGCCATGAATTCGGTGCCAGCCAGAAAATAGTTGTTGAAGTGACGAATCTCGGTCCCTTTCTTGCCGGGGCAAGAATTCAGGTTGACGGCAGTGTATGGGAAAACACCGGGTGGATGGCTCCGGGCCAGTCCGATTCTTTTGAATTTACGAAATTCGGCGAGATACCGGTGCCATGGGAAGTGGCGATAACGTGCGATGGAGCCGACAACTGCACCATTACTTATTCCATAAGGGGTTAAATGAAATTCGCAACATTTATTCTACTCGTCGCACTGTTCATACCAACGAATAGCTCGGCGCAATCTATATTGCCGCTCTCTTGCGATGATGTAATCAAAACCGAGATATGGCGTCTTCGTGGAGAAGTTTGGCACTGTCCAACCAAAGAAGGTTATAACTATGTAGTCATGGCTTACCTGACGAAGGAAGCCCTGACACGCTCGGCTCAAGTATATGAGGCCACTGAAAAAATTATCGTTATGGTCGATAATTGCAAAATTTACACTAGACCTGTGCAAATTAAGGCTCAAGGTAGGCTCATACAAAGTGATGCTCCCACTTGGGACAACTTCCGTGGTGACGAAGCAGTCATTATAACCAAGAAAACCAAGGAAGCGGCCTTTGAAGCCGCCCGGATGATCTGTCCAAACAAAGTACCAACGGAGATGCTTACAGACGGAAGCTGACGGCTAGCCCAATAGAAATAAGCCCCCCGCAGCAAGTGCTGTCGGGGGAATTAACCCGTTCTGTCCCGACTGCAGACAACTGCACCATTACTTATTCCATAAGGGGTTAAATGAGATTCGCAACATTCATTCTACTCATCGCACTGTTCATACCAACGAATAGCTGGGCGCAATCTATATTGCCACTATCTTGCGATGATGTAACCAAAATCGAGGTATGGCGCTTCCGTGGAAAAGTTTGGTACAGGCCCAAAGAGGGCTATCACTATCCAATCATAATTTACCTGACGGAGAAGGCCCAGAAACGCACGGCTCAAGTATATAAAGCTACTGAAAAAACTCTCTTTATGACCAATAATTGCAGATTTTTCATTAGAAATGTGCAGATCAAGGCTCAGGGGAAGCTCATACAGAGTGCTGACCCCACTCGGGACAACTTCCGTGGTGACGTAGCAGTCATTATAACCAAAAAAACCAAGGAGGCGGCCTTTGAAGCCGCCCGGCTGATCTGCCCAAGCAAAGTACCAACGGAGATGCTTACAGACGGAAGCTGATTAACTAAGCCCCCGGACTTCGGTCCGGGGGCATTCATTATCAAACTACCTCACCACCAAAACAATCCCGCCCACTACAAATCACCCCCCCCAAAACAAAATGTTGCAATTTTATTACGAAAGCGATTGATTGACCCATCAATTTATATTAAAGAGATAATCAGGTCTTTTTAAAATTGATACTGCTACTGCATTACTTTCCACGGTCAGGTGTTAATAATTCCTCAGGGTTATAGGGAAAGAGGAATTATGCCGTGCAGCAAAAAAACGTTGTTTTGGGCCGTTGGTATGTGGATACTACTGGAATCAGACTTTGCCGAGAGCGCTGCCCGGAAGCGTATACTCAAGAGCACCGGACTGTCGGGAATAGGCATTAAGTGCCCTGGTCCTCATGTAACCGGAGCTCCCGGGATTGAACATGGCGGAATCCTCGGAAAAAGCCGTTTGGGTAAGAGCAAGCTGCTGATACATATTCTGTACGTGCCGCTCTTCGCTTTGAGTACGGGGGTAGGTTTTTGATCGGAATTCGCGCGAGGCTTTTTGCGTCTCGTCCGGTTCAAATTCGAGGTCCTTTGCAGTGAAATTTACACCGAGCTTGCCGATATTGAAGCCGAATTTACGCGTGGTCACGCGTGCTTTCACCTTTTCCACTTCAGCGGCAGTCTCTCCGGACCATCTCTTCGCATTATCAACATATTGGTTGATGCCCTGCGCTGCTATTCTCACTACTTTCTCCACCAGAAAACCGTTTCCGCGTACACAAAAAAAGGCCGACTGCCATCACTGGCAATCCGCCGTATCTGCGAGACTTTCGCAATCATCCTTGAAGGATACGCGGTATTTCCGGCTTCCGTCCGTGGAAGCTGATGAAAATAAACTTCTGCTAAGTTGTATTAATATATAATACGTAGCGGAAGAATTGGCAAGAGGGGCGAGCAATAGAATCACACTGAACATAAGGCTTTACCCGGCAGACACGGAAAAAATTTAAAAGACTGAAATAAAGCATAGCGAGGGAAGCGTAAATTTCAGTTTTTAACAGAAAGGGAAAAGCCAAAGCCTTATAATCAGTCTGAAACTTGCAATCTATTAGGGAAAAACTTAACTTCCCCTGAAACTTAAGCAGTGTAGGAGATTATGAGCAACAAAATTCTGATTAAAAAAGCACTTATCCCCGGCCAGACATCCATGCTGGTCATTGACTGTCCTCAAATTGCCAAGAAGGCTAAACCGGGAAATTTCGTAATTCTACGCATCCATGAAAAAGGGGAACGCATCCCCCTGACCATTGCTGACACAGACAAAGAAGCAGGCACCATCACCATCGTCTACCTCGTTGTAGGTAAAAGCTCCGCCCTGCTTGAAACACTGAATGAAGGGGACACCATCCTTGATGTCTGCGGTCCTCTGGGTAAACCGACCCACATTGAAAAGTCAGGAACCGTCATCTGTGTGGGCGGCGGTACCGGAATCGCGGCCATGCACCACATTGCCAAAGGCCACCACCTTGCCGGAAACCACGTAGTCGCCATTGTCGGCGCACGCAGCGAAAACATGCTCCTT
Organism: Desulfovibrio sp. JC010; assembly: GCF_010470675.1. Classification (NCBI taxonomy): domain Bacteria; kingdom Pseudomonadati; phylum Thermodesulfobacteriota; class Desulfovibrionia; order Desulfovibrionales; family Desulfovibrionaceae; genus Desulfovibrio; species Desulfovibrio sp. JC010. Next base: position 47,868 of record NZ_VOIQ01000008.1, read on the forward strand.
TTCTGTACCGAACTGGGCTACTTCTGCCCCGAACTGCTCATCGCCACCGATGACGGCAGTACCGGACACAAGGGATTTGTCACCGACCTCCTGCGCGAACGCCTTGAACAGGACAAGGACGTCGCAGAAGTCGTCGCCATCGGCCCGGTTCCCATGATGGAAGCGGTAGCCAAGGTCACCGAACCCTTCGGCGTTAAAACCACAGTCAGCCTGAACTCCATCATGGTTGACGGCGTGGGCATGTGCGGAGCCTGCCGTTGCAGCGTCGGCGGCGAAACAAAATTCGCCTGTGTGGACGGCCCTGAATTTGACGGCCACGAAGTCGATTTCAATGAGCTGAGAATGCGGTTGACCCAGTACAAGGAACAGGAAGACCTTTCAATGCAAATGTTCAGGAGTTGTAACTGCCATGGTGAATAAACAGAATTTTACCCCGACCCGTACCCCCATGCCGGAACAGCCGGCTGACGTCCGCAACAAAAACTTCAGCGAAGTAGCCCTCGGCTACTCCAAAGAAGATGCCATGGCCGAAGCAGCCCGCTGCCTGCAGTGTAAAAAGCCGCTCTGCCAGAAAGGCTGCCCTGTTGAAATCGACATCAAGGGTTTCATCAAGCATCTGGCTGACGGCGATATTCCTTCCGCCTACCGGGTTATCAAGGAAACCAACGCCCTGCCCGCAGTCTGCGGCCGGGTCTGTCCGCAGGAATCCCAGTGTGAGGGAGCCTGTATTCTCGGCAAGAAGTACGAGCCGGTAGCCATCGGCCGTCTCGAAAGATTCGTTGCAGACACCTTCGACAGCGACTCCGCCTGTGAAATGATCACCGGGCACACAGCATGTTCCCTGCCCAATGACCAGTTCAAGGTCGCCTGCATCGGCTCCGGGCCTTCCAGCCTGACCGTGGCCGGATACCTTGCCGCGCGCGGTGTACCCGTAACCGTTTACGAAGCCCTGCACGAAGTGGGCGGCGTACTGGTCTACGGCATCCCGGAATTTCGTCTGCCCAAGAACATTGTTGCCCGTGAAGTGGGCGCGCTCTGGTCCAAGGGTGTGACCTTCCAGCCCAACTACGTGGGCGGCAAGACCGTCACTGTGGAAGACCTTTTTGAGGACGGCTACAATGCGGTCTTCATCGGCGTCGGCGCAGGTCTGCCCTGGTTCCTGAATATTCCCGGCGAAAACCTTGTGGGCGTTTATTCCGCCAACGAATACCTGACCCGCATCAACCTCGGCCGGGCCTACGATTTCCCCAACCACGACACCCCCGCACCCAAGGCCAAAAACGTGGCTGTAATCGGCGGTGGTAACGTGGCCATGGATGCTGCCCGTACCGCCCTGCGTCTGGGGGCCGAGAACGTCTACATCACCTATCGCCGTACTCAGGAAGAAATGCCCGCCCGCCTCGAAGAGCTGCACCATGCCATCGAGGAAGGCGTACAGCTTGAGCTGCTGACCTCACCCATCGCCATCAACGGCGACGAGAACTCGCATGTTAAATCCATGACCCTGCAGGTGATGGAACTGGGCGAGCCTGATGATTCCGGTCGCCGCCGTCCCGTTGCTGTGGAAGGCAAGACCAGAGAGCTGGAAGTGGATATGGTTGTCCTCGCAGTAGGAACCGGAGCCAACCCCATCCTGCTGGAAGCCACCCCCGGCCTTGATCTCAACAAGTGGGGCTACATCGTTACCGACGGCGAAACCGGCGAGACCTCCATTCCCAATGTCTACGCAGGCGGAGACATCGCAGGCGGGTCCGCAACAGTAATCTCAGCCATGGGCGCAGGTCGCCGCGCGGCTAAGACTATCGCGGAGAAATTGGGAGTATAGTTGGCTTCGCCGCTGCGCGAGCTTAATTATCCTAAAACTACAAAAGCCCCCCTGATGCTGGTCAGGGGGGCTTTTTTCGTCAGGTGACGAATTCAAAGGGGTGAGACAAATATATTTATGCTGCCGGGGCAGTGGTGTGTTTTCCGGTCATGATATCAAGGATGACCTTATCGGTCTGGACCATGCCAACGGAACCGAGCTGGCCCACGTTGCGGATGCAGGCTTCAATATCATCATCAAGGATGCCGTCCTTGCCGGGAATGGAGATGCCTTTCATGGACAGCAGTGCGGAGTTGATTGCCGCTTCCACAGCCGAAGCAACCTTCAAGGCGCAGGAGGTCTTTGCGCCGTCGCAGATCATTCCGGTAATGTCGCCCAGAGAGTTCTTCATGGCTCCTTCCACTTCTTTCAAACCGCCGCCGAGCAGAAGCACAATGCCGCAGCCGGAAGCGGTTGCCGCAAGAGCGGCTCCGCACAGGGCGGAAAGCTTGCCGAGGTGGCTCTTCATATGCACAGCGGAAAGATGGCTCAGGATCAAAGCCCGGACCAGCTCTTCTTCACTGGAATTACGGCGTCTGGCAAAGGCCAGCACAGGCAGAGTAGCGGTCAAGCCCTGATTACCGCTGCCGGAGTTGCTCATGACCGGCATCTGGATACCTTCCATGCGGGCATCGGAAGCAGCGGCAGTCATCTTGATGGCGTAGGAAACAATATCATCTGAGCGGATGCCGTCTTCAATGTCCTTGGCAATAGATCTGCCTACTTTCAAACCCCAGTCGGCAGTAAGACCTTCAGCCGCAACTTTCTCATTAAGTTCTACTGCTTCAAGGATAAAACGCAGATCTTCCAGCGGGGCCTGAGTAGCGTATTCAAAAATTTCTTTCATGGTCATGGAACAGCCGGACTCTGTCTTGTCCTCGCTAAGAAGCGGTGCGGAGAATATCTCTTCACCGTTCTTTTCTACCAGCACAATGGCTGCATGGGCACGGGCAATCACGCAGCGCGCGGAATCATCACCGTTTTCAACAATGGCTTCTACGTAGAGAAGTTCTTCGGTCTCAGCCAGTTCCACGTGCAAACGACCATCAGCCATAAGCTTTTTACCGGCTGCCAGCTGCTCTGCATCAAGGTCGCGCAGCACTTCCAGTGCAAGTTCGGATTTACCGCCGGTAACACCAACGGCGGCAGCAATATCCAGCCCGGTCATGCCGGTACCGGGAACGCCTACGCCCATACCGTTTTTGAGCAGATTGCCGCTTATTTTGACCACTACTTTCTCGGGCTCTTTGCCGAGGGTTTCAGCTGCCTTGGCAGCAGCAAGGGCAATGGCGACAGGTTCTGTGCAACCCAGAGCGGGAACAACTTCACGTTTCAAAATTTCTGCGAATTCAGACCATTTATTATTTATCATGATGATATGCCTCCGGCGGCTCTCCGAGGGCCAAAGAAACTTTTTAAAAAAGTTTCTCTGGACTCTTCAAAAACTTTTATTAGGGCTTCGCCAAGTTGGGTGGTCGATTTTGCTAGGAATTAATTCGACCTTACGTGGGAAAACGGATTGATATTTTTGTTTAAATCTTCGCCTCCGGCGGCAAAGCCCTACTGAAAAGTTTTGGGATTCTTAAACCCTTTTCCCAAAAGGGTTTAAGGCTCCCGGCAGGGCCGCCGGAGGCGAAATCATTTCATTAAGAAGTGCGGGCTTTGTCGAGTTCACCGTTACGGTTGAAGATACCTTCCATCATGAGAGCGAGTGCACCGTCACCGGTAACGTTACATGCAGTACCGAAGCTGTCCTGCAGGGCGAATACTGCCAGCAGCAGTGCAACACCTGCGGGATCGAAGCCGAGTACACCTACTACGATACCAAGGGAAGCCATAACGGTTCCGCCGGGAACACCGGGTGCGCCGATGGCGAAGATACCAAAAAGCAGGATGAACATGGCCATGGTTCCTACGGAAGGCAGAGTGCCGTAGAGCATCATGGAGATGGTCATGGCAAAGAAAGTCTCAGTAAGAACGGAACCGCAGAGATGGATGGTTGCTCCGAGAGGCACCATGAATTCAACGGTATCCTTACCCAGAGCCTTGGATTTACCTGCGCATTCGAGGGAAACAGGCAGGGTTGCTGCACTGGACATGGTTCCAACCGCAGTGAGGTATGCGGGCGGATAATGCTTGAATACTTCGAGGGGGTTACGTTTGGAAATGATTCCTGCAAGGGTGTAGAGGAAAGTCAGCCAGATGAAATGACCGATGAGAACGATGACAATAACTTCAAGGAATACGGGAAGCTGTTTGGTCAGGCTGCCTTCGTAAGCAAGACCGGCAAAGGTGGTTGCGATAAAGAAAGGCAGGATGGGGATAATGATGCGGCTGACAACCTGCATCATGATGTTCTCGAATTCACCGAGCATATTTTCAAAGGTCTTGGCCTTAACCCAGATGGTGGCGATGCCGAGTACAACTGCGGTAACCAGAGCGGTCATGACGGACATGATCGGCGGAATGGAAAGCTGGAACACAACTTCGGGCAGTTCGCGCAAACCTTCAACCTGTGTGGCAATGGAAAGATGCGGAATGAGAGCATATCCGGCAACAGCGGCCATGGTGGCGGCACCTGCTGCGGAAAGGTAAGCGAGACTTACGCCCACACCCAGCATCTTGGATGCATTCTGGCCCAGACGAGTAATTGCGGGGGCGATGAATGCGAGGATTACGAGGGGTACAGTATAGAAAATAAACTGACCCATTACATATTTAGCAGTAACCACAACTTCCATTACCGCATGGTTGGCAAAGAGGCCGATTCCGACACCGGCGGCAATACCGATGAGCAGTTTGATAATCAGCCCGAACTCTTTGAACTTGGATTCATTTGACATTTTTTCCACTCCTTTCCTTTAACAGGACCATAGCCGGACCCCTGAAAAATCACCCGGCAGCACCACGGTCCGAATTTAATTTATTTTACCGCAATAGCCTCGATCTCAACCAGAGCGCCGAGGGGAACATTAGCCACTTCAAAGCAGCTGCGTGCGGGGTAAGGCTCAGAGAAGTAAGTAGCATATACTTCGTTGATAGCTGCGAAATCTTCGATGTTCTGGATCAGCACGGTGGTTTTGACCACGTTGTCCATAGTGGTGCCTGCTGCTTCAAGAACGTACTTGAGGTTATCAAGGGCCTGTTTGGCCTGTGCACCGGGACCTTCAGGCATTTTTCCGGTTTCTTTATTGATGGGCAGCTGGCCGGAAGTGAAAACCATATTTCCGGATTCAATTGCGTGAGAGTAGCAGCCTACTGCTGCGGGGGCTTTCTCACTTACAACTACTTTTTTCATTGTTCTCTCCTGTATGGATATTTTTTCTTTGAGTTCAGAAACAACCTTCACGTTGTGTTGAAATCCGGTATAGCGATAAGATTTTTACGCGTCAATAAAAAATTATTCAAACGAGAAAAATTTATTAAAGTCAAATTAAAAATTTATTACAAATCCATTTAGAATTTATTTTAATAAATATGACCAATTTAAATTTCGAAAAAATGATTATTCACTCACATTTTTATCGATAAACAAAAAACCGGACCAAACCCCAAAAGGGTTCGATCCGGTTTTTCCGGTTGTGTCAAGTACTGCCGTGCGGCAAAAATTATTTATCGTTGATCTTCTGCAAATACCGGTAGACGGTTGCTTCCGAGACTACCAGATGTTTGGCGACATCTTTGATAGCCCCCTTGAGCATAAAAACACCGCGTTCGTTCAGAGTGGAGACCACATCCATTTTTTCTTCGGAAGTCATGCGCTCCGGCAGGATGTTAGTGTCTGCGATCACACGTACAATCAGGGATTCAGTCAGGTCTTCCATGGATTTGGGAAAGGTTTCGCTGTGCTCCTCTTCTTCAGGAACATTGCCGAACTCTTCTTTCTTAACTGAGCGGTCAAACCCGGCACTGTGGATGACTTTATTGATCAGTTCCCGGGCGGCCAGCATGTCCGAAGTATCCATGTTCAGACAAAGCATACCCAGCAGTTCGCCCTCAGAATCCTTGATGAAATATGTTGCTGAATGAAGGATGTGTCCGTTGCGCCCCTCGGTGGTGTAGCCCATCATCCAGTCCTTTTCGCGGTAGACCTCATCCACCAGAAACTTCAGGGCCAGATCGGTCAGCGGAGCGCCCACACCGCGCCCGGAAATATGCTCATTGGCAATGGCCAGCACGGACTTTTCCTTGCTGGTGGTATCGTGCAGGACCACTTCGCAATTATCCCCCAGAAATGTTCCCAGAAACTCCACAAAAGGGACATAATGATCGATCTTACATGATATAATTTTGGATTTGGCAGGCAAAGGACTCTCCCTCATAATAATTTTTTATCAGCTCCAGAATTTTTTGTACTCATGATAAAAATTTTGTCAATCATCCAATTCAACTTTAAAAACGATCCCGGATTTACAGGAAAATCTAATACTGTATTTTTGCTTAAAGCCGGGGTATGTACCTAATCACCCACCAACTAAAACCTCAAAGACACGACAGACAGACCATGACCATTGATAAATTCGACTTTGACGCAACCCTGCTGACCGTAAATTTCGCCACCCGTTTGCTGGCCATGGAAGTGGACCCCGACATTCTTACTGACCGGGTTCTGGAAGCTTTCTGCGATCTCGGCAACTGTCAGGATGCGACCCTGATGATGTATGACGAGTACCGCCAGCTCAAAGGCGTTGCTGCCTCCCTCAATCAGCGCAGATTCATCATCGATGAGCAGATTCCGCTGAACAAGGCCATGGAAGAGGCCGCACAATCCCTGAAGCCGGTAGTTCGCCCGGTCTGCGATGATTCAATCTATCCCCTGCCTTCGGAATGCTGCGATTCGGAAAAGACCTGCCTGTGTATCCCGCTGGTTGGTTCGCGGGACCGCATCCGGGGATTTGTAACCCTCTACCGCCCTAAAGATCAGCAGTGGGATATTTCAGAACTTTTCCAGCTGGGCATCATATCTACAGTTGCCGCAATTTCCATTGAAAACTCGCGCCTCTTCCGCCAGACCATCGAAGACAGCCTGACCGGACTGTACATGCGCCGCTACCTGTTCATCCGGCTGCGCGAGGAAGTTCAGCGTTTCAAACGCCGCGGCGGTCCGCTCTCAGCAATCATGCTTGATATCGATCACTTCAAATCCGTAAATGACACCTACGGCCATGCCACCGGAGACGTGGTCCTGCGTACAGTTGGACACATCCTGCACGACAGCAGCCGTCAGGGGGTAGACCTGCCCTGCCGTTACGGCGGCGAGGAATTTGTCATCCTCATGCCCGGTTCAGAAAAAAAAGAAGCGGAAATAGTAGCGGAAAGAATCAGGGCTGCCTGCGAGGCAAAAGAAATTCACGCCCCGGAAGGCAAGGTCAAAGTAACCATCAGCTGCGGAATCTCATCAATTGAAGAATGTCAGGAACCTTCCGCAGAAGAACTGCTGAAAATCGCGGACCAGCGGCTGTACTGCGCCAAGGAGACAGGCCGTAACAGAGTGGTGAGCAGGTAGGTTACCTAAAAAACTTTTCCCGCAACAGCTTCAGCGCAAAAACCGTATTGGTCACCAGATAACGTTTCCACATGCGCCGAGGCTCCTGCACCAGACGATAAAACCATTCCAACCCGTATTTCTGCATGAACTCAGGCGCACGCTTGGTCTTTCCGGCCAGAATATCGAAGGTTCCGCCCACGCCCATCACAAAACCCACACCGAGCTGTTCTTTCCAGCGGTTGATAAAATTCTCTTTTTTAGGGGAAGTTATGGCCACAAAAAGCATTTTCGCCCCGGACCCGGCAATGTCCCGCACAACAGACTCTTCATCGTCCCAGAAATAGCCGTGGTGATATCCGGCGATTTTCAGCCGGGGATATTTCTGCTCAATCGCAACAACAGCTTTGTCCAGCACTTCCGCTTTTGCGCCCAGCAGATAAACAGGATCGCCTCCCTCCGCCGCCCTTTCAAGCAGCGCGTGAAACAGATCAATCCCGGCAACCCGTTCCTGCACATCATGGCCCGCAAACTGTGCGCCCCAAAGCACACCCATGCCGTCGATGTTAACGATATCGCAGCTCTGCACCGAAGCACAAAGCTGTGCGTCCCGGCCCATATTGACCAGCTTGGCAACATTGACCACCACATGCTGGGTGAACAGGCCGTACTTCAAACGGCTGAAAATCTCGTCAACCGTCTCAGCCATGGTCCACGCATGCATGCGCGCATTCATGAAATTTATGATTTTATGATTGATCATTTTAGATGCCTCCGGCGGCCCTCCGGGGGCCAAAGAAACTTTTTGAAAAAAGTTTCTCTGGACTCTTCAAAAACTTTTAATAAGCTTCGCGAGTAGCGTACTAAGACGACTTCCATTTGAACAAACAGCGAAACCCTAATAAAACGTTTTGGGATTCTTAAACCCTTTTGGAAAAGGGTTTAAGCCCCCGGAGGGTCGCCGAAGGCTTAAAGACTGAAAAAACGGTGAGCGTTCTCTGAACAAATCCGCCACAGCTCATTCACTTCCATTTCTTTCAGCTCCGCCACTTTTGCGGCAGTAAATACCACGAACGCGGGTTCGTTGCGCTTGCCGCGCCACGGCTCCGGGGTCAGGAACGGGCAGTCCGTTTCCAGCACCAGCCGATCCAGCGGAATGGACTTCACTGCTTGCTGCGCAATTTCGTTCTTCTTATATGTAACAGGTCCGGGCACAGAAATATACCAACCGTGATTGATAATGCGTTGCGCGGTCTCAGCATCCCCGCCGAAACAGTGCCAAAGCAGCGGTTTACCGGACCAGCCGAAATCCTCCAGCACTTCAATGGTCCGCTCATGGGAATCGCGGCTGTGGATGACCACCGGAAGGTCCAGTTCATCGGCCAGCTGAAGCTGCTTGCGGAAAACATCTTCCTGCACATCATACGGCACGCGGTCCCAATAGAAATCAAGACCGATCTCACCCACTGCTTTCAGCCGCGGGTCAGCCTTAAAAGCTTCGCGCATGGCAGCGATGTCTTCTTCCACAAACTTACCGGAATCATTGGGATGCACGCCGAGCAGAAAGAACACTTCCGGGTAATCCGCGAAGAGTTCTTTATTTTCATTGTACGCCCGCGGTCCCAGAAAGACGTTACCGATACGGCCCACGCCGCTTTCTTTGGCCCGGGCCATTACTTCCGGCAGATCGTCACGGAAATCATCCAGATCCAGATGGGCATGGGTCTCCACGCCCGGAATATCAATGCCCACGCTCTGGGGCAATGCTCTGTTTTTCTTTTTTTTCTTAGCCATAAGAGTATATTGATGCGCTTCGCGCTATTTGATGAAAGGATTTCGCCTCCGGCGGCCAGAGAAACTTTTGCAAAAGTTTCTCTGGACTCTTCAAAACCTTTTATTAGGGAATTTGAACTTGCACGGTAAGCTGTGCCTCAGGGGCGTCAATTTTAAATAAAAATTTCTTAAAAATTATTCCAAATACTCAAAACCGTCCTTTCCTGCTCTTTCATTGTATAGGAACGGATGGTCTGTTGCCCGGCTTCCAGCGCGCTGTCAAGGACGGGACCGCCATCGCGCCAGAGGATGATGGCTTTTTCGAGATTGAAGGCTGCGTCGAGCACGTCGGCGTCTGCGGACCAGAAACCGTTGCCGGACCACGGGACTTCGCGCAGCGGCCACCACGGCTTGAAAGTCGCACCTTCAATCTGGCGCATATAATCCCAGCCGCCAAAGCCGGAAAAGCCGACCGGGATGCAGCCGGAAGCAAGGGATTCCAGCGGCGGCAGCGGGCAGCCTTCCGGGAACCCGGAAACAAGAAAAATATGGCAGGAACGCAAGGTCTCGGCCACGCCCTGCGCATCCATCCCGGCAATCTCCACCCAGCGGACCTCGGCCCCCTGATTGCGCGATTCAAAAATAGATTTAATCTGGCTTACAAGGGCCTTGTTCTTACGCGGCATGTAAGCGATGCGAATCTTACCGGACGGTTTCTTGTCCGGGGCATGAAATAACCCCGTATCAATGCCCGGTCTCAGGATCGGCGAGACCTTGCCTACGGTCTGTTGCATGAACCACTCCACCGGATGGGAAACCGCCAGAAAGGAAACAGGCAGACTGGCCCACGAAACCCCTTCCGGCAGGGACGAAAACAAATAAGCCCAGTTCTGGCAGTAAACCACACAGCGCGCTCCCGCGTTCAAACCCGGCGCAAGGCTGTTTACCCAGCCTTCGGGAACCAGCCATAGATCATCCGGTGTAAGCTGCACATCATCCCAATGAATAGGTTCAGGGTAACCCTCGGCCAACTGCGGCATCCAGCTCCCCTTCTCACGCATGACAAGCTGCACATCATGTCCATGCCGGGCGAGAATAGAAGCTATCTGGCAAAAAACAGTAATCCCCCCGGTAGCTTTGCGAACCGGAGGTATAAATATATATGTTTTCATAATTTGTTCCCTTGGGCGAAACATACAATTGTTTAAACAGATTGAAAAGCATTCCCCCAAACGAAGCGGCGAAGCCCCGATAAAAGGTTTTGGGAGAGTCCAGAGAACCCTTTTGCAAAAGGGTTCTCTGGCCGCCGGAGGCAAAATCTTTCCATAAAAAAGCGCGATAGCGCATCATACCTATCCATGTTACTGAAACAATGTGACACATGAATCCCCATATATAATCAACGGCCTGATGGACCAGCAGTTCTTGTTGCCGGACCTTTTGAACGAGGTCCCTATCGGCATTGCGGTTCTGGACATTGAAGGCCGCATCAAGCTTGCAAACCGCGCATGGCAGACCATCACCGGTGCCGACCCTGAATCCATGCAAGGCCTTAAATGCTATCTGGGGTTGCGTTGCGACTACTGCTTCAAGGGCTGCCCGGTCATGGCCGATAAGGCTGATTTTCAAACTGTCTCCGTTGATGCGGATATTATTGACCGCACCCGCACCAAAGTTCCCATCCGGCTGAATATCTCGCCCATTGTTAATAATAAAAATGTGATTTCGGGATATGTGGAGACCATTCAGGACATCCGGCAGGTTGCGGAACTGAGCAGCTCGGCCAGCAAGGCTTACTCGCTGGGCGGACTCATCGGCACCAGCCCGGAGATGGTTAAAATTTTCAGCATGGTTCCATCCATTGCGGCCACAGATTCATCGGTCCTGATCACCGGGGAAACCGGGACCGGTAAAGATGTTCTGGCCGAGGCCATCCACAATGCCTCGGACCGGGCAGGCGCACCTTTCATCAAGGTCAACTGCGGTGCCCTGCCGGAGACTTTGCTGGAATCGGAACTTTTCGGTCATGTAAAAGGCGCATTTACCGGGGCCAATGAAGACCGGCCCGGACGCATCAAACTGGCCCACAACGGCTCTTTCTTTTTGACCGAGATCGGGGACTTACCCCTGCCCTTGCAGGTCAAACTGCTTTCATTTCTGGATGACAAAGTAATCCATCCACTGGGCAGCTCGCGGGGCTTCAATGCTGATGTGCGGGTTATTGTTGCCACCCACCGGGACTTGAAACGCATGGTGCAGGAAAAGACCTTCCGCGCCGACCTGCTCTTCAGGCTGAATGTTGTGCATCTGCACCTGCCGCCGCTAAGGGAACGCGGAGATGACATTCTGCTGCTCAAAAATCATTTCCTGATGGAATATTGCAACAAATTTAACAAGAAAATAAAAGGCTTCACAAAAAAATCAGCCAAAATTCTATCCGCATACCGCTACCCCGGCAACGTGCGTGAACTGAGCAATATTGTGGAATACGCGGTCAACTTCTGCGACCGGGACATCATCGGCTCCAGCCACCTGCCCGCCTACCTTACCGAGCAGGACATCCTGCGCCCGGTAACGGAAACAACTCATGCCGCACAGGAACGGGGAGTTCCTGTTGAATATTCCTCAGCCCAGAGCTGGGATGATGCGGAGAAACAGATGATCATGGATACGCTGGTCAAATGCGGAGGCCGTAAAGGTGAAGCAGCCAATATGCTCGGCTGGTCCCGCTCCACCTTCTGGCGCAAGATGAAAAAACACTCCATCAGCGGATAACACATGTCACATAAAATCATGATCCCCCTTCACAACGATGAGGTTGCCCCCCGCTTCGACCTTGCTACCGACGTACTGCTGGCAAAATTCCGCTCCGACGGCGAAACCAGTGAACGTATCATCGTCCTGCCGCAGGCTTCCGCCGATGACCTCTGCGCCCTGGCCACCTCGGACAACACCGATGCCGTGGTCTGCGGCGGCATTGATGACGAGCATTACCAGTACCTCAAATGGAAAGGCATCGAGGTCCTCGACGATGTCATCGGTCCGGTTAAAAAAGTCATGCAGGCATATAAGGACAACAAGCTCGCCCGTGGTGACAATTTTTACATGGTTTAGCCCTCTTTTCTAACCCCCCGAAAATCAACTATCATTTGTAACCACTCTCTGTTTTTGTTTCTTTTTGTTTCATAATGTTTCTTGAGAAAGTTTTCACAATGATTCACTTTGTTTCAACAAAAAGAAACAAAAAACTTCCCTGCAAGGATAAAAGTCTGGTATAAATGGAATTATTTTATCTGGCACACCGAGTGCTTTTAGAGAACGGGTGCTGCAGAGGCCGAATTCCCGGCCAGTAGCCAAGACAACGTTTTAAAACATGAAAATAATGATTGTTGAAAAGGACTCGGAATTCCGTGAACACCTCGTACTGCGACTAAGGGGTGAAGGCCTGACTGTCGCAGAATCCGGAAACCTTGATGAAGCTGAAGAGTTCATACGCGAGAATGAACTTCACGGCATTGTCCTCGGTCTTTCCGGATTCGGACGCAGTTCCTTGAAATTCATGGAGGATATTTCACCAGTCGTTCCTGATTTGAAAGTTGTTTTAATAAACCGGCACAATAAGATTCCGCTTTCCATAGAAGCTATGAATCTGGGGGCATGTGCTGAAATTTCAGTTCCGGTGGATATTGCCGCTCTGGTAAAGACATTGCGCAGGTTCTGCGCCCAGGCAAACTGAGCGGAAAAATCCCATACGGACAACCTACACAGGGGGAAAACGTGAACAGTATTAAAGTTAAAGAACTTATGATCCCGGTTGAAGAATACAACCGGGTCACAAAGGAAACCACACTTGTTGAATCCATGCAGTGTCTCATCCAGCAGGGAGAAGACAAAAACCTTCCTCATCCCCACCGAGATCTGCTGGTGGAAGACGAGAACGGCAAGGTTATCGGCAAGGTAACCATGCTCGACATCTTTAAACACATGGAACCTTCCTACTTTAAAATGGACGACCAGCGTCATCCTAACGCACTGAATATGGATTTCGTCCAGAAAGTATACCGCGATTTCAATCTCTGGTCCGAACCGCTCAGCGAACTCTGCCGCAAAAGTGCCGGAGCCACTGCGGGTGAAATCATGCACGTACCTGCAAACACCGAACTGCTGGACGAAAACGACAGCGTCGATAAGGCCCTGCATGCTTTCATGCTCGGGGTACACCAGCCCCTGTTGGTCCAGAAGGATGGACTGGTCACCGGGGTACTGCGTCTCGGTGATGTTTTTGAAAAAGTAAGATCCGCAATCCTCGCTTGCGAGATATAAACAGCCTAATTGCAAGGAGCTTAAAAAAATGACTGCTGAAGTTGCAACCAAGCCCGGATTTGATTTCAAGAGGCTGTTCTTTATGCTGCTGGGCGTCGGCCTTTTCGCCCTCGTCTACTACTGCCCGGCGTGGCCCGATGCCGTTGATCCCGGCGGAGAACATTTTGTACTGACTAAAGAAGCCAAGGGCGCCATCGGAGTATTCCTGCTGGCCGGAACCTGGTGGGTATTTGAAGTTGTACCCATCGGCGTAACCTCTCTGGCCATCGGCGTACTGCAGGCCATGTTTTTTATCCGCCCGGCCAAGGTGGCCTTCAAGGATTTTATGGACCCCTCGGTTCTGTTTATATTTGCTTCCATCATGATCGGACTCGTCTTCACCAAGACCGGACTGACCAAGCGTCTGGCCTACAAGATGCTCATGGTTGTGGGTGAAAAAACCAGCCGCATCTATCTGGGTGTATTCGTTGTAACCGCGCTGCTGACCCATATCATGGCTCACACCGCTGTTGCGGCGACTGTTTACCCGCTGCTGCTGGCTATCTACTCCCTGTACGGAGAAGGCGACAAGCCCACCAAGTTCGGTAAGGGTCTGTTCATCGGTATGGCTTACGTGGCCGGTGCCGGTTCTATCGTAACCCTGCTCGGTGCTGCACGTGGTGCGGTTGCTCTCGGTTTCTACAACGAGATTCTGGGCAAAGACGTAACCTTCTTCGAACTTACCTACTACATGGCACCCATCGGCTGGGCCATGGTCTTCATCCTCTGGGGCTTCTTCATGGTCTTCCTGAAGCCTGAAAAGGACGTCATTCCCGGCCTGCGCGAAAAAGCCAGAGAGCTTAACTCCCAGATGGGTCCGCTTTCACGTGATGAAAAAATGGCGGCAATTCTGGTTGGTGGCGTTATCCTGATCATGAGCCTGCGCTCCTTTATCCCTGAACTGAAGGCCATCGACAAGACCTCCATCATTCTGGTCTCGTCCATCTCCTTCTTTGTATTCAAAATTCTGGACATCAATGACCTTGAAGATATTCCCTGGAACATCATTCTGCTCTTCGCAGGTGCCATGTCCATCGGTTTCTGCCTCTGGGATACCGGCGCGGCCAAGTGGATGGCGGTGAACTGGCTGGTCCTCTTCCAGGAGTCAAGCGGATTCATCTTCATCATGTCCATCGCCTTCTTCGTAATGATGATGACCAACTTCATCATGAACGTGGCGGCAATTGCGATCTCGCTCCCGGTAGCACTGGTTATCGCGCCTTACCTCGGCGTTGCACCGGAAGTAATCCTCTTCGCAGCACTGGTTGTTGCCGGTATGCCCTTCCTCCTGCTGGTGGGTGCGGCTCCCAACGCCATTGCTTACGATTCCAAGCAGTTCACCACCGGGGAATTCTTCATGTACGGTATCCCCGCAAGTGTAATTCTGATGATCGTAACCGGTATCTTCGTCAAGTTTATCTGGCCCATCATGGGAATGCCTGTAAGCTTGCCGGGTTAGCCGTATAGGGTTATAAGGAAATATTAAACATAGGGCAGGACGGTCCCGGCAAGGCGTGCCGGGACCGTCCGATTTGTACAAACCCTGCTTCCGGTTTCCGCCTACGACTTCCGGTACTCAACCAAAAAGCGAGAAGGATTTATGAAACAGCTGAATAAGCTTATTGACCATATCGTCAGCCGTGTGAACGTCAACCTGCGTGAGCCTCTTGTGGACGTGGGCCCTTATATTAAAGGACTCATCCCCGAAGACAGCTTCGCCCTCTACTACGCGTTCTAT
This sequence comes from Desulfovibrio sp. JC010, assembly GCF_010470675.1. Taxonomy (NCBI): domain Bacteria; kingdom Pseudomonadati; phylum Thermodesulfobacteriota; class Desulfovibrionia; order Desulfovibrionales; family Desulfovibrionaceae; genus Desulfovibrio; species Desulfovibrio sp. JC010. Next base: position 63,090 of record NZ_VOIQ01000008.1, read on the forward strand.
TCCCTGACCAACAGCCATCCGCTCATGTTCAACTTCCGCCACTCCAGCCTTGGGGGAACCTACTTCCTCGGCAAGTGCAAAGTAAACCATTCCATCCTCTATAAGAGTGATATCCGTGGTGACGAACTGAAAAGACAGGGCAGTGAGGTTGAGGTCAACGGCCAGAAGATCAAGCTCCGTGACGATGAAGTCATTAAGATCCGCGACAGTTTTCTGATGAAAACCCTCGTCCACAACAACTCCCACGACCCTGAAAACCTTGAGTGTTTCAAAATTTCAAACACCGTATCTCTGCATTACGCAAACATTCACGGCACTTCCGTGGAAGGCTGTTTCCTTGAGCCTTTCTCCTCTGTTGACCTCTCCATCATGCATGACTGCGCTGTCGGCGCATACTCCTACGTACAGGCGGGAGAACTTTCCCATAAGCGCATCAAGCCCGGACGGATCTGGGTCAAAGCGGACGGTGCTTTTGAGTTCAACTACCAGTACCCCGAAGAAGTCCTCGAAAAATACATCCGTATGGAAGACAACAGACCCAAGGGTATCCTCATGGACTTCTTTGATGACCGCAAAGAAGACTTCGTACCCATCTATTCTTCTGTTAAGCCCGAGCTGCCCATCGACGTTCCCGAGGGAGCATCGGTCAGCCCCTATGCGGTTATCAAAGGTGACTGCAAGGTTGAGAAAAACGTTCTCGTGGCCCAGAGGTCATACATTGAGAACTCAACTCTCGGCCCCGGTGCCAACGCGCAGGAAAACTGCTACATCATCAATTCCGTCTACGAAGGTGAAGTTGTCACCCCGCACGGCGGCAAGGTAATCCACACCCACATGGGCAAACGCTCCTTCGCAGGGTTCAACTCTTTCCTCAACGGTAAAGAAGGTGCCAAGATCGAAGTGGGTGCAGGAACCATATTGATGCCGCATACTATTATCGATGCGAAAGAACCGATTAAAATACCTGACAACTATCTCGTTTGGGGCTATATCAGCAAGCAGGAAGATCTCGAAATGCACTCGATTCCTCTCTCGGACTTCGCTGCACTCAAAGGCCAGTTCCGTCTCGGTAACATGACCTTTGAAGGTATCGGAGCCAAATTTGTTGATGGCTTCAGGCACCGTATCGAACATATTCTCGAAGCAAACGGCGCTTTCTGGGACGGTACCGAAGAAACCGCGGGCCATTCCCAGCAGACTCAGGACATATCCTTCAATATCCTTCAGCCCTATCCTGAAGGAGAGTTGCAGGGACTTTATCCGGAACTGACAATCGACCCGCTGGTACCCAGCGATCTGTAGAAAGCACTGATCACTTGGTCCCAACACAAAAGGCAAAAGGAGTAACCCGTGCCCAAAACAATGTCACAGGCATTGCAGAAGAACCTTCTAGGTAATTCTCCCGACTGGTACAAACTTACCATTATCGGTTTTCTCGTGCTCAACCCCGTTCTTATGGCTGTAGCCGGTCCTTTCATCACCGGCTGGGTGTTGATCGGACAGTTTATCTTCACTCTTGCAATGGCCCTTAAATGCTATCCTCTCCCCGCAGGCGGACTGCTCGCGGTTGAAGCAATAGCGATCGGGCTGGCCTCACCTGAAACTGTTTATAACGAAACAGTACTGAACTTCCCGGTAATTCTGCTGCTGATGTTCATGGTCGCCGGTATTCATTTTATGAAAGACATGCTCCAGTATGTTTTCACCAAAATCATTACCCGCATCAAATCAAAAATCGTTATTTCACTGCTCTTTTCTCTCTCCGGCGCAGTGCTTTCCGCATTCCTTGATGCGCTGACAGTTACTGCTGTAATCATCGCGGTTGCCTACGGATTCTACGGAATCTACCACCGCTTTGCATCCACCGGTAAATGTTCACTGACCGACGACTCCCTGCTCAAAGGCGAGTGCGTCAACCACCTTGCTGAATTCCGCGGTTTCCTCAGAAACCTGATGATGCACGGTGCTGTAGGTACCGCTCTCGGTGGTGTGTGCACCATCGTAGGTGAGCCCCAGAACCTGCTCATCGGTAAGACCATGGGTTGGGAATTCATTGAATTCTTCATCAGGGTTGCTCCGGTATCCATGCCTGTTCTCGCGGTAGGTCTTGTGACCTGCATTATGCTGGAAGTGACCGGCATCTTCGGTTACGGCTACCAGCTGCCCCAGAACGTGCGTGAAATCCTCGAAGAGGAAGACCGCAAAAACGACGAAGAAATGAGCCTGAAGAAAAAAGCAGCCCTGTTCACTCAGGCCTGCGCAGCTCTCTTCCTCGTTCTCGCTCTGGCCTTCCACATTGCTGAAGTAGGTCTCATCGGTCTGACCGTTATCGTCCTGCTTACCGCCCTTAACGGCATCACCGAAGAACACCAGATCGGCCACGCGTTTGAAGAGGCCCTGCCCTTTACCGCGCTGCTGGTTGTCTTTTTCGCAATTGTAGGCGTCATCCACGAACAGCATCTCTTCGCACCGATCATTCACTACGTGCTCGGCCTTGAAGGTAAAATTCAGCTGGCTGCCTACTACCTTGCCAACGGTATCCTTTCCATGATTTCAGATAACGTATTTGTTGCGACAGTATACGTTTCCGAAACCCTGAAAGCATTCCAGAACGGCGTTATCGGCCGTGAACAGTTCGACCTGCTCGCAGTTGCAATCAACACCGGAACCAACATTCCCAGTGTTGCAACTCCTAACGGACAGGCAGCATTCCTGTTCCTGCTGACCTCCGCCATTGCTCCGCTCATCAGGCTCTCCTACGGCCAGATGGTCAAGATGGCTTTCCCCTACACCATCACCATGTCTATCACCGGCCTCGCCGCGACCTGGTACTTCCTGTAGGAATCAGCAGTATAGCTTAAACGCAAAAGCCCCCGCTGTGGATTCACAGCGGGGGCTTTATTTTGATGCGCTATCACGCTTTAAATTAATCGCATTTCGCCTCCGGCGGCCAGAGAAACTTTTTGGAAAAAGTTTCTCTGGACTCTTCAAAAACTTTCAATAGGGCTTCGCCGGGATTGTTATCAATTCCCGATAGCAGCCTTACGTTTCAAAAGCTGTAAATTAGGCAGGATAATCCCCAGCAGAATAAATCCCATCCCCGCAATCTGGACCGGGGCTATATGCTCTCCGAGCACAAAGGCTGCCAGCAGTACAGTTGTAACGGGTTCAATGGTGGAAAAAATAGCAACATTGGCACTGCCGATGGCGTCCACCGCCCGGTAGAGCTGGCTGATTGCCAACGCGGTGGGAATCAGCCCCAGCCCGACGGCAATAAACCAGCCCTGCATATTAAGATCAAATATTTTCAGCGGGGAAGAAAGCGAACTGAAGACTAGGGCCATACATAGAATCACATAAGGCACAATGGTCTTGGCTTCATCATTACGGGTAAAAATCTGGATCACGGTCAGGTAAACGGAAAAGCAGAGCATGCAGCCGAGGGCATACATAATCCCCTGAGTATCAAGCTGTTGCGCAAAGGCATTATAAAAGACCAGCCCGCTGCCCACAATAATCAGGCCCAGCGCAGCAAATACCGACCTTCCGGGCCGCAGCTTCAGGAAAACAACCGCGATAAGAGTCGTCATCAGGGGATAGAAATAGTAAATGAGCGAAGTGGTCGAGGCCGGGATGTGTTTCAGGGCCATGATAAAAAGCCATGATTGCAAAGGATAAATACCTATACCCAAAACAGCAGCCTTCAAAAGAACTCTTGGACGGACTTTCAGCAGCTTGGGACTCGTCACTCCCAGCCAGACAAAAAGAGCAATTGCCCCCACGGTGAATCGGTATTGCACCAGTTCCAGCGGCTCCAGCCCCATTCCAAGGCCGATCTTAAAAAAAATTGCCAGCGTTCCAAGCCCCAAAGCGGAAAGAATAGAATAAATCAGCCCTTTAACCATCGCAGTCTCCACAAATAAACATCAATTATTCAGGAGCCTACACCCGGCACTTATAAAAAACAACAAGGGCTGCCCGCGCACGGACAGCCCTTTGTTGTTATGATTTATTAAAACCAACGAAAAGGTTTTGGGATTCTTAAAAAGCGCGAAGCGCATCATCTCTATCTTTATCCCTGCATACGCCCGATAATCCCATCCAGCTCTTTGGCCAGTTCAGACATACGGCTGACCGCTTCGGCAGATTCATTCATAGCCTGCGCAGTCTCACTGGCAATGGTGTTGATCTGCCCGGTAGAGCGGCTGATCTGTTCACTGGCAGCGGATTGCTCCTCAGAAGCAGTGGCGATGGAACGGACCTGATCCGCAGTCTCGGAAACCTTTTCCACGATTTCCTTCAAAATGTCCCCGGACTCATTAATCAATCCGGTGACGTCCCCGATTGCTTTGGTGGATTTTTCGGTATTGGCAATGTTGGTCTTGGCACTGTCCTGAATGCGACTGATGTACTCACCTACCTCGCTGGTGGCATTCATTGTGGATTCAGCAAGCTTGCGCACTTCATCGGCGACCACAGCGAATCCGCGTCCGGCATCACCCGCACGGGCGGCCTCGATGGCGGCGTTAAGGGCCAGCAGGTTGGTCTGGTCCGCAATATCACTGATCACACCCATGATATTGCCGATACCGTCGGCCTGCTTACCGAGATCAGCCATATCCTTCTGCATCTGGTCGGACTGCTTCCTGATCAGGGAAATGGTTTCAACGGCCTGCACCACCCTCTGCTCACCTTCACCGGCCTTCTGCTGTGAAACATCGGCCAGCTCGGCGGCGGTAGAGGCATTACGGGCCACTTCAAATACAGTGGAATTCATCTCATCCATAGCAGTAGCAGCCTCACTGGCCATAACTGACTGTTCTTCTGCACCACGGCTGGATTGTTCCACCTGAGCGGCCAAGGCTTCGGAAAAACTGGAAACCTGATCAGACACCTCGGTAGCACTGGCTGCAGCCTCGGAAATCATAATACTGTTTTCTTCAATTTGTCGCTGCTGCTCACGGATTTCAGTCATATCGATCCAGATGGTGACCGAACCGAGCATCTTGTGGTCCATATCATAAAACGGAGTAGTAGAGACCATAATATTTTTATGTTTCCCGCTCATAGTCGTGTATTCGACTTCCTGTTGAATCTGATGTTCTTCCTCAATGGCTTTCTGGGAAAGGGTCTTGCGGCCTCTTTCATTATAAAAGAACTCGCCCGGATCCATACCCACAGCCTTTTCAGGACCGATCTTACTTTCAATAAGTTCACAAATCTGGGAGTTGGCCCAGAGGATATTATTTTCAGGGCCGACAATGGAACACGGCAGAACCAGACCGTTAAGAACGCCTTCGGAAAAACCGAGCTTGTTTTTCAGCTCCGCCACCATGAAGTCTATATTTTCGGAAAGATCTTTGAGTTCGCAAACAAATTTTCCTTCAAGCTCAGCCTTAAAATTGCCGTGGGCAATCTCGCTGGTAAAATCACGGATGACAGCCATGGGACCGGTAACCTGCTTGCGGATGGTCAACACAATAGCCCCCACAAGAATCAGGATCATTACAGCACCCATGCCGATAAGTACATTACGCTGTTCATGGGCAGTACGGCTCAAGTCAGAAACATAAGCGGACATGCAGACCACCCATCCGGTGGAAGGTACAACCTGAAAAGACTGGACTTTGGCCCGTCCTTCCCATTCATATTCGGTTTTGCCTTTGGAAGTTGCAAGACTGTCTTTAACAAACTGGTACTTGGATATATCTTTCAGGACAAGATCCTGACTTACCTTATGGGCAATGATACGACCTTTTTGATCCAGAATATAGGCATAGCCGTCTTCACCGATGGTAATATCGCCGATCATGGCCTGCGCATACTGCTGCCAGTCCACAGACATAAGGAAACCGCCAAGGAGTTTGCCCTGTGCGTCATGCACCGGAACAGCCATAACCACGATAAAACGATCATCAAGCACCGATTTCAACACATCGGATACCGCAAACTGTTTACCGTTCAAAACCTCGCGCACATACTGGCGGGAACTTAAATCCGCCCCTGCCGCACTCTGTCCATTGGATTTAACCCCGAAGACAATCTTCGCGCTGCGGTCAAACGCGGCGAGGGTTGCCAGCTTTTTATTATTTTTGATCCGGTTAAGCAGCTGTTTCTGTGCCCGTTCAGCGGCTGCACTATCGACAAACCCGTCCCGCACATCCTTGTTGCCGGCAAAGGCAAGCAGACTGCTGCGCGACTGTTTTAAAAAATTTTCTACATCATTTGTCAGCTTATTATTCAGAACATTCATATTCTGTTCCTGAATATGCATCACCGCAGAGTTGGTCATGGAACTGACCACAACCACAAACGCAGCGACAGAGACAAAAACGACAGCCGTAATCAAAACAGCAAGCCCAGTATTTATACTCTTAAATTTCATCCTAAACCCCTTATTATTAACAATTGAACACGCGCCATTGATGCATGAACGAGAACATTAATAATAAATTTTCTTTAAATCCTATTATTTTCGGGCCATAGCGATAAATTTATAATTGCCCAATTTAATTACTCAATCTGGATTAAACCACACCAAAAAAGCCCACTCTACAAAATGCAGAGTGGGCTTTTCATTAATACTAATCGTCTATCTTATTTGGACTTATTGTAATCTTCCAACAGCCCGTTCATTTTATTAAGCAGTTCACCACGCTCCTGAGCGACTTTTTTCCACTTCTTCTTTTCACTTTTCAGGGCCTCCACAGTGTGCAGCAGGTCCTGAATGGTGTTGGCAGGGTAGCCGTGCTTGGCATAGCTTCCCTTGCGAAGCTCTTCATCATTTCTCTGGCGCAGGGCGCGTAACTGGCTGGCTGATAATATCATACTCATATACTGTTAATGGTTCGGGTCAGTACACAAATTACATCCTGAAAACCGCCAACGCAAGCAATTACAAAATTTTATAAATACTACGCAGCAGAAGGTCCGGGAAAAATTCCCCGGACCTTGATTTTAATCTGTGCAGCTGAAAAGAACCAGTCCTAGCATGCGCATGAAGTCTGGCTGTATTCAGTCCTTTCGCGATACTCTTCCTTTTTACCCTTGTTCCAGCGGTTGACCGGACGGTAGTAACCCACAATGCGGGTGTATACCTCGGCATCCTTGCCGCAATCGGGGCATTCGAAGTGCTCGCCGTAAATGTAGCCGTGATCCTCGCAGACCGAAAAGGTCGGGGTCACCGAGATGTAAGGAATCTTGGTGTTGGTCATGGCCTTGATAATGAAGTTCTTCAGAGCGGTGGTGTCGGGCACAGCTTCACCGAGGAAGGTGTGGAACACGGTGCCGCCGTTATAAAGGGTCTGCAGCTCGTTCTGGTGCTCAAGGGCGTAGACAACGTCCTCGGTGGAACCTACGGGCAGCAGGGTGGAGTTGGTGTAGTACGGGGTATCACCACCGGAAGTGAAGATGTCGGCGTAGAGATTCTTATCGATCTTGGCCAGACGGTAGCAGGTACCTTCACCCGGAGTCGCTTCAAGATTGAAGAGGTTTCCGGTCTCTTCCTGAAACTCAACAGTCAAATCACGCAGGTGGTGCAGAACCCTCTGCATGAGGCGTGAGCCGGAGGGGGTGTCGATGCCTTTGCCCAGCAGGTTGTGGCAGGCTTCGTTACCGCCGATCAGACCGATGGTGGAGAAGTGGCCCTTGAAGCCGTTCTTCAGGTAACGCTGGGAGAAGGGAAACATGCCGTTCTCAAAATTGGCGGTAACCAGCTTGCGCTTGTACTCAAGGGAATCCTTGGCCTGAGAGGCGTACTCGGTGATAAGGTCGAGAAAATCTTCCTCACCCTGTGCGAGGTAGGCCAGCTTGGGCAGGTTCAGGGTGACAACACCGATGGAACCGGTCAGGTCTCCGGCACCGAACAGGCCGCCGGTCTTCTTGCGGATCTCGCGCAGGTCCATCTGCAGCCGGCAGCACATGGAACGCACGTCCTCAGGATTGAGGTCGGAGTTGATGAAGTTCTGGAAGTAAGGCGCGCCGTATTTGGCGGTCATCTGCAGGAGCAGCTCGCCCACTTCGCTTTCCCACGGAAAGTCCGGGGTGACGTTGTATGTAGGAATGGGGAATGAAAAAATGCGGCCGTCGGAGTCACCTTCGAGCATGACTTCAACGAAAGCACGGTTGATCATCTCCATTTCCGCTTCGTATTCACCGTAAGTAGTATCCTGAAATTCACCGCCGATAATGACCGGTTCGCTGGCAATGTGCTTGGGCGGAACAAGGTCAAAAGTGAAGTTGGTGAACGGGCTCTGGCCGCCCCAGCGGGAGGTGGTGTTCAGGTTGAAGATCAGCTTCTGCACGATCTGTTTCACACGGTCATAGTCCAGACCGTCGTGACGGATGAAGGGAGCGAGGTAGGTATCAACGTTGTTGAAAGCCTGCGCACCGGCCCATTCGTTCTGCAGGGTGCCGAGGAAATTGACCATCTGTCCGGTTACGGAATCAAAATGGCGTGCCGGACCGGAGGAGCAGCGGCCCTTGAGGCCGAAGCCGTCCAGCAGCAGGTCACGCAGAGACCAGCCCGCGCAGTATCCGGCAAGACCGAAAGAAAGGTCATGGATGTGGAAATAACCGTGCTCGTGGGCCAGCCTGATTTCCTCAGGATATTTTTCAAGGCAGTAACGGGCCTGAACCGCTCCGGACATGTGCAGCATCAGTCCCTGAAAGGAGTGGCCCATGTTGGAGTTTTCATTTACGCGCCAGTCGGAACGGTCGAGGTAGCTTTCGATGGTTCCGGCGATATCGAGGTAGGTTTCATCCTGACGGCGCAGTTCGCGGCGTTTTTCACGGTAGATGATGTAGCGTTCGGCAACAGAGTAGAGACGGTTCTCCATGAGTACCAGCTGGACCATATCCTGAACCATTTCCTGTTCGGGAACATCCACTTCGGCAAGCTTATGCTCAACCTTGCGGCCGAGACGTTTACTCAGCAGGGGATCTTTGATGCCGCTGGCTTTGAGGGCTTTAAAAATCGCTTCAGAAATACGGTCTGTAGACCAGGATTCGAGACATCCGTCACGTTTGAGAATTTGTTTGGGCATTAAACTACCTGTTAAAATTTTGTCCGCACACATCACCGCCACGCCGGAAAAAGGACGCAGAAAAGGATGCAACCTCCCCAGATTGCAAGCCCACGGCCCAGCCGTGTCTCATGGTGGTGTGGCAATTGGCGCAGGAGGCCCGGTAGGCGCATCCCGCAGGACTTTTGAAACCGGAAAAATGTCAGAAACAAGGTTTCCGGTCAGTTTGATTCTACCTCAGGCCGGGTTGCTGGCTCGGGGATAATGCACAGAATGCTTCCCTCACAGCGGCAGGACCGCCCCGGATTCAAACCGGGTTCCCGTCGTGTCCGTTCACAAATTGCTCAGAAAGCAGCAACGGACTCCTGAAGTGCTGACGACTGAGAACAGTCTACCAGACTTAAGACTGCGGTCAAGACTCTCTAGACTTTTTCTTAATGGACACCCTCTCAGCCCTTGGGGGGCTTGGCATAATCAGTGTAGAACAATAGTTTTCCACAGTTGTTCTTTACATGTTCAAAACCATTTAAGAGGTTGATTTAGAGGGAAAATATCCTGACCTTTTTCACAAAAATTCAGCCGGACAAAATTGCCCGGCTGAAATATTTTTTCGCATGGCTGTAACAGCAACTAAAACCTGATTGCGAGCCTAAACCGTTCGGCATTCCTCCCGCAATCCATCAATCAATGAACGCAATTCCATTGCCAGAATGGAAAGATCCTTTGCCGAATCATTGGACTTTTCCATGGACTGGGTAGTCAGCTCCGCCATTTGATTAATATTTTTGGACGACGAGTTAATTTGGTCCGAAGATACGGACTGTTCTTCAGCTGCAGCAGAAATATTCTGGACCTGTCCTGTAACACCGTTCACAAGGCTGACTATCTCCTCCAGAGCCTCCCCGGCCTGTTCAGCCAGACGGGTACTGTCCAATACGGATTTGGCTGCTTGCTCCATGGACTGCACATTGGCATGGGAACTTTCCTGAATGGCTTCAACAACAAGGCTCACATCCTTGGTGGCGTCCATGGTCTTCTCGGCCAGCTTGCGAACTTCATCAGCCACCACGGCAAAACCGCGTCCGGCATCCCCGGCTCGCGCAGCCTCAATTGCCGCGTTCAGGGCCAGCAGATTGGTCTGGTCTGCAATATCGCTGACCACGGACATGATCCGTCCGATATCCTCGACCCGGACATTCATCTGGTTAAGACTATCCTTGAGCTGCTCACTCTGTTCCTTGACACTGAATATGGAACTGATGGCTTCCCCGGTCATTTCCGCGCCCCGGTTGGCGGTGTCCATTGCTTCCCCGGCCCCGACCACAGCGTCTGAACAACTGCGGGCCACGCCCTGAATGGAGCAGGTCATCTGATCAAGGGCGGAAGTGGATTCGGAAAGGCTGGATTGCTGTTCCCGCGCCCTTCTGCTGGAATCAGCAACATGATTGCTGATTTCATCCGACGCCACAGAAAGACCGCTGACAATCTGCTCCAGATTGCGGACCACATCCAGCACGCCCTGCCTGCGAGCATTCTCCGCTTCCTTCTGGGCTTCGCTCAAGCCTTGCAAGGCTTCCCGGGCCGCCTCCGCCTCACGCTCGGCAGCAGCAGTGGCCCTCTCCACCTTTTCCCGGTCTATCTCAATCACATGCATCAGACTGTTGAATGAATCAGCCAGATCCCCCAATTCACCATTACCCTCCTGCTTAACCCGGAAGGACAAGTCGGCAGTACCCTGGCCTATCTCGCGGCTGGTGCGGGCCATATCACCGATAATTCTGCGCAGAGGAAGAATGATGACCCTGCGGCTGACAAGAATCAAACCGATTCCGATCAACGCAGCCAGCGCACTCAAACCGCTGACTAAATATACGGCCCGCTGCTGCATGTCATTGTAGCTTTCCACCTGCGCCGAACGGATGGAGTGCTCAAGTCCGATCAATGCCGCACGAGCCGTATCCATGGCCTGCATGGATTTATTCATTTTCAGGCTGAGGCTGTAATAGGACTTGAAGACTTCAAGATATTCCCCGGTCAAATCCACAATCTTATTAAACAATTTTGCCTCACGCCCCTTTGTGAACAAGGGGGCGAACTGCGGATAGGATGCACCCATGGATGAATCCGGATCAATCCCCATGAGTTTCTCAATATCAACAATAAGCCCGGACCCGCTGGCCGCATCTTTATAAAGGATGAAATCCTTGGCCATTTCCTGAAAACCGAGAGGCTTGTTTAGCAGGATGGCTGAAACCTGACGTTTGGCTGCCAGTTCATTCAGTCCGTCAATAGAGCCGGACATATCCTGAAGAAGAGTGCCAAGATCACGTCCCTGCAGGGCTTGGGCCTGTTCCTGAAGTGCCGCATTCTTCCCGGCCTGTTTTCTGGCACTGCGCTCTATACTCTTCTGCAGGGAAAGTGCCTGCCCAAGAATATCTACGGAAATTTCGCGCAGCCGCTTAACCTGCCCCACCCCTTCATTGAACTGCACCTGAAACAGGCTGAAACTGCGATCAAATGAATTAAAAGACTCTTTGAGATCTACAAGCGAAACACGTGCACGCTTATCAGCAATAGAAGTCATAGCCGCATCAAGATCAGCGTTCATAGAACGTACTTTATCATTATATGTGTCAAGCAACGCTGCTCCGCCATTCCCTTCTTTACTCATGGAAAGTTCTTCGCGGTGGACCAGCCAGTCCATGGCCACAGCTTGCGCCTCAGCACCCATGCTTATTATTTCATCCAGACTATTACGAATTTCCATCTGTCCGGTCAGCCTTTGCAGAGTGAATATGGAAAGAGCTCCCAGACACAGTGCACACAAGAGAAACAGCAGCATCCCGACTACAATTTTATGCGATAATTTATATGTATATTTCATAGCTCGTTTCGTTTTTTGAAAATGATTCCTGTTTTCATGTAAAAAATACAATTGACGCACCTATTGCGACTTCATGTGAAGTAATGAAAATGAGAATTCTTTTCAATCAAAAAACAGCATTAAAATAATTATACGGGTATTTTTTAATTCAGGCATATTTATCGCCACCTTCAAAAAGACAAAACTCCCTGTAATTTTGGAAAATTACAGGGAGCTTTGTTTTTGAACAAAAGTTTTCCACAGATGTTCTAAAAATGTTCGTAAATTAAAACATCCCATTCATCTTTTCAAAAAAGGACAGTAAGGCAGCACGTTCCTCATCTGAAAATTCTGCGGTCAACTCTTCAGTTAAGCGCAGGTGCAGACGATCATGCTCTTGGTACATTTCCTGCCCGGTTTCAGTGAGCTCCACGAGGATGGAACGGCGGTCGGTCTGGTGCGGCTTGCGGCAGACGAATCCTTTGTCTTCAAGACGGTCCACCAGCACGGTCAGGGTTCCGGTGGTGATGCCCATGCACTGGGCCAACTCTTTCATACGCATATCGCTATGAATGCCCAAGACTTCAAGAGTATGCATCTGAGGTAGAGTTAGTCCCTTTTCACGCACAACATCATGCTCCCACGAAGAAAGCTTTTCATAAAATTCAATCACCGCATGATTGAGCTTATTGAGCACATCCACCTCGTATATTTATATAGTTGTATAACTGTAGAACGCAAAACCGATGGTCATCAGCCCGGCGGTACGCATAACCAGCGGCTCCACCCAATCCTGTTCAAGGGTGCGCACAAAAGATGCCGCCCGGTAAATGGCATAGATCACTGCCGCAAGGGCAATGGCCGTACCCAGCGCATAGCTGGCGAAAACAGCAGTTCCCTTGAAGACGCTGCCGGAATCAAGGGCATATTTATACATGATCGCCACTGTGGGGCAAGGCACAATCATGTTCACAAATCCAATGGAAAACAAGCCCCATGCTGTCACACTGCCCAATGCGCTCACCCCATGGCCGGAGCACGAACACCCGTGGCCGTGGTGGTGATCATGATGCTGGTGGTCGTGAACATGATCATGGTCGTGGTCGTGGTCGTGGTCGTGGTCATGACTGTGCAGGATTTCTGGCTTAATCAATAGAATGCCGCCCAGCAAGACCAAAATACCGATTGTCACCAGATCCACAATATGGGTCAAAGATTCGGGAATGGTCAGGGAAATGGACCCGAGAGTCAATCCGAGAATCAGACAGGCCAGTGCTGTGCCGGAAGCAAAGGCAGCAGTAAGGGAGAAAACCCGCTTTCCGTCTTTTTCACCATAAACAAAGGGTGCCAGCACCAGCCACGAATGCCCGCAGGGATTGATCCCGTGAATAAGGCCCAGAAACAGGCTGGATTGCATTGCCACCAGAAATATTGAATCAAAATCCATTTTGAACTCCGTATAGTTTGAATATCAAATTAAACTTGTTTCAAACTACATATCTTCAGATTAGTTTGAATGTCAAACTATCTGTCAGACGAAATACATCTCACCGCTGCACAAAAGAAAAACCCGCTCGACATCAATCGAACGGGCCAGTTTCTCAATAGATTCAAACTAAGACTTTTATCGTGCTATCCCGGCAAAACTCCCATGCAGCAATCCCGCTAAATCCTGCGGGCTGAGCTCAATATCCAGCCCGCGCTTGCCGCCGCTGACATAGATAGTCTCGAATTCTTCTGCGGAAATATCAATGACCGTGGGCAAAAGCTTCTTCTGCCCCAGCGGGCTGACCCCGCCGACCACGTATCCGGTGGTACGTTCCACGAGCTTTACGTCAGCCATAGCGATCTTTTTGACCTTCACGGCCTTGGCGAGAGCCTTGAGGTCCAGCATTTTCATGACCGGAACCACGACTACGAACAGGTCTTTTCCGCTTCCGGCGACCAGAGTCTTGAAAACGCGCTCCGGGGCAACGCCCAGTTTTTCCGCTGCTTCCTTGCCGTAAGCCTCGGCGGACGGATCATGCTCGTATTCATGGACCTTGAACTGTATCTTCTTTTTCTTGGCTATATTTATTGCAGGTGTCATGGGGAGCTTTTTACACAAAACAACAAATCCCCGCCAGCATTGCTGACGGGGATATATGTTCATTTGGCAGAAAGCGATTCCTGCCGGGAATTTATTAACTACTCGGAAGCAGTCTGGGGCTGTGCCTGAGCTTCTTTGCTCTTGAAGAAAACAGGAATATCTTCACGGCCCAGAATACTCTTGCGCACGACAGCTTCAGGAAGGTTCGCCCATTCACCCCTGCTGGAGAAATAGAAGAACACACCCATGACTACCCAGGTAACCATGCACCAGCGGGAAGCCTCACTGATGTATGCCGGGGAGCCGGGAATAAGCAGCAGCACGATGGAAAGCACGGAAGCCAGAATACCCATCACGCAGCAGAACTGCTTGACCAGACGGTCGGAAACGCCCTCGGACCCCATCAGAACACGGCGTGCTGCAAGGCAGGAGAATAGATACCCGATACCGGTACCCACGGAACTCATGTCCACAATCCAGACCACAACGGAACGTCCGGCAAAGGGGGTCAGCAGGACGATAGCCATGGTGAAGAGCAGGGCTTTGTGAGGTGTGCGGTATTTGGGATGGATATCACCGAACCATGCAGGCAGAATGCGACCGCGAGCCATGCTCAGCAGCAGACGGGAGGTGGCGATGTAAAAACCGTTGATCCCGGTGCAGACCGCGCCCATAACCGCGCAGGCCAGAACAACTGCGCCCAGCTTACCGAAAGCCATGGCCGCTACTTCGCCTGTGGCCCATGCGGTTCCGCCGGTGGCGCGCATGGCGTCCATTTTAGCCAGCATTTCAGGAACGGGGATAGCAATACCTACGGCCAGAGTAACCAGAGAATAAAGAACAACACCGCACAGAATGGCGATGATCATGATGTTGCGTGCACGGGCCGGCTCAAAGGTGAATTCCTCTGCGGCCTGCGGCACAGTATCAAAGCCCACAAAGAGAAAGGGGGAGATAGCGAAAATGATCAGTACGCAGGAAAGCTCGGAACGGTGCTCTGCAAACAGGGGTGCGAGGTTGCCGAGTTGCGCGGTTTCAAGGGAAGCGGAACCGGTGAACAGAGCCACGATACCGATAGTCAGCAGGAAGGCCAGCATAACCTGCAATTTACCTGCAAAGCTATTGCCGCGATAGTTCATCCAGCCGAAAAGCAGGGTTGCCGCGGTCATGAGAATTACTTCACCTGTATAAACCTGCCACCCGGCTATGGAGTACAGCGGTCCGAATTCAAAGACCCCCGGAAAAAGGAAACGGAATATCAACGCCAGTGCGGCAACGTCGATGCCGATGATGGCTATGTACCCAAGCACGAGTGCCCACCCGCAGACAAAAGCCGCAGTGGGTCCAAAGCCGACATAAGCATATGCAAACGCGCCGCCTGCAACAGGGGCGTACTTGATCATATAGCTGTAGCAGACCGCTACAAAGCAAATCAGAAATGCGCCGACACCGAAGCCGATCAGGGTACCCATGATACCGGCCTGCGGAAGAAACATATCACCGGGGAGAACAAAGCACCCCCAGCCTACAATTGACCCCAGCGCCAGTGCCCAGACCTGCGCGGGCGACATTGATTTTTCTAATTCCAGTTTTTCTTGTGACATCAGATTATCTCTTTGTTTTTATGAGTTCGCGGCAGACACCCCGAAAAGTGCCCAACCCCGGCAGCTGCTCCTCCTCTAACCTAAAGCAACCGCCTGCTGTGTGTGCGGATTGCGAACCTGCCGCACACATAGCGCCATGCTCCCGCTTTATGCGGCATGGCCCTCCTCTCCTTTGCAAAGAGCGAACAAACATTCATAAACTTTCAATCCTACCTGAATCAGCGGCTCTACCACCAGCCGCCGCCTGTTTTAAGCAAACAGAGTGCCAATTCGTGAATTTCTTCACCATCAATATAATAGCCAGAAATAACTGGTAAAATTTTTAAAACCATCAACAACGTCAATAAATGTGTTTTAAAATATTTTTCTTTTTCGAAAGTTTTTTATCTTTTTAAAAAATTTTCTTTGTTTTGCATTTACTCACTCCCAAAGCGGCCGATTACTCACCCGCCGGACCTAAAACCTTGACTTCAGCAATCAATTCAAGATGATACTGAAAAACATACAATTTCAGCAGCTGAATTCCCTGAAAAGGCACCCCCTTTGCAAACCGAAAGCATGTTACTTTTTTCATAAAGGAGCCCCCAATGGCCGAAGATAAACGTATACAAATCATAGAAAATATCATCGCACTGGAACTGGACATGTTCCTTGCAGTGAAGAACCGCGGCGGCACCGCTGCCTGTCAGGAGCACCCGGATTCTTTCCGCATCATGCGCAACATGACCCACGGAGTAATGCCGGACGATTACCTTGAATCCTACCTCGCCGACCTTGAAAAAGCAGTGGCCGACAAGCGCAATCTCATGACCGAAAAATACGCGCTCATGGAAGGACTCATCCCGGTACAGAACGATTCCCCGGCCATTGCCGCCATCGTCCAGCTGGAAAGCGAATGGCGCAAGGAAGTAGCCGCCCAGTTCCCCCGCGCCGTGCATCCTGACGGACACCAGTCCTTCTGCATCTACCTTGGCAGTGAATTACAAACCTACTCCTCCGGAACTCTGGACATCTATCTGAATTACGCCCGCTCCGTGCAGCAAAAACACGGCAACCTCGTGCGTGAAAGATACGAAATCCTCATGCGCAAGCTGGGTTACGAGTCCCTCACCCATTGCGAAGAATCACTATCCAAACCAACAAAGTAAAATTTCATGTTCGATTCACCACACACCCTTGTTTTCCTGCTCTGGCTGATCGGCGGATTTGTATCCGGGGTCAGCGGTATCGGCGGGGCCATGGTCGCTGTTCCGGCAGCGGCAATGTTCATTCCCATGCAGGAGTTGGTTCCCCTTGCCTGCCTGCTTAACGTCATCATGGACGGCAGCATCGCGGCCATGCATTTCCGGCACTGCCGCTGGTCCGCACTTAAGCCGCTGCTGGTCGGCTCCGTACCCGGAGCTTTTGCCGGGCTGTACATCCTGACCTTTGTTTCCAGCACCATCCTACAGGGAGCGGTCGGTGCGCTGCTCATCTATTACGTGTACTGGCAGCTCACCTTCAAAGTCAAAAAAACTCACCCGGAATCATGGTCACGGGGCAGTGCCGCCGGATTCGGAGCCAGCCTGCTCGGCACGGCTATCTCATTCGACGGACCGCCCATCGGGGCCTACGGTCTCTATGTAGGCTGGGCACCGCGCGTATTCCTCGGCACCCTCGGGGTCTTTTTTGTTATCCGGGCCACTTTCACCTGCATCCTGCAGGGCAGTGCCGGGCTGATCACCCCCACGGTAATCGACTACGCCATCTACGGAGCACCGGCTACACTCATCGGGACCCTGCTATCCTTTCCGGTAATCAAGCACATCAATCAGGATTTATTCCGCAAAGTGCTCATGACCGTAATCGCACTGGCTGGAGTCGTCTGTCTGGTCAGATCATTCCTTTAATTTGATGCGCTATCGCGCTTTTTATTAAGAGATTCTCCCTCCGGGGGCCAGAGAACCCTTTTGCAAAAGGGTTCTCTGGACTCTCCCAAAACCTTTTATTAAGGCTTCGCCGTCTTTTTATTCGAAGACCGTCTTAAGAAGCTAAATGCGAAGCTTGTTAAAAATCTTCTCCAATTCCTAATTGCTGAATTTTATAGCGCAAACCGGCCCCGGTAATCTGCATAATACGGGCGGCCTTGGCCACATTGCCGCCCGTTACTTTGAGTACGTTCTTGATGCATTCAATTTCGTACTGCTGCACGCAGCTTTTAAGCGGAACCACGCTGTTGCGCTTGATCAGGCTGTAATCAAAGAAATTCTTGCCGAGCATGGACTCTTCAGCCTGCGGCGCGGCCGTTTCAGCACTTAGAGGTGTAGGCATGTAAGAATTTTCGCAGGCTTCGCGGAAATGACGGGGCAGATTCTCCACCCCGATAGAATACCGTTCGCCAAGCAGGGCAAGGCTGCCCTCGATAACGTGGAGCAACTCGCGCACGTTACCCGGCCAATCGTAATCGAGGAACATCTGAAGAACATCCGGTTCCACCCCGATGAGTCCGGGTGAACTGGTCTGTTCCGAACAGGCAATGAATGAACGAATGAGCACGGTCAGGTCTTTCTTGCGCTCACGCAGCGGCGGAATGGCTAAGCCCACCACCGCCAGACGGTAAAACAGGTCACTGCGCAGGATGCCATAACTTACGGCATTAAGCGGAGCTTCGTTGAGGATGCTGATCACCCGTACGTCCACGGGAATTTCCTTTTGCGAACCGAGCCTGCGGACCCGCTTCTCCTGCAACACGCGTAGCAGCTTGGCCTGCAAACCAAGCGGCATGGAGTTAAGTTCATCCAGCAGCAGGGTTCCGCCGTCCGCTTCCTCAAACAGACCGGGCTTATCCGGGGCATCGGTGTAGGCCCCTTTGGAGGTACCGAAAAGAATGGCTTCAAGCAGGTTCTCCGGGATAGCCGCGCAGTTCTCGGCAATAAAAGGCTTTTCCCTGCGCTCGCTTTCCATATGGATGGCCTGCGCGAATACTTCCTTACCGGTACCGCTCTCGCCCCAGATCATGACGTGCGAAGAAGACCTGGCCGCAGTGCGGGCCTCGGCCAGCACCTCGCGCAGGGAATCATCCTCGCCCACGAGGGAATCAAAGGTGTAATATGAATAGTTTTTATCGCGGGCTGCGGACTTGCGGGACCGCTTCTTGGAATCACCAAGAGGCACTGATCCGGTCCAGAGGGTGAAGGTGATTACCCCATCCTTACGACCCTGATCGTAAAGCGGGAAAAAGTCGGAAACAGTCCCGGCAAGATAGTTGTTGGTGGTCTTGTAAAGGTAGCTTTTCTTCAGAATCGGCTCATTTTTACGCAGACATTCGACTGTGGGAATGCAATCCAGCTCGTGAGGCACGTAGAGCTTGGTGATGTGCTGCCCTTCCACATGGATGCGTGAAAACCCGTCCGCCTTGCGCTGGATGGGGTTCATGTACTCGCAATACCCTTCACTATCCACCACCGCCACTCCCAGTCCCAGATCATCCCAGATGGCAAGCATCTCCGGGGTCAGCACACTGCGGCGGCTGACATTACGAAACTTTTCCCTGCTAAAATACATTTTTCACAACCTCTCTCTTTCCCCGGAACGGCTCAAAACCGGTTTGAACCTCCGGTTGCTGATGGGGTCGATAAATAAAAAAATATTTTTTGGCAAATAAAAATTTTAATCAAAAAAGAAAAATTTCTTTCTTTTTGCTTTTCCACCCCCTTCACACTATCAACGCCGCTTGTGCGCTTTTAAACACTTCTATTTCAAAAGCTTATAGTAATTTTTTGCCCACAAAACCGTCTCTGGCACAGCCCGTGCTAGTGACGGATTTAACAAGCGAACGAATCAAACTTTCAATCTACCTAAAAGACCAAAAACAATAGCACAATCACAGGAGATGGAAATGAATACTACCCTGTCTGCAAAAGAAGAAACCAGAACTGCCGAAGGATACGGCATCAACTGGGATACAGCTGAAGACCGCGTCAAGGAACTCAAGGATTACCTCATGAACGCTCCGCAGGTCATGGACCCCGAGCGTCTGAAGTTCCTGAACGAAGTATATGAAAAACATCAGGGTGAACCTGTAGTATATGTCCGCGCCAAAGTTCTGGAACGTGTACTAACCCAGAAAAAAATCTTTCTCGACGGCAACCCCATTGTAGGTACCCTTACAGGTGTGCGTGCCGGTGTTTACGCCTACCCCGAATGGAACGTCTCCTGGATCAAAGAAGAAATGCAGATGGCCAAAATGGCCTCCCTCGGCGAAATGAAAATCCCCGCCGAGACTCAGGAACTGCTCGAAAAGACCTACAAGCTCTGGAAAGGCCGCACCGCCATCGACCAGAACAACAAGATGTACAAGGAAAAGTACGGTGAAAGCGCGAAGAAGTACGCCAAAGCAGGCATGTACTACGAAAACGTTTCCGTTGCTTCCGGTTCCGGTATCGCTGATTACGGCATGGTGCTGAACAAAGGTATCCGCCACCTTATGGAAGAAGTGCGCACCCGCCTCACCGAAACCCAGAACACCCTTGCCAACCGCGACAAGATCGACCTTTACCGCTCCATGCTGATCACCTTTGACGCGGTAATCAAGCACTCCCACCGCTACGCTGATCTGGCTGAAAAGACCGCGGCTGAAGAATCCGATCCTAAAGTAAAAGCGGAACTGCTGGAAATCGCAGAAATCTGCCGCCGCGTTCCCGAACACCCGGCCCGCAACTTCCGCGAAGCTATCCAGTCTTTCTGGTTCACCCACCTCTGCGTGGCAACCGAGCAGATGGCCTGCGCAGTTTCCCCCGGTCGCTACGGCCAGTACATGTACCCCTTCTTCAAAAAAGACATTGACGAAGGCAACCTGACCCGCGAGCAGGTTCTGACCATGCTCAAGTTCCAGTGGATTCGTCACCTCGAACTGGGCGAATATCAGGGCAACTCCTACGCGCTGACCCTTTCCGGACACACCGGGCAGTCCATGACCATCGGCGGTGTGGATAAAGACGGCCGTGATGCTTCCACCGAACTGGAAGAGCTCATGCTCGAAACCCAGATTCAGATGAAGAGCATCCAGCCCACCCTGACCCTGCTTTACCATCCGAAGCTCAAAGAATCCTACATGCAGAAAGTTGTTGAGTGCATCCGCGGCGGTTCCGGCCAGCCCCAGATTTTGAACAACAACGCAGTTATCCAGCGCACCCTCGCCCGTTTTGCGCAGTACCCCGACGGCATCACCCTTGAAGATGCCCGTAACTGCGGTAACTACGGCTGCGTATCCACCGGTGTCTGCGGCAAAGGAAGTTTCATCACTCAGGAAGACCAGCCCTGCCTCGCAAAAGTTGTGGAACTGGTGCTTAACAACGGTAAATGCCCGGTAACCAAGAAAAAGGTCGGCGCAGAAACCGGAGATCCCATCACTTTCGAAACCTTCGAAGACCTTTACGAAGCAGTAAAAGGACAGCTGGACAACCTGTTCCGCATTTCCCGCGCCCACTCCGATCTCAGCCAGATGGCCCGCCTGCAGGTTGTACCGAGCGTATTCCGCTCCGCCATGTACGACGGCTGCATTGAAAAGGGCATGTGCGAGGAAGCAGGCGGAACCCGCTACCCGCAGGTCAACCCGATCATGACTGCAGGTATCGATGCCGCCAACTCCATCCTCGCCATCAAGCACCTTGTATACGATACCAAGGCTGTAACCATGGAAGAGCTGCTTGAAGCACTCAAGGCCAACTTCGAAGGTTACGAAGAACTGCGCCAGATGTGCTTTGACGCACCCAAGCACGGCAACGATGTGGAAGAAGTTCAGGAAATCGTTCAGCGTTTCTACCGCGATGTGGATGAAATCCACCACTCTCAGGGTCCGGACTGCTTCGGACAGCGTACCCCGCTTGATGCATACTCCCTTTCCTACCACAACTACTTCGGCGGCATGATGGGCGCACTGCCCAACGGTCGTAAAGCAGGCGTGGCCCTCACCGACGGCAGTGTTTCCGCAATGCCCGGTACCGACAAGGAAGGCATCACCGCACTGATCAAATCCGGTGCTGAAGCAATCGATACCGTCCGTTACGGCGCGAACCACTTCAACGTGAAGTTCTCCCCCTCCGTACTGGAAGGTCCGCAGGGCGCGAAAACCCTGATCTCCCTGATCAAGACCTACTGCGATTTCGGCGGATCTCACATCCAGTTCAACTGCGTAAGCTCCGATACCCTCAAGGATGCGCAGCAGAACCCGCAGGATTACTCCGACCTTATCGTACGCGTGGCAGGCTTCAGTGCCTACTTCACCCGCCTCGACTGCGGCGTGCAGAACGAAATCATCAAACGCACCGAATACGACGCAGGTCGTTGCTAATTAAATAATAAAAGGGGAGAGCGCTTCGCGCTCTCCCCTCTCTCGGAGCTACTATGTCACAAGGCATGATTTATAATATTCAGCGTATGTCGCTCCATGACGGTCCGGGCCTGCGTACAACTGTATTTTTAAAAGGCTGCCCGCTAACCTGCTTGTGGTGCAGCAACCCGGAATCGCAGCAGGTCAAACCGCAGCTGATGTGCTTTACTGAGCTGTGCACCGCATGCGGAACCTGCTCCGAAGTCTGTCCCAGCGATGCCGTTATCGAGATTGACGGCAAGTTCGGCTGCGACAGCGACAAATGCACCAGCTGCGGAACATGTACTGAAAAATGCGCAGGTAAAGCCCGTGAAATTTCCGGCAGGACCATGACCGTTGAGGAAGTCATGAAAGAAGTGCGCAAGGATTCGCTCTTCTACGATAACTCCGGCGGCGGGGTGACCTTCGGCGGCGGCGAACCTACCTCCGGCGGGCAGTTCTTCCTTGATATGGTCGAGGCTGCGGTGAATGAAGGCATCCACGTAACAGTTGATACCTGCGGCTACTGCCCGGAAGAACGTTTCGACAGGACCATCGAACTTGCGGACCTGTTCCTCTTTGACTGTAAACACATGAACCCGGAAGAGCATAAAAAACTGACCGGGGTGGATAACAAAATCATCCTGCGCAACTTGGGCGCGGCCCTTTCTTCCAACAAGGAAGTACGGGTGCGCATGCCGCTCATGCCGGATATGAACGATTCCGAAGAAAACATCGCGGCCATGGCAAAGTTCCTGAAGGGATACGGACACGACAAGGTGGAAGTCATGCCCTGCCATGCTTTCGGACGCAACAAATACGCCGCCCTTGGCTGGGAATACAAAATGGACCGCGAATACACCCCACAGCAGCTGGATGAAGTTTTCAAACGTTTCGCTGACCACGGCCTGAAAACCGAGATCATCTAAATATTTTTTAACGGCGCAATAAAATGAACTGCTCACTGACTGAAAAGCTGATCTGCGAAGCCGGCGGACGCGAAGCAAAGGAACTATACGGCAGCGATGCCATGTGCTGCTCCGAAGCTGTGCTCTGGGTCATCAACCGCCAGTTCCATGGCGGCTTGAGCAAAGAAACGGCTGTTGCGCTGAGTAAAGGTTTCTGCGGCGGCATCGGTGACGCGGGCTGTGTCTGCGGCGCGCTGTCCGGCGCGGTCATGGGTTTGTCCCTGATCCTCGGCAAAAGACCACTCCCCGCTGACGAGGATCAGGTGCGCTCCCTTTGCAAAGAACTGCACGACCGCTTTCTTGCAGAACACGGCAGTGTCTGCTGCCGGACCTTGAGCCGGGACCGGGACCCCGATTCAGAATCAAAAGGCGTCTGCCTGACTTATGTGCAGTCCGCAGCTGCGATCTGCACCGGACTGCTCCTTAATCCGGCATCTGCTGGACTTTCTGATGAGCAAAAGACCGGACCATATATAAATGAATCAACAGCGGAACAGACCGCTTTGATATAACCGAAACCATTAATGGAGAGAGAATATGTTTAACGTTACCGTTCCCGAAGAGATGCTTGAAAAGCTCCGGGACATGCTTGAAGACGAAGATGAAGAGTCCTGTGTACGCCTCCGTGAATATAAGGTAGGCGGCGGCTGACACGCTAAAATAGTGCTCGGTCTGGGCATTGACGAAGCGGATGAAGACGAAGACGTGCAGGTTGAAGTAAGTGATGTTCCTTTCATCGCCGAAGAAGACTTCCTCACCAAATACGGCAAAGATTTTTCCCTTGTTTTCAATGAAAACAAGGAAGTTGTACTCACTGCGCTCAGTGCGTAAAGAGCTCCATCACCATACCCTTTAGCGAAGTACCCCTTTCGCTGCGAATCCCCCTGCAAACTCCCTTGCGGGGGGATTTTTAATGTCCACCGTATATATTACGCCGGTGTCCGGCTTCAACAACAAGAACAAGCAACTTTTCGTCTTCAAGTTTTGTCAACACCCGGTAATTTCCAACCCGGTAACGCCAATATCCTGCAAGGTTACCGACCAGCCCTTTCCCCTGATCTCTAGGATTCTCCGGCAGGTTGTCCATGTAATCAACAATGCGCAGGGCTGTTTGTTTATCCAGCTTACGTAAGCTCTTCTTGGCCCGTGCGGTATATTCAACCTTCCAAGCCAAGGTCTTTTCTCACTTCTGCGCTGGTAAATGTTTTCTTGCCGCTCTCCAGATGTTCTTCATATGCCTGAACTGCAAGCAGGTGATCTTCTTTATCTTCAAGAAAACTTATAATCGCTTTCTTAGCGTAATAAGACTTGGTGCGCCCGGTCTTTTCAGCAAGCTGAGTCAACTTCTGTTCAATTTCTTCAGGTAATCTTACGGATAACATTTGAGTATCCTCCTTGTCATACATGTAAGTCTTGTATGACAGATGGTCAAGATTTCATAATTCAATAGGGATTAATTCCGACAATTTCACAACGGGCATGCCCCGGTTGCAAAACAACAACCACCCAAATGCCGTTGCAAAACTGCACAAAGTAATTACTCCCCGTTTTACTTGAATAAACCGGGTTTGACTCCATTCTGTTTCCGAATTGCAACGCAACCCATTTTCCCCTCAGATCGACCTCAAAAACACGCCTCCATAAAAATACAATATTTACAAACACTTACCTAGGGTGTCGATTTTGGCACACTCCATGCTCAAGGGAAAAGTAATTCGCCCACAATTGTGGTCAAAATTTTTCCACAGTAAACATAGAAGGAGAATCCAAATGGAATGTTGTCGTTCACCTCATGAGCAGATGCTCGAAGATAAAATCGCAGGTAAAACCAACCCTTACCGCGAGACACACAAGCGTGTTTTCAAAATCCTCGACACCATCGAGAACCAGAAGCCCGCAATTGATGTAGAGCGTGCTCTTTACTTCACCAAGTCCATGGAACAGACCGAAGGCCAGCCCCTGATCCTGCGCTGGGCTAAAGCAATGAAGAACGTTGCTGAAAACATCACTGTATACATTGATGATGACAACCTCCTCTGCGGCCGCGCCGGCTACCCCGGTCGTTACGGTATCCTCTACCCCGAACTGGACGGTGACTTCCTCGACATGGCTGTTGAAGAACTGCCCAAGCGTTCCGGTTCTCCCTTCTCCATTACTGAAGAAGACGCTAAGACCGTTATCGAAGAAATCGCTCCTTTCTGGAAAGGCAAGACCTACCACGAAGCTCTGAACCAGGCTCTGCCCGAAGAAGTACACACCCTGACCTACGATGATCCTGAAGGTCTGATCTCCCGCTTCATCGTCAACGAAACTTCTTCCTTCCGCTCCTCCCTGCAATGGGTTCACGATTTCGAAAAGATCCTCAAGCGTGGTTTCGGCGGCATCCGTGCTGAAGCACAGGAAAGACTCGACAACATCGATACTTTCTCCCCCAAAGCCAACACCAAGGAAATTCCTTTCCTCGAAGCTATCGTAATGATCTGCGACGCTGTTGTCCTCTGGGCCAACCGCCACGCTGATCTCGCTGAAGCAAAAGCTAAAGAAGAGAAAGATCCTACCCGCAAAGCTGAACTGGAAACCATGGCTGCTGTTTGCCGCAAGGTTCCCGAACAGCCTGCTACCAACTTTCACGAAGCAGTACAGTCCCAGTGGTTCACCCAGATGTTCTCCCGTCTTGAGCAGAAGACCGGTACCATCATCTCCAACGGCCGCATGGACCAGTACCTCTACCCCTACTACGAGCAGGACGTTGAAGCAGGTATCCTTGACGAAGACAAGGCTATCGAATTCATCGAGTGCATGTACGTAGGCATGGCTCAGTTCATCGACCTCTACATCTCCCCTCAGGGCGGCGCATTCAACGAAGGCTACGCACACTGGGAAGCTGTTACCGTCGGTGGTCAGACCAAGGACGGCGTTGATGCTACTAACGATCTCACCTACCTGTTCCTGCGTTCCAAGCGTGAGTTCCCGCATCACTACCCCGACCTCGCTGCACGTATCCATGCACGTTCCCCCGAGCGTTTCCTCGCTGAAGTTGCTGAAACCATCAAAGAAGGTTCCGGTTTCCCGAAACTGATCAACGATGAAGAAGTAATTCCCCTGCACCTCTCCAAAGGCGCAAAATTCGAGGAAATCTACGACTACGCTGTATCCGGCTGCGCAGAAATCAGAATGCCCAACCGCGACACCTACACTTCCGGTAACCCCTACATCAACTTCGCAGCAGCGGTTGAGATGGTTCTTTACAACGGAAAGATGCAGAAATACGGCGACAAGCAGCTCTCCATCGCAACCGGCGATCCCTGCTCCTTCAAGACCTGGGATGAGTTCTACGATGCTTACAAAGCACAGCACAATAACTTCCTGAAGAACGCTTTCGTTCAGCAGGCCAACGTTATCCGTCTGCGTAAGAACCACTTCGCAACACCTTTCGGCTCCGCAATGCATGACCTGTGCATGGAAAGCTGCACCGACCTGCACCAGCCCGACGTACCCGGCGGAATCGACCTCGGTTACTTCGAATTCATGGGCCTCGGTACTGTTGTTGACTCCCTCGTTGCCATCAAGAAACTCGTCTTCGAAGACAAGGTTCTGACCATGGAACAGGTTATCGAAGCTTGTAAAGCAAACTTCGAAGGCCACGAAGACGTTCGCGCAATGCTCCAGAACATCCCCTGCTACGGCAACAACGATCCTTACCCGGATTCCATTGCCAAGGAACTGGACGAACTCTGCGTATCTTTCGCACAGAAATACCAGATGGAACTCGGCGTACACCTCGACGTTCGTTACGTGCCCTTCACTTCCCACGTACCTTTCGGCAAGGTTGTATCCGCTACTCCTAACGGCCGCTACGCATTCACCCCGCTTTCCGACGGTTCCTCCGCATCCCACGGTGCAGACAGAAACGGTCCCACCGCGGTTATGCTCTCCAACTACACCACCAAGAACTTCAACTACCGTGAACGTGCAGCACGTCTGGTAAACATCAAGTTCACCCCCAAGTGCGTGGAAGGAGAAGAAGGCACCAAGAAGCTGGTAGACTTCATCCGCACCTACTGCGACCTGCGCCTCTGGCACATCCAGTTCAACGTAGTTAACGCGGACACTCTGAAGAAAGCTCAGGAAAACCCCGAGCAGTACCGCAACCTGATCGTTCGTATCGCCGGTTACTCCGCATACTTCTGCGACCTCTCCAAGGATCTGCAGGACGACCTGATCAGAAGAACCGCACACGAAACCATCTAGTAGCTTAAAGATAATCAACACCCTTTAAGGCCTCATCGTGAGTCCGGTCGGCGGGCTGATCCTCCTCAGCCCGCCGACTTTTTTAAAAGCAATATGCCTCCGGCGGCTCAAACCCTTTTGATTCACCACTTCCTGTGGTTCACCCCTTCGGGGCGTTGCCTTACAGGAAACGTCCAAATCCGCTTTCCTGCGGATTTGTGGCAAAAGGGTTTAAGAATCCCAAAACCTTTTAGTTGGCTTCGCAGCTGCGCTGGCAAAACTGGTGTTAATCCGGCACCTGAATCACTTCCTTCTAATTTTCTTGTCCGTCGTAAAGGCAACCTCGGGCTAAAAGGCAGACACAATGAGTTCTCTTCTTGATAAAAAGCAGACCGGCATAGTTTTCAGCGTCCAGAAATATTCCGTTCACGACGGTCCCGGCATCAGGACTCTCGTATTCCTGAAGGGCTGTCCTCTGCGTTGCGCATGGTGTTCCAACCCCGAATCACAAAATTTCCAGCCCGAACTGGCCTACAA
The DNA here is from genome assembly GCF_010470675.1 of Desulfovibrio sp. JC010. NCBI lineage: Bacteria > Pseudomonadati > Thermodesulfobacteriota > Desulfovibrionia > Desulfovibrionales > Desulfovibrionaceae > Desulfovibrio > Desulfovibrio sp. JC010. Next base: position 90,753 of record NZ_VOIQ01000008.1, read on the forward strand.
CCGCAACAAGTGTCTCGGCATTGATAAATGTACCCGCTGTGTGGATCACTGTTCTTCCGGTGCCATCACTTTCGGCGAAGATGAAAAAATAGATCTTGATCACGATCTTGCCAAAAATGAGCTGCATCTCGCCAAGGCCTGCCCCGGCAATGCCATCATTGTATACGGTGAAGAACAGAGCGTGGACAAAGTGCTCAAACGTGTTGAGGAAGATGAGATGTTCTACGCCCGTTCCGGCGGAGGCATGACCCTTTCCGGCGGTGAGCCTTTCGCCCAGCACGATTACGCACTTTCCCTGCTCCGCGAAGCACGCCGCCGTCACATCAACACCGCTGTGGAAACCTGCGGCGCAGCCAGCTGGGATACCATTGAAGCCTGCATGCCCTACGTGAACACCCTCATGTACGACATCAAATCCATGGATGACGCCAAGCACAAAGAATTCACCGGGGCTTCCAACAAACCGATTCTTGAAAACCTGAAAAAGATCAGGGAACATTTCCCCAAGGTCAAAATCAGGGTCCGCACCCCCGTCATTCCCGGCTTCAATGACACAGAAAAAGACATCATGGATATCATCGATTTCGTATCCAGTCTTCCCGGTGAAAAATGCGAATACGAAGCACTGGAATACCACCGCATGGGCCAGCCCAAATACGAAAATCTGGGCCGTGATTTCCCCCTTGATGCTTCCATGCAGCTTGACGGGGAAGTGTTCGCCAAAATCAAGGTTCTGGTGGACAAATACAATAATTTTTAACCCGTGGTTAATGGGAGCGGATGCGTTGTGGTTTGTGGATTTGAGTGCAATCGAATCATCTTTGGCTCGCATCCGCTCCTATTTTAGACTGGCTGACCGCCATCTCCGGTTAAGTACGGGTTAGTCTTTCCACTCTGCAGCACCACGGGATGTTCCCGGACCATCCCTTCACGTTCCCTGTATTCGGGAACATCCCGGCAGAGTTTTTTTTTAATTTAAGAATGCATAACCAGCAGACTTAAAGGTCGGCATACCAAATGGACCCCGCAACAAACGTTACGGGGTCCATTTTTTAAGTTACTGGTTGCTTATAAAAATACCCCCGCAGATTTGTCTCTGCGGGGGTATTTTTTTGGGGTCTGTTAAACAATAGTCTTTTGCCGCCTATTTCTTCTCCGGCACAACAAAATTCTCAGCAGCAACACCGGGCACTGTCTCCACATAAATAGACTGCGAGGGAAATGCGAAGCCGGTCCCGGCCTCAACTTCGACTATATCTTTGATGCGGTATGCAAGGTCTTCCCTTATCTTCAGCCATGCCAGCCAATCGGTGGTCTTGGTGAATGCGTAGAGCTGAAAATCTATGGAAGAATCCCCGAACTGGACCACACGCATGAAAGTTGAAACCTCAGGAGGATGCGCGAAGTCGTCACTGCCCAGAATATATTCCATGACCCGTTCCTGAATCAGCTTCAACTGTTCTGTGGAAGTGCGATACTCCACGCCGATATTCCAGAGTATGCGGCGATGGGTCATCTTGGAAAAATTGATCAGGCAGTTGTCGGAAAGGGCGGAGTTCGGCACATAAACAGGGGCCTTATCAAAACGGCGTATCCGCGTGGAACGAAACCCGATGAACTCAACTGTTCCATCGACCTTACCATCGACAGTGATCCAGTCCCCCACGTCAAAACGGCTTTCGGCGATGATGGAAATCCCGGCAATAATATTCTGAAAAAGATCCTTGGCACCCAGCGCGACAGCCACACTGAAAAGTCCCAGCCCGGTGAGGATAGGCCCGATATCAATACCGAAAAGCTCAAGAATGCTCGCCACACCCATAAGGATGACAAGAAACTTGACCAGCTTGATCAGCCAGTCCACCAGAGACGGGGTCAACACCTTCTCAAGCTTACGGAAAATTTTGGTGGCCACGGAAACAAGATTAAAGGCAGACCAGAAAATTACGAATAGAATTAGAGCCTTAACAACGGTATTGGTGAACGTCTCTACAGGCAGAGGCAGATCCAGACATTGATCCGCAAAGAACAGCCCCAGCACTACCGGAATAAAACGGACAGGTTCTGCAAGGGCTTTAAGGACGCTGGCTCCGCCCTGAGTCTCATGCTTTTCCAGCATGTTCTTCAAGCGGTTCATGGTGAACTTGGTCAGGAACCGGCGCAGGATTATGAAGAACAGGAAGACACCGACAGCCTGTCCGATGTTGATCAGACTGATTCCCGGTATGCCGTTCTGCCAGACATCCAGTCCCATTTCCTGAATACGTTCAAACCAGTCGAACAGAGTCGGTGCATTCACTTCAGATGCTTGTTGCGTTGCATTATCCATAGCAGGTCCCGCCTTTAAATTTTGTATAATTTACGCCTAGACCTTAGCAGAGAAGAAAAAGCTGTCAATGCAACAAAAAAAACTACTTCCCGTCCACCTCAACCCCGGCCTTCTTCAGCTTCCGGAAAACAGTTGTCCGGTTAACATTCAAAGCCTTGGCCGCCTTGGGGATGGAGCCGTGAATCTTCACCGCGTTGAGCAGGACCTGTGTTTCAAACTCGGCCATGATTTCCTTGAGGTCCTTGCCCCCGTAGCCGTCCATATTCAGTTCAAGACCATGTGAAACCTTGGAAACCGCACTTTTCTCGATCATGGCGGTGGGCAGGTTTTCGATCTGGATCAGGTTGTTGTCACAGGTCACCACGAGACTGTGAATCAGGTTTTCAAGTTCACGGATGTTACCCGGCCAGCGGTAGTTGAGCATGACCTCTTCGGCGTAGGCGGAAAGGCGGACCTGCCTTTTGTAGCGTGTATTGAACTGCTTGAGGAAGAACCTGATGATGGCGTGCAGATCCTCTCCCCGGTCGCGCAGGGGCGGAATGTTGATGACCGCAACCTGCAAGCGGTAAAAAAGGTCGCTGCGGAAGTTACCGTTTTTGACTTCTTCTTCAAGATTGCGGTTGGTGGCGGCGATGACCCGCACATCAATCTTGCGGGTTTTGGTGGCCCCCACCCGCTGGATTTCACCGTCCTGCAATACGCGCAGCAGCTTGCCCTGCATGGGCATGGGCAGTTCCCCGATCTCATCGAGAAACAGGGTGCCTTTATCAGCCATTTCAAAAAGCCCCAGCTTGCCTTTGGAATCAGCCCCGGAGAATGCTCCGGGCGCGTAACCGAAAAGTTCCGACTCGATCAGGTTTTCAGGAATACAGGTGCAATCGACCTTGAAAAATGAATTGTTCTTGCGCCCGCTGTTGTCGTGCATCTCACGGGCCATCACGTCCTTACCTACCCCGGTTTCTCCGAGATAAAGGGCCGTTGCATCAGTTGTGGCCACCCGGTGAACCTGCGCGAAAAGATCTTTCATGACCTTGCTCTGCGGGGCAAGATACAAGGTCTCGGACTTCTGGTTGATGCCGTGCTGATATTTATCAATAAGCTGACGCTGAGCCGCAACCTGATCCTTGAGCTGTGAAATGAGCGCGATGTCACGCACGTAGGTGACCACCAGCTCCACATCTTCATCATAATCAAAAATGGGATGGGCGGTGAGCACGACCTTGCGACCCTTTCCGGTAACCTGCACAGTGGTAGAGCTTTTCTTTGTCTCAACCACTTCAGAGTTAAGGACCACGTCAAAAACGCCTTCACTGACCAGATCCTTGACATTACGCCCCAGAAGATCACGGGATTCCAGCCCGGTCAGATTCTCATACATGGTGTTCACAGCCAGCGTCTCCCCGTCCTTATCGGAGATGTACAGCCCGTCACTCATGGTATCAAAGACCTGACAAAGATAATTTGAAATTACGTACTTGTATTTCTGGGAAATTCTTTTGGGGTAAGCTTCATCATATTTCATAATTGAAATCCTGTTGCTTAAATGCAGGAATAAAGAATGGAACTGCCTGCAAACAAAATCAAGGCCAGCAGAACCTTGCGGCTGGTCTCTTTTCTGAAGTTACGGGAGCAGCGGATGCCCACCCAGCCGCCGAAAAGAGCGGCAGGTCCGGCAGCCAGAAAATAGGCCAGAGTCTGCATATTTTGCAAGCCTGCAGCCATCTGACCGGAAAGTATGGCGAATCCGGTCAAAATAAAACAGGCACCCAACGTGCCTTTGGCCGCGTCCGCAGTCCAGCCGGACATGGCCGTGTATACCCCCAGCGGAGGACCGTTGAATCCGAAGGCCGAACCGAAAAAAGTTGAAAGGGTTCCGGCCAAAAGTCCCCAGCGGGAATCAATCCCTCCCGGCCCGCTCTTTTCCAGAAACAGGGCATAGACGGCATAGCAGATCAAAAAAATCGCCATGAGCATCTTCAGGGTCTCATTGGGCAGGGAGCTGATAAGATAAACACCGGCCACGGTACCGACAATCCCGCCCAGAAAAATATAACGCAGGTCGATCCACTGGATATATTGCCTGAAATTCCAGCCCAGTTGCAGATTCAGGCTGAGCACAATCAAAGTCGAGCTGGGAACCGCCACGTTCATGGGGATGAACGGGACCACCATGGGCATGGCCACCATGGCCGCGCCCAGCCCTGCAATATGGTTGACTACCCCGGCAATGAACCATGCTGCTACGTATATTAATAGATCTTCCATTTCTTTTTTCTAGCAATTTTTATGCAAGCCGCTCAGCTTGGCATCATGCTTGCTCAAAGAGGGTTACTTAATTTCGCATTAATACTTTTTAAGGAGTAACCAAATGAACGTTATCGATTTCAGATTCAGACCCAATACCCCCGAAGTTATCAACGGCATTGCCAACAGCGCAATGTTCAAGGATCTCTGTGAAGCAATTGAATTCCACAAGCAGAAGCCCGAACCTTTTGAAGACATCATCAAAGGTCTGGACGAGAACAACGTGGTCAAGGCTGTAATCACCGGCCGCGACTGCGAAACCACCTACGCATCCATGGCCAACGGCAACGGGGCTGTGCTTGATTTCTGCCAGAAAGCACCTGAAAAGTTCATCGGTTACTGGGGCATCGATCCGCATAAAGGCATGGACGCAATCCGCGACCTGCAGAAGGCGGTAACTGAAAACGACTCCATCCGCGGTGCTGCCGTAGACCCGTACCTCGCCAAGATCTACCCCAATGATGCCAAGTACTACCCGGTTTACGCCAAGTGCTGTGAACTTGAGATCCCCATCATTTTCACCACCGGAACCGCAAGCTTTGTGCCCGGCGCGGTCATCGACCACGTAGCCCCCCGCTACATCGACTTCGTAGCCCGCGACTTCCCGGAACTCAAAATCATCATGAGTCACGGCGGCTACCCCTGGGTCAACGAAGCGATCATCGTAACCCAGCGTAATAAAAACGTATACATGGAAATTTCCGAATACGAACTCTGGCCTCAGGCAGAAGCATACATGCAGGCAGCCAACACCATCATCGGCGAGAAGCTCATGTACGCTTCCGCACACCCCTTCATCGACTACCGTGAACAGCTTGAAAAGTACGCAAACCTGCCTTTCGAAAAAGATGTTTACGAGAACGTTATGTACAACAACGCAGCAAGAGTTCTCGGCCTTAAATAGTTCCGCAAAGGACCTCACTACCCGCAACTGCTCTAAGCAGTTAACCCCCGGAAAAACACCTTTCCGGGGGTTTTTCTTTGTCATTTCAAACACATAAACATCCGGTGCATTTCTGCAACCCGGTGCATTTCTGCAACCCGGTGCATTTCTGCAACGACTATACGGTATCCCTTAGAAATTCAAGCAGATATTAAGAAGTGCCTTCACTTCGCCTGAATCCCGGTTGCCATTTTGCAACAAACGTTTACAACTGGAAACATGTCCGTTATCCAGCAACCATCTTTTCGCTTTTGAACATTATTTACTGTTTCCCTTCACTGTGCCGGACAATACGTTTGTTAAGAACAGGTAACACGGCTATAAGATAATTTAACATGCAGCGCAGAACGCAGCCAAAGCGTGAGCGAGCACTCATGGCACAGCAATTGCTCTACAGCCCAGTATCGCCCGGCTGTACACACCGGACGAGGTGACGGACCTCAAATGAGGGGTAGGCTCTTAACCGTAACTATTTAAACGTAGGATGAGGCAATGACTAAATTTAAATTTCTCGCAGTAGCAGTCCTGATGACTCTGCTGACTGCTCAGGCTGCCTTTGCTGCCAAGTATGAACTGAAACTGCAGACCGCAGTGCCCAGTTCCAGCATGTACTTCAAGACCATGAAACGTCTTGGTGATCGCATCGAGACTCTCTCCAACGGCGAAATCAAAGTTGACGTCTACGCAGACGGCGCCATCGTTAAAGCATTCGAAATCATTGACGCTGTTTCCGAAGGCATCATCAACGGCGGTCAGGCCTGGACCCACTACTGGTCCGGCAAGCACCCCGCAGGTCTTCTCTTTGCTGCTCCCACCGCAGGTCTCGGTAAAGGTCTCGACCAGCGTTCCCTCCTTTCCTGGGCTTGGGAAGGTGACGGTAACCAGCTCCTGAACCAGTACTACCAGAAAGAACTGGGTTACGATATCGTTGCATGGCTGGCTATGCCCATGGGTCCCGAACCTTTCGGTTGGTTCCCCAAGCAGGTTAAAGATATGGCCGACCTCCGCACCATGAAGTTCAGGGCCCCCCCCGGAATCCCCGCTGAGACCTTCAACTCCATCAAAATGCCTGTTGTATCCATGCCCGGTTCCGAAATCGTTCCCTCCGCACAGCGCGGCGTTATCGATGCAGCTGAATGGATCTCCCCCGCAGACGATGCTCTCCTCGGCCTTGCTGATGTATGGAAGCACTACTACCTGCAGGGTCTCCACCAGGCTCTGTCCATCGGTGACATCTACATCAACAAAGACTGGTTCGAAGCTCTGCCCAAACACCTGCAGGCTGTAATCAACGTATCCATGAAGGCTACCGTTGCCGACCAGATCGTAATGAACGTTTCCCTGAACTCTCAGGCTCTGAAAGAACTCGTTACCGAGAAAGGTGTAGTTCTGGAAGAAACCCCTGACGAATACTTCGCTGAATACGGCGCAGCAGTACCCACCATCCTCGCGAAATACGCCAAGAAGAACGAATTCTTCAATCAGGTTCTGGGTTCCCTCAACGACTGGGCTGACATGACCGTTCCTTACACCGTAAAGGTGAACGGCCTCTACTACAAGATGGGTAAAACCGCCATGGACAGCGGTGCTACCACCAACTTCAAGAAGTAAGTAGTAAAACATCCGATACAGGGCCGTGGACGGCAATTTCCACGGCCCTTTTTAAATAACCATAAGTCTAAGCGAGGTCATCGTGCAGGCCAACACCTCTGCGCCCACCAACCTGACGCCTCCGCCGAAAGCGGATAAAATCGTCAAGACGCTCGACAAGATCAGCGATGTCTGGGGTAAACTTGCCTCCTATCTGGTCGCTCCCATGCTTGTCGCACTCGTCTACGAAGTCGTCTCCAGATATTTTTTCAATGCCCCGACCATCTGGGCGGGTGACGTAGCACTTATCTGTTACGGTATCTATTTCATGATCGGTTCGCCGTACTGCCTCAAGGAAGGCATGCATATCCGGACCGACTTCCTTTACTCCCGCTGGTCCATCAAGACCAAGGGACTCGTGGATTTCATCACCTATCTGGTGCTGTACATCCCGACCCACATTGTCTTTCTGGAAATCGGCTGGAAGTACTTCTACAAGTCCTTCAAGCACAACGAAGTTATTATCTCCAGTCCCTGGATGCCTATCATCTGGCCCATGAAGCTTGCGATTCCCGTGAGCCTCGCGCTGATGATCCTGCAGGGTGTTTCTGAAACCATCAAAGCTTACTACGCATGGCGTGATGAAGCCTCCTACTGGGGCTCTTACGATGACCACGACGAGGTCTCCGAGTGCCAGGCTGTAAACCTTGACGAAGTGTAGGTGATCGACATGGAATATACTCAATTACTCGGGGTTTTATCCCTTTTCGGCCTGATCGCCGCCTTCTGCACCGGCTTCCCCATCACCTTTACCATGATGTTTATCGGTCTGGTATTCGGTTACGCGGGCATGGGCAAACTTGTTTTCTACCTCATGAACCTGCAGTTCTATCAGGTAATGAGTGACCCGGTTCTCGGCGCAATTCCCTTCTTTCTAGTCATGGGATACATACTAGAGGGAGCGGGGCTAATGGATGGATTGTTCCGGTCAATCCAGAAACTCATGGCTCCGATCCCGGGTTCCCTGTACGTCGCTATTGTTATCACCGCGACCATCTTCGCAGCTGCCACCGGTATTGTCGGCTCCTCCATTACCCTCCTGTGCGTAATGGCTGCCCCGGCCATGGCCCGAAGTAATTACGATACCCGAATGGGTGCAGGTGCCATCGCCGCAGGTGGTACGCTGGGGATTCTGATTCCGCCCAGTATTATGCTGGTCGTCATGGGCCCCATCATCGGTGTTCCCGTTACCGACCTCTTTGCTGGCGCTGTTATCCCCGGCATGCTGCTCTCCGGTATCTACGTAGTATACGTACTGGTCCGCTGCTTCCTGAACCCCAAGCTTGGACCGCCGCTCCCGAAAGAACTGCGTGCTGAGTCCATCCCCGCACTGCTCATTGAGATCGTCAAGGGTGTTGTACCCCTGATTCTGCTCATCGGTGCGACCCTCGGCTCCATTCTGGCCGGTATGGCAACCCCCACCGAAGCATCCGCATGCGGTGCCCTTGGTGCCCTGCTGCTGGTCATCGGTTACGGCAAGTTCGACTGGAAAAAGCTTCAGGGTGCCCTGTACTCTTCCATCAAGCTTTCCGCCATGATTCTGGTCATGATCGCTGCGTCCAACTTCTTCGGCTCAGTGTTCTCCCGTCTCGGCGGTGCAGACTGGCTCTCCAGCCTGCTCATCAACATGAACCTGCCCCCGTACGCAATGATCGGTATGATCATGGCCATGGTCTTCCTGCTCGGCTGGGCCATGGAATGGGTACCCATCGTACTTATCGTACTGCCCATCGTTATGCCCACAGTGCGCGCACTCGGCATCGATCCGCTCTGGTTCGCAATCATCTACGCAGTAACCCTGCAGACCTCATGGCTCACCCCGCCTGTTGCGCTGTCCTGTTACTTCATTAAAGGATGTATCCCCAGCTGGAAGCTCGGAGACATCTACCGCGGCATGTTCCAGTTCATCGCATGTCAGGTTGTGGGTATCGCCCTCATCCTCATGTTCCCCGAACTGGTTACCTGGCTGCCCTCCATCGTGAACAAATAAAATTCACTATGCTGGACAAACCCCAATCTGTGCGCACAAGCAGTGCTGCTAACCGGGGATAGTGGATAAGTTCCATAGTCAAATTAAAAGCCCTGCAAGTCTGAGAGGATTTGCAGGGCTTTCTTGTATGTGGTGGTTGGGTGAATGTTTGATGGAATAAGAGAATATTAAGAACGGGGAGTTATTTGGAATCTTTGTCGTTGTTTTCTTCGGGGAGGGGGTTGGCGGCGGCGTAGGCTTCCATTTCAGATATCAACATATTCGTTTCTTCTGCTTCTGAATAATTCATCAATTCCTTAAAATTTTTAAGTGCTTCATGAAGCAATGGCAAACCATCTTCATATCGACCACTATAACACAAAACTTCGCCAAGCAACCGACCGACAAATGCCTTACCATCACGATCACCACTATCATTAACTATCCCAAAAGCCTTTTCTAAAAAAGGTAAAGCATCAGAACCTTTTTGGTAAAAAACAATCTGTGCAATATCAAAAAGTGTAATTGCACAATTCTGTAGATCCCCTATCTTTTCATAAAACTTCAACTGCTCCTTGTGTATCCGCAATGCTTCGTCGACCATCCCTTTTTCAGTCAAGATACGCCCAATATCTCTACGGACACCAGCACTACTTATCGATTCTCCAAGAGAATCAAAAATACTCAGACGCTCTTCATGCACCTGTAAGGCTTCATCAATTCGATTTTTATTTTTATAAATCCTTGCAATATCTCCTAAAGTAACTGCTCGCTCCCTAGTATCATTAATTTTTAAAAACTCTTCTATCTGTCTTTCATGCAACCTTAATGCATCATCATCTTGTCCTTTATCACTCAAAATCCTAGCCATTTCACCTAAGATTATTGCACACTCTCTATTACCCCCTATCGCTTGCCATTTTAAATACGCCTCCTTAAATAAACTCTCTGCACGCTCAGTCTCGCCGATTTTTCTCTCAACTCTAGCAAGAGTGGTCAGAAAAGCAGCCACAAAATCAGCATCATCTTGATCTGACTCAAGAGCAATATCTAAACCTTGCTCTGAAATACTTGCTGCAAGGGAATAATCATAGTCTAAAAATGCCATTTCACTCATGTCGTAAAGAGCTTTCAACTTATTATTACTCTCTCCCATCTCCTCCGCCAAGCCAACAGCACCCTCAAAAACCTCAATAGCCTCATCCCACCGATAGAGCTTTCCAAGGCAATCCCCCAAATCCATCAAAACCTTAAATCGCTCTTCGTCATCCAAGCCCAAGCCAAGCCGGGATTTCAGAAACTCTACACGGTTCGACAAATACTTCTCATCAGCAAATTCAGGCTCGTATTCACCTCGGTCCATGAATGGTCTTTCTGGATTAGGAATCTTTATACGCAAGGAGGCAAAATCATAAAAATCGAGGGCATAACGAAGGATCAGATCAACAAAATAGGACGGAAAGAAAAAAACAAGCAGCTTATCTAAATTATCCAACTTCTCACGGGCCATATTAAAACTTCGAAGCATCCTGATTTCTTCTTCACGATCACCTTTAGCGAGGCCGCTCATATTCAGGACGCAAAAGACCTTAGCTTCAGAAAAATCCTTTACGGCTGACTCAATAAAATTTGCCGGACGAAAATCGTCCGGCATATATTCAAGGTCAATGGAAACAATCTTTTTAGAAATTAATTCCGTTTCAAGGAAGGAAACGCAATTGTTCTGAGACCTTCGGTCATTAACTTCAACAATAACAAAACCAGAATCAGCATTCTCGAGATAATCTACGACCTTCTCTAATTCCTGAAACCTATCGGGATACATTATTTTATCTCGCCCTTACCCTTAAGATAATCTTCTACTGCTGGATGCAATCCACACCAACGGTCACCGTTGTATTCGATTACTGCGAGACAGCTAAGCATTTCTTTGAGGCTATCGTCCTGTAAAGGTTTCTTGTCTTCACTTTCATATAAATCTTTCAATGCTACAAGGTGCTTACGTTCAATACAGCGTTCAAAATCACTGCGCATTTTCACATAAGCCTTTTGAGCAGATTCCACAGTGATTGATGTGGACTTCCTATCTTGACTACGCTCAGTCAATGCGGCGTCCTGAACCATTTTAAGAATCAATCGGATCGCCCCGCCAGACTTTTCAATTATTAGATCAAGAGCTTCGTCATTAATCAAAGAAAGATCAAACCTGCGTTCCAGCAAGTCCTTCAAAGTATTACGACCTTCTTCATATGGTGTATGTTCTTTTGTATTCACCTTAATCATACTTAGTAAGACTGCATGATCAAAAGATTCTTCAATAGCACGAAATTTTTCAGAATAATGCAGAAAGATAGGGAAAGTATAAACTACATGTAAATTGAAACTGGTTAAAACCTTGCTGTGATTAAGGAACAGGTTTTCAGCGACTTCAATATCCAATTTATCAAGGTCTTCAATAATCAACAGCATTGTTCTGTCATTATTGCCATATTTGCTTGAAATATCAGCGATCAAATCATTTGTATCTTGTATCAGGCGACTTATCTTCGGCTCAACATATCTTCTGACGGTCTCCTTTGATTCATTCCCAGTCTTAAAAATACCACCTATATGTGTAGTCAAAAGCCCCAGTAAACCTCCTTTGACTTCAACACCGCCACTGATTTCATTTTTTGAAAAACTAATGTCCTCGAGAAGTGTCTCTCCATGCCAATACGAAACCAAATTATCCAATACAGTTTGATCGACTTCGATTTCATCATCAATAGCGGATTCATAAAGTTTGGAAAGAATGATGAATAAAACGTCAATGTGCTGAAGGCTATTCCCATCAGCCTCATCAAGAATAGAAAACTTTATAACCTTGAACTCATCTCCAAGCTCTTTTTCAACCCGGTAAAGTTCTGTAGATTTCCCTGAACCACGATGCCCCATAAAAAGAACCTTTTGAGGGTCATCAACATTCATAGAAAAATAGTCACAAAGCTGAAAAGCAATGTTGGCCCCTCTTGCATCGTCAGTCTCTACAAAAAAAGAATCATAACTATCGCCCTGCAAGGGACTGGTCTTGGTGACACGCAGCAGCTGCCCTAAATCTTTTGCTTTTTCCATTTCCGGCTCCTGAAAATATAAAAATAACTGCGAAAACAAAAAACCGCAGAAATATATCATGGTTAGTGTGCTCTTTTATATGCGTGGGCACAAGCGCAGTCAAGCAAGCCTGAGGATCATACTACTTAACACCCCTGCAACCCTTCCCGCCTTTACGAAAAAGCGGATTAATATTAAGTTACCGCAGTATTTTTATAAAAAGGCACCCCATAAACATAATATTTACCTGCTGCACCCATGAACCTGACTGCCAAGCTGCTACGGAAAACACCAATCGCTTTAGTGCTGCTGATACTTTGCGCCTTGTGCGTTGCAGCACCGGTTCATGCGCAGAACGGAACAGGAGCAGCGGCAAACAACTCCACCCTGACCCTCTCCATGGATGAGGTGGTAAAGCTGACCATCCGTAACAACTCCAATGTAGCCACCAACTACCTGCAACGCGTTACTCAAAAATTCGATCTTGAACAGGCTGAAGCCAAATTCGAACCGGTCATCAATATTGACGGCACCTTCAATGCTGAAGCCTTTCAGCGGAACATGCATATTTCCGATAACGGCACCCAGTCCCCGGCATCGAAATGGGATGCCGGAGGCAAGGCGACCATCAGCCAGAAGATTCCCACCGGGGGAACGCTCTCGTTCGTCTGGGACAACAACTACTCTGAAAACAAAGCGGGGACATTGTCCTACGACGGAGATACCAACGTTACCCGTGAGAAATCATACACCCGGCAGGCCACTTCTGAATGGCGGGTGGAACTGACCCAGCCGCTGCTTAAAGGAGCGGGCATAGATTACAACATGGCCTCCATCCGGCTGGCCCGTATTACTGACAAACGCAACATCCTTTCCCTGCGTGACAACCTCAGCCAGCTGATCAACAGCGGGCTCAACCTCTACTTCACCTTCAAACAGGCCAAGGAAAACCTTGAAATCCAGCGGCAGGCCCTTGAACGTTCGGAACGGTTGCTGGAAGTCAACAAATTCAAACAGAAAATGGGCCGCATGGCCGCCAGTGACGTGGTTCAGGCTGAAGCAGACGTGGCATCAAGCAGGCTCTCCCTTGAAGAAGCCCGGAACAGTGTTGATGAAGCCCGGCGCAACCTGCTCAACCACCTTGAGATGGACCCCAATCTTGAAATCGAACCGGTGGAAGATAAAATACGGGATGTGGAACCTGATTACGACCGTTGCATGCAGGTGGCCCTGAAAAACAACCAGGCTTACATGGGCAGTGTTTTCAGTGTATCAGAAGCGGATATCAACGCCATGATGGCCTCAAACGACCGCATGTGGGAACTGAACCTGAAAACAGGATACGGCCAAACCCATACTGAAAAAAATTCTTACACAGCATCCACAAATGAAGACGAGCTCTCCGCCGGGGTGGAACTGAAAGCCCCCATAAATCTGTGGGGTGATGATCTTCTGGACCGTAAAAAAGCCCTGCTCACCGCCGAGGTAAATAAACGCACGACCCGGCTGGAACTGAAGCGGGCCAAAACCAACCTGCAGACCGAAGTTGCAAATGCGGTGCGCAATGTCAGGATGCGCTGGAAGATGATCCAACTGGCCAGGAAAAATACCGAGCTCAAGGCCCTGCAGCTGCAAAACGAAAACACCAAACTCATGGTCGGACGAACCACCAACTTCGAGGTGGTCTCCTACCAGAACCAGCTTGTGCAGGCCCAGCTCTCGGAAACCTCAATGCACCATGCCTATGTACAAGCCCTGCTGACCCTTGACCAGTTGCTGGGCACGACCATGGAAACATGGGATGTTGAATTCAAACATGACGACAAACAACTTGAAGACAACATAAACGACCGGATCCGTCCTCAGGTCTGGACCTGGTGGTAGGAAATATCATGGATAAAATGCTCATCAAGCCCTTCAGGGAAACAATCTTTCAGGTCATGAATGACGGGGTCATGATCCTTAATGACAAGGGAACTGTAACCGGAGCCAACCCCGCAGTGGCAAAAATACTGGGCGTCTCCGGGGATGATCTTGAAGGCATGCCGCTCATGGCTGTTGTTCCCCCGGTGGAGGAAAATGACGAGTTCATGCAGACCCTGCTGGACTCGGTCTACAAAGACTGCATGATCAGCAACCGGGCCACCCCGTACCACAAGGAAAACGGGGAAAAAATTTATCTCTCGGTCAGCGTATCCCGGCTGAAAGACAAAGAGGGCGGGGTCGGCGGAGCGGTGCTGGTCCTGCGCGATGTCACCGAGATCGAAAAACTGCGTCAGGAAGAACGGCAGCTCAATCAGGAATTGACCCGGGCCATGCGCGATGCCGAGGAATCCAACAAGGCCTTGAAAACATCACTTACCCAAGGCAAGAAAGTCCGGGTCATGCTCATTGCGGCGGTATTCTGCTTTTTCAGCGCACTGGGGGCTTACTTCTGGCTCAACCCGGTTGATCTGGAAATTCCGGCCGGCCTCCAATCCACTAAAACCAATGCTGAAACAACGGACTTTCAAAGCATGAAAGTCACCCCGCGCCCCTTTTCACGGTCCATCTCCCTTTCCGGGGTGGTCGCCCCTCTGGAAGAGCTGACCCTTGTGGCCCCGTTCAACGGGATTATTACCAAGACCGACTTTTATTACGGGGAACGCATCCCCCGCAACCAGACCATCCTCACACTGGACACCTCGGAAATCGCCAGCAAAATGCGCTCGGCATTCACCGAATACATTAAGGCCCGCAAAAAATTCTACGAACTGACCCACTGGAAAAACACTTCCGAAGTGCTTAAGGCCCGCCGTGAACTGGAACAGGCCCGGCGGACCCTGAACAGCTCCAAAGCAAAAGCCGAAGAAGATAAAATGCTCTTTGATAAAGGCATCATCCCCCGAAACCAGTATGACAGCACCTTTCAGGAACTGAAAAGCAACGAATCACGGCTGGTCTCCGCTAAGGAAAATTACCGCGACGTACTTAATAAAGGGGACAAGGAATATCTGGAAATCGCCCGCATGGAACTGGCCAATGCCGAAACCAACTACGAATCCCTGAAGGCCAAAATGGCCAAGGCCATGGTCGCGGCTCCTGTTTCCGGGGTGGCCCTGCGGCCCAATGCAAAAAACACCGATGCCAAGGAAATTACCAGCGGCATGAGCGTTACCGAAGGCCAGCCCCTGCTCTCCATTGCCAGCCTTGAAGGTCTGTCCATTTCCGCCAAAGTGGACGAACTGAACATCAACAGCCTCAAGCTGGGCCAGCCGGTAACAGTCACCGGGGATGCCTTCCCGGACCATCGCCTCAAGGGTGAAATCGCCCTGATTTCCTCACAGGCGGGAGGAGAAGGCAAGGTGCCTACCTTTGAAACCACCATCCGTTTGCCGCACCTGCCAAAGGATATCGGCAAGAACGTGCGCATCGGCATGACCGCCAACATGCAGGTTGAAACATACGCCAACAAAAAAGCACTCATGGTTCCTTTTTCGGCCATCAACAGGTCCGGAGGACAAACCTTCCTGCGGGTAAAAGAAACGGACGGTTCTGTGCACGATGTAGAGGTCCAGACCGGATACACCACCATAAATGAGGTGGAAATCGTCTCCGGAATCAAGCCGGGCACGACCATCCTGCTCATGGAAGGCATGTGATGATCAGCATTGAGGACGTCCATAAATCATATCGGCTCGGCTCCGTTGACGTAGAAGTGCTCAAAGGGGTCAACCTGAATGTGGATGAAGGAGAGCTTGTGGCCATCCTCGGATCATCCGGGTGCGGTAAATCCACGCTCATGAATATCCTCGGCTTTCTGGACCAGCCATCTTCCGGTGTATACCGTTTCAACGACCAACTTGCCGACAAACTCTCCGATGACGAACTTTCCACCATCCGAAATAAAGAGATCGGCTTTGTCTTCCAGCAGTTCCATCTGCTGCCCAAGCTGACCGCCCTTGATAACGTCTGCTTGCCCCTGCTTTACCGGGGAGTGCCTAAAAAAGAGCGGGTGCAACTGGCCCATGAAATGCTGACCAAAGTCGGCATGGGTGAACGCGGCGACCACCGCCCCAACGAACTTTCCGGCGGCCAGCAGCAGAGGGTGGCCATTGCCCGCGCCCTGTGCGGCGGGCCTTCGCTGATTCTGGCCGATGAACCTACCGGTGCACTTGATACAGCCACGGGCAAGGAGATCATGGACCTTTTCCTGAGCCTCAACAAAGAAGACGGCATCACCGTGGTCATCATCACCCATGACCCCGGACTGGCAAAACGGTGCAAGCGTTCCATCCGCATGCGCGACGGTATACTGGAGGGCGCATGATCTTAGGGGAAAACATCAAGGAATCATTCCGTTCGCTCATGGGTGCCAAACAGCGTTCCATTCTGGCCCTGATCGGCATTGTCATCGGCATCGGCTCGGTCATCGCCATGGTTACCGTGGGCCAGATTGTGGAAAACGAAGTCATCCGCCAGTTCAAAGAAATGGGGACCGATATCTGTTCTGTGCAGCTTGACGGCGGCAACTTCCAAGATCGGCAGAGTTTCAGTCTGGAAAACGTGCTCAAGATTCCGCAAGGCTGTCCGACTATCCGTACTGTTTCGCCCTATGTTTCCATGTACGCGGACCTGAAGTTTTCCGGCAAAAGAACCAGCAGCCCGGCACTGGGCGTGACTGAGCAGTTCGCAAAGCTCTACAAGGTCCCCATAAGCAAAGGACGGTTCATTTCCGATCTGGACGGTAATTCCGCATTCTGTGTGCTGGGCAGCAGCAAGGTGGAATGGCTGAAGGAAAACGGGGTTAACGATCCGGTGGGCAAACAGGTCATTTTTGATGACCGCATTTTCACCGTGGTCGGTACCGCAGCAGCGGTTCCCATGGGCACATTCACGCCCTACGAGATCAACGAAGGGATCATGGTTCCCATCAAGACCGCCCTGCGCAGTCAGGACCGCCCGACCATAAACACCTTCGGAGCCAGAATGCAGGAAAGCGGCATCAGCGAACTGGCAACCGAACAAATGAAAAGATATTTCAAGCTCACGGCCAAAAAAGAAATCAGGGTCACCAGCGCGGAAGAACTGGTCGCCCAGATGAAAAAACAGATGCGTATGTTCACCGCCCTGCTGGGAGCCATCGGCTCCATCTCACTTATTGTGGGCGGAGTGGGTGTCATGAACGTGATGCTGGTTTCGGTTTCCGAGCGAAAGAAAGAGATCGGCATCCGCCGGGCCATCGGTGCCAAAGGTAGAGATATCCAGTTCCAGTTTTTGGTGGAATCCATCATCCTTTCATTCATAGGCGGCATGCTCGGCACCGGACTGGGGGTGGGGGCCACGGCCATCATCTGCAACTTTGCCAACTGGGAATTCTTTGTTTCCGAAGAGGCAATCTTCCTCGGCGTAGGCGTTTCCGCCGCCGTGGGAATCTTCTTCGGTTACTACCCGGCCCGGCAGGCATCAGCACTCAGCCCCATTGATGCACTGCGCTCCTGATTGCCTGCGCTGACTTTATCTGCCCAGCACGTGCAGCAGCCCCCTGCGGAAAAGCAGGGACATATCCCTGCGTTCTTTTGCCGAGGGTTTTTCCAGCTTGAATATTTCCAGAGCCACAATCTGAATACCGACATAAAGAGCCAAAGAGCTGAATGAGGTTTCCCCTTTATCAGCACCCAGCCTCTTCAGATGCTTTTCCAGAGCACGCAACACTATCTCGTCGGATTTTGTAAGCAGCTTGCCTACCTCTTTGTTGCGTCCGCTCTCGGTCAGCACCTCAAGATAAACCTGCATCTCTTCCTGCTCATCCAGCTCCAGAATGGCGTGAATGGTAAAATCCACCAGCCCTGTCAGTGAATCCACATACTGCATTGCTTCAACAAACTGCCGGGCCTGCTCCAGTTCCTGCTTTGCAAAATGGACAATCATCTCATCCTTTGAACTGAAATAATGGTAGACAGTGCCGGGACTCAAACCTGCCTCCCGGCAGATATCCGCCATACTGGATTGATGAAATCCCTTGGCGGAAAAACAATTTCCCGCCGCCTTTAGAATCTGTTCCTTGCGCTTCTGCGTCCCTTCTTTGCTGACCGTTCTCGCCATGCTGACCTCTTTTGTTTTCTCGAATGATCGTTCGAATTTAATTGACACGTACCCCGGGCTGTGTCAATTGGAATTCATCGAGCAATCATTCGAATAATGATCAAGCTCGCTAAAATCCGAAAACTGAACGCAGCAGAATACAGAGGACCTCATGCCGTCGCTGAAAAAAATAGCATTATACGGACTCATCGCCTTAGCCGTTATAACAATCATCTTTGTCTGGCTCTGGCGGATGGATGAGATACAGGCCATTGCCCATTCAAACACAGCCACCCGGCCGTCTTTACGGGTCAGCACCCATAACGCCTCCTTCGGTCCGGTATCCAGCTGGATCATGGCTGAAGGACGGGTTGAAGCAGTACGCAAGACCTCGCTCCAGTTCGAAGAAGCGGGCAAAGTTGTTTTTATCGCCAAGGACGAAACAGGCAATGCATTACGCGAGGGCACCGCAATTTTCGGTCCCGGCGAAGATGCAAACGGCCAGTTGCTGGCCCGCATAGATTCCCGGGACAAGCATGCGGAGGTATCCCAATGTGAAGCGGACTACCTTGCCGCCCAGCGCGAACTGGACGGGTTGCGGGCAACCATGAAGCAGGCCGAAGAGACCCTCAGCGAGGCAGAGCAGGACCTTGAACGCAAAAGGAAGCTCTTTGAACAAAAGTTTCTGGCCCAAAACATGTTTGATCAGGCCCGCTTCCGCTTCACACGGGCCAAAGCCGCCCTTTCGGTAGCCAAAATGAACATCGCCACCGCGCAGGCCAAACTGAACCGCGCCCATGCGGAACTTCGCAAAGTCAGCCGCGCCCCGGAAAAACTGGAAATCCGCGCCCCGTTCAGCGGTATCATCGCCCGCATGAACATCAAGGTCGGGGATTATTTCCAGCCCTCGGATGTGAACCATTCCAGCAAGGCGGAGCTGGCTGCCACAGCCCCGCTGACCATCATTGATCCCAGTGAGGTGGAGGTGACCCTGCATCTACCGGAAAAACAGGGCCGCAGGGTCCGCAATGGGCAGAAGGTGCTGGTCAGTCCCGGATTTGAAGGCTGGGCCAAAGGTACCACTTTTGAAAACGCACCCAAGGTAGAAGGCAGAGTCTGGTCGGTAAGCCCGCAGATTGACGGCAAACGGCGGGCGGTCAGGGTCAAGGTCCGCTTGAAACAGCAGGAAACTGTCATTCCCGACGGCATGTTCGCCAGTTGCTGGATCATGGTTGAGCACAAAGAAAATACATTGCGTATCCCGCTGGGAGCCATGCTCTACGACGGACCGCAGCCCTATACTTTTGTATGTGAAAACGGCACCGCCCACAGACAAAACCTGCAAACCGGACTGCGTGACAACCGTCATGTTGAAATCCTGCAGGGAGTCAAGCCCGGAACTCCGGTAATTCAGTCCGGTCGTAAAAAGCTGGTCGAAGGAGCACCTGTTTCCATCATTGAGCAGAAAATACCGGAGAAAAGTAATGCCGAAAAATAAACAGGATACAATTTTCTCCTTCTTCTTTCTGCGCCGGGTCCCGGCTGTAATCTGGGGACTGGTCCTGCTCGGCTTCGGGCTGGTGGGCTATCATTCCATGAACAAAGAAGCATTACCCGACCTAGAAATACCTACCTTTTATGTGACCACTGTCTGGGAAGGGGCCAACTCGGCCATGATGGAAAAATCCATCACCCAGAAAATTGAAAAGGAACTGCGCGGCCTCAAGGCAGTGAAGCGGGTCCGCTCCACATCCACCTACAGTACTTCGCTCATTATCGTTACTTTTGAAGCGGACTGTTCCATTCAGGACAGCCAGCAGCGTTTGCGCCAGCGGGTGGATACCGCCAGAAATGAACTCCCAGGAAGTGCCAAAGCCCCGAAAATAGAATTTTCCACAGTCAACGACATCCCGGTAACCACCGTGGCTCTTTCCGGGGAAGTAAGCCGCAGCGTGCTGGAAGAGCTGGGCCGATCCCTGCGCCGGGAACTGCGCCGCATTCCGGGAGTGCGCAAAGTGAACAAAGTCGGCATCCGCAAGGAGGTCGTCCACATCCAGCTGCACCCGGACAAGCTTAAAGAATATGGCATTCCCGCATCCCTTGTACGTGAAAAAATCACCCGCAACGGGGCGGACGCTCCATGGGGCAAATTTGAAAACCGGGACCTCAACTTCTCCCTGCGCATGGACGGGGTCTACAACGAACTTGAAGATTTGAAAAACCTGTTCATCGGCAAACGGTTCGGCGGGGGCATTGTCCGGCTGGAAGACATTGCCACGGTCAGCAAAAGCCACATGCGCGGAGCCCAGCTGGCCGCCTTAAGCTGGGAAGGCGGGGAATTTGAAACTGTTGTGGGGCTGGAAATCCTCAAATCACCGGGCTACGACACCATGGATATGGTGGACAAAATCCGCCGGGAACTCAGCAAAACCCAAAGCAGTACCTTCTGGCCGGAAGGTGTGCACTGGCATCTGACCGGAGACCAGTCGGAAATGATCCAGACCGAACTGGACCGGGGACTAAGTAACGGCTGGCAGGCCATGCTGGCGGTATTCTGCGTGCTGCTGGCCCTGCTCACCTGGCGGGAGGCCACAGTGGCCGCCCTGTCTGTGCCGCTGACCCTACTGGGAACAGTGGCCGTGCTCTGGGCCATGGGCTACACCTTCAACCTGCTGGTCATCATCGGCATGATTATCGCGCTGGGCCTGCTGGTGGATGACTTTATCCTGATCATGGAAGGAATGCACGACGCCCTTTTCCTCAAAGGGATGCACTTCGCCGAAGCGGTCAAATACACCATCTCCACCTATGCCGTACCTTCTTTTTCCGGCTCGCTGACCACTATTCTGGTCTTTACCCCGCTGGCCATGATTCCCGGTGTGGACGGTAAATTCATGCGCGTGATCCCGGTAACCGCTGCGGTCTGCCTTGTGGTTTCCTTCATTGTCTCCATCATCATCGGCCCGGCACTGCTGCGTCCTTTTTTAGGCAAGCACGGCAGCCATGAACCGGGCTTTGTGGACAAGCTCTCCCATAAACTGGAAACAAAACTGACCCGCTGGCTAAGCAGCAATGTGGTGGCCGATAAGAAACGGGCCGGACTCTGGCTGGCCGGGGCTCTGGGAATCTTCATGTGCAGCATTGTTGCAACCGAAGGAATGCGGGCCACCCTCTATAATGATGAAGACGGGCGCACCATAGGCATCAGCGTGGAACTGGCCCGCGACACCCCCATTGAAGAGACCGCACAGCTGGCAGAAAAACTCAGCCGCATCCTGCAAAACAAACCATACATACAAAACATCATGCGTGTTGTGAGCGGCAAGGACGCTTATTCAAAGTCCTCGGATTTCGATCACATGCGCGGCGAGCAGACCCCGCACATCATGGGTTTCGGCTGCTATCTCATTCCCGGCAAGGACCGTGAGCGCATCGGCTTTGACTATGTGCCGGAACTGCAAAAGGAATTTCAGGAGGCACTGAAGAACCAGCCCGGAGCCAAGCTTTACATAAACGCCCAGCGCGGAGGCCCGGAAAACGGGGACCCGATCCAGATTCAGGTCAGCGGAACCGACTTTAATGAACTTCGGAACATCTCCCGCCGGATCAAGGAAGAGCTGCATTCCATTCCCGGAATCTATGATGTGCGTGACAATCTCGGCCCGGCCCGCTCCGAGCTGCGTTACACACCCATGCGCGAAGCACTGGACCATCATGGCTTAAGCACCGAAGAACTGGCCAACCAGATGATGGTCTACATGGAAAATGAAAAAATCGCCGACTACCAGCTTCCCGGCACCGAGGATGATCTTGAAATTCGCATCGGCACATGGTGGCCCAGCCAGAACGGTAAAATGGCCGGCCCCAAAAGCTGGAACGAACTGGCCGGACTGTCCATCATCAATGAAAAAGGGGAATCAATCCCGCTGGAAAGCGTAGCCAATCCGCACATGAGCACGGCCACTCCGCTCATCCTGCATGCCGACGGCAGACGCGCGGTTACTGTGCTGGCCAAAAACACGGGCATCTACCTGCCGGAAGTAGTTGAAAAAATGCATCCGGTGCTTAAAGAAATGCAGCAGGACTGGCCCGAAGGCTACACCTACACCATCATCGGCGATGAAGAAGCGGACGAAACCTACGCCAACATGTTCAAAGCCTTCTGCGGCTCGATTATACTGGTCTTCGCCATTCTGGCCCTGCTTTTCGATTCCCTGCTCTACCCGCTGATAATCCTGAGCACGGTACTCTTTGCGCTGGCCGGGGTCTTCTTCGGCTTCATGCTCTTCGGGCTGCCCTTTTCATTCTCCGCAGCCATCGGCATCGTGGCACTGGTAGGTATCGTGGTCAACGACGCCATCATCGTGGTGGAAACCATCCGCAACCATCTCAAAGACGGAATGCCGCTCTTACAGGCCGCAGCGCGCGGGGCGGCAGACCGTTTGCGCCCCATCACCAGCACCACCATCACCAACTTCGCCGGACTGACCCCGCTGGCCCTCTCGGACCCCGGCTGGGCTCCCATCTGTCAGGCCATCATCTTCGGGGAAATCACCGCCACAGTGGGAGCAATTATCCTTATTCCGGCTTTGTTTGTGGTGCTGACGCGGACTACTCCACAGTCACACTCTTAGCCAGGTTCCTCGGCTGATCCACATCCTTTCCGAGGTAGTCGGCTGTTTCGTAGGCGAAGAGCTGCAAGGCCGGGAGGGCGATGAAGGTATTCAGCGGGCCCCATACTTCGGGGAGAGACCAACGCTGTTCCACGTCAAGTTCTACTCCGGGGTTGGTCAGGGCGATAATCTCACCGCCACGGGCCTGAACTTCCACGAGGTTTGATTTTACCTTGGGGAACAGCTCGTCATTTAAGGCCATGGCAAAGGTCGGGAACTTGGGGTCGATAAGCGCGATGGGGCCGTGCTTCATCTCACCGGAAGCGTAGCCTTCGGCGTGGATGTAGGAAATTTCCTTCAGCTTGAGCGCGCCTTCAAGGGCCAGCGGGAAGTAGAGTCCGCGACCGAGGAAGAAGAAGCTGCTGGCTTCGGAATATTCACGGCTCAGCTCCTGAGCACGGCTGCGCATGGCCGGAAGGGCCGTTTCAAGGATTGAAGGAATGTTACGCATATCCGCTGCAGCGCGGCTGTATGTCTCAGCATCAATCACGCCTTTTTTCTTGCCCCAGTAGAGGGCCAGCAGCAGGAGCGCGGTGAGCTGGCTGCACATGGCCTTGGTGGAAGCCACGCTGATTTCAGGTCCGGCCTGAGTATACATGACGTAATCGGACTCGCGGGCCACGCTGGAACCGACCACATTACATAACCCGATGATGGACAGCCCTTTCTGCTTGGCCAGCTTGATTCCGGCAAGGGTGTCTGCGGTTTCACCGGACTGGCTGATGGCCAGAGCCACACCGCCCTTGGGCAGCAGGGGATCGCGGTAACGGAACTCGGAAGCAATCTCCACTTCCACGGGAATCTTGGCCCACTGCTCAATGAGGTATTTACCCCACAGCCCGGCGTGGTAGGAAGTTCCGCAGGCGATGATGTGCAGTCTTTCCGGCGGTTCCAGACCTTCAACTTCAGGCAGGGTAATTTCATTATTGGCCTGATCCACGCGTCCGGCAAGGCAATCGGAAATAACCTTGGGCTGTTCGAAAATTTCTTTGATCATGAAATGCTTGTGTCCGCCCTTCTGCGCGGCCTGCACATCCCAGTTGATGGTCTTGATTTCCTTTTCCACCGGATCAAGGGTCTCGGCATTGAAAACTTCCCAAGTGGAGGAAGTGATCTTGACCAGTTCGCCGTCCTCAATGAATACAACTTCGCGGGTATAAGGCAGGAAAGCCGGGATATCGGATGCCACAAAATTTTCACCGGTCCCAACACCCATGACCAGCGGACTGGCTACGCGGGCGGCATAGACAGTGCCCGGTTCGTCAATGGAAACCACGGCGATGGCGTATGCACCATCAACCTGCTTCAGTGCCCACGAGACGGCTTCCAGCATGGTGGGGTTGTGTTTACGGCCCTCGGCAATGAGGTTGCAGAGTACTTCGGAGTCAGTATCGGAACGGAATTCATACCCTTTGGCCATGAGTTCAGTCTTGATTTCCTGATAGTTCTCGATGATCCCGTTATGGATCATGGCCATATTTTTATCATGGTCCAGATGCGGATGGGCGTTGCGTTCCACAGGTACGCCGTGGGTAGCCCAGCGGGTATGGCCCACGCCGAAAGTGGAGTTGGTCACGTTTTTCTGAGCCAGCTTTTCATCAAGGGCGGCCAGCTTGCCCTCAGCACGGACCAGCTCGATTTCCTTGTTCTGCACAGTGGCCACGCCCGCAGAATCATAGCCGCGGTATTCAAGCCGTCTCAAACCTTCAACTATAAGAGGTACAGCAGGACGGTGCCCGGCGTATCCGATAATTCCACACATATATAAAACTCCAGATTAATTGGATGCGCTTCGCGCTATTTGATGAAAATATTTTGCCTCCGGCGGCTCTTCGAGGACCCTGCCGGGGGCCTTAAACCCTTTGAAAAGGGTTTAAGAATCCCAAACTTTTTTATTAGGCTTCGCCGCCTTGAATGGAATACCTATCTTTAATTTAACAAAATATTATTTGCTGATTTTATCCTGAAAATCGGCCCATTGTTCCATGAGCGCGCGCAGTGCTTTACCGCGATGAGAACGTGCGTTCTTGGTTTCGCGGGTCATTTCTGCGGCCACGCAGTCCAGTTCAGGATCAAAGAACAGGGGGTCGTAGCCGAAGCCCTGCTTTCCGGTGAGTTCAAAGGCAATGCGCCCTTCCCATTCACCACGGCTCTGGATGCGGATGTTGTCCGGGGTGGCAGCAACCATAACACAGACAAAACGGGCTGTGCGCTCTGCTTCGGGTACACCGTCCAGCTCTTTTAGCAGCAGGGCATTATTCTTTTCGGGAGTAGCGTCCTCACCGCTGTAGCGGGCGGAATATACACCGGGCCGTCCGCCCAGCGCATCTACTTCAAGACCGGAATCATCGGCCACAGCCACCAGTCCGGTCAGATTGGCCACGGTCTGGGCCTTGATGATGGCATTTTCAAGAAAGGTTTCACCCGGTTCGGGGATTTCACCGATTTCAGGAAACTGATCCAGACCTTTTACTTCCAGCCCCATATCTTTAAGAAGCTCATCAAACTCAGCAATTTTGCCTTTGTTGCTAGTGGCAAGAACAACAGTCTTCAAAACATTCTCCCGTGAAATATTCACTACGATTTTAAAAGCTTACCGACTTAAACTAATAGGGATTCCAAAGGGGCTTAGCTCCTTTGGCCGCCGGAGGCGAAGTCAAATTATCCAAACGCGCGAAGCGCATCAAAATTTTGCTTTGAATCTAATACGCTGTAGAGCCTGTTTAGGCAACCGGAGCTTTACGCAGCAGCAGGGCCACGCTGGTACCTTTACCGGGCCTGCTGGCAAGCTCAACTTCCCCGCCGAATTCTTCCATGATTTTCTTGACCATGGGCAGGCCTAGTCCGTTGCCGTTAACCTTGCCGGAAAAGAATGGATCAAAGGCATGGGTCCGTATTTCATCGGAAATTCCCGGTCCGCTGTCGCGAACCTCCAGCCAGACATGATTCTCGCTGATTCCGCTGGAAATCTTAAGCCTGCCGCCTTCGGGCATGGCTTCCATGGAATTCCTGACCAGATTAATCAAACATTGCCGGATCTGCTCCACCCCGCCGATACCGAGAGGATGGCTGGGATCAAGGTCCATTTCCACCTCAATTTCCTGCAGCTGACAACCAAGGGAAAGAAGCTGCATGGCATCGGCCGCCACACGGTTGACGTCGATATTGTTTTTCTGCACATCCCGTGAACGCACAAAACTGAGGATGCTCTTGAGCAACCTGTCCAGCCGCTGGGCTTCTTCAAGAATGATCTGAATCTTCTCCCGCCCTGAAGAATCAATGGACTCGTCCTTGATCAGCACCTTGGCAAAACCGCCCATGGCCATTAGCGGATTGCGGATTTCGTGAGCAATATAGGCGGAAAGCTCACCCACGGTGGCCATACGTTCGGATTGCTGGAGACGCTGCTCAATCATGGTCCGCTCGGTTATATTCCGGCAGATGACCACCAGTTGGATAACCTTGTCCTTTCCTTCTTCGGTGATGGGGTAGACGTAAAGGCGGTAAAAATGAATCTTGCCCAGATCATCTGTCTCGGAAAACATCAGTTCATTATTTTCACGGGACATGGACGGCACATCGATAAATCCGTCTTTCAACGGGCAAAGGGAGCGCAATGATTCGTAATAATCAAGGGCATTCTTCCCATGCAGTTCGCTGATGCTTTCCCCGGCACGAGCCGCGGAATGACTGTTGCAATCAAGGATCAAGCCGTCGGAACCGATAATCATTATATCCTCGGGAAACTGGTCGACTACGGATTTGAACAGGGCCTGCGTCTGCATGAGATTGGCCTTGCAGGCAATCCATAAACGGTCAGTGGCATGCAGCCTCAAGAAAAAACGTGCGGCGGGAAGCTCTACAAGGGTTACTTCCGGCGGCAATGCTGCACGCAGATGCGCGACCATATCCGCTTCGCCGGAAAGTTCAAAAAACATAGTTATGGAAGGATGGGCGGCGAGCATGGATTCCACATCCTCATAAAGAGGAAAATCATGGCCGTCCTGCAGGGCATTGCCGGACTCATCAATAAGAACCCCGGCCTCAAGGATTATGCCCGCAGCATCACGGCTGCTCTCGTGCAGCAGCAAAGAAAGCGCAGAGAGCGCAAAGGATCTCCCAACTATCCCGATGCAGTCTTTTTTTATATCGATAAAATCTTCAAGCATTTCTGCTCCGTCCCGCCCCTTGGTTCTGGAAGCGTTTTCAGGATAAACTATTTTCCTGTAAATGGGTAACAAAGAAACGGGTCATTTACTGCTTTGCTCTTCAGCTGGAATGGGTTAACCATTGCCGCACAAGGCAATCCTGACCTATAAAAACAAGTATCCGTAAACTTCATTGCCAACGGAATTATTAATATGAACAAAACCAGAATTTATACCATCAGCCTCGGCTGCCCGAAAAACAGGGTCGATACCGAAGTTATGCTCGGCGCATTCGGCGACAACATGGTTGCTGCGCCAACAGCCGAGGAATCCGACCTCATCCTGATCAACACCTGCGGCTTTATCGGGCCTGCGACCGAAGAATCAGTGGACACCATCCTTGAAGCGGCTGACGCTATCAAGGACTTAACCCCACGCCCGGTGCTGGCCGTGGCCGGATGTCTGGTCAGCCGCTACGGCAAACTCACCGAACAGATGCCGGAAGTAGACCTTTGGCTTTCCACCCGCGAACTGGACCAGTGGCCCGCGCTGGTCGCCAACGCTCTAGCAAGTGAGCTCCCGCTTGTACAGCAGCGAGCAATCAGCACAGGTCCAGCCTACGCATATTTAAAGATCAGTGAAGGATGCTCCCATTCCTGTAGATTCTGCACCATTCCCTCCATCCGCGGCCCCCATGTGAGCCGGGAACTGAATGGTCTGGTGGATGAAGCCCGCTACATCCTTGATCAGGGAGTGCCGGAACTGGTTGTTGTGGGACAGGATACCACGGCCTACGGCTCTGACCTTGACGATAAGGAAACAAACCTGCGTGCACTGATTGAAAAACTGCTTCCGCTCAAAGGGCTGGAATGGCTGCGGCTCATGTATCTTTACCCCGCAGGGCTGACCGATTCCATGCTTTCATTTATCGCGCAGGCCGGGAAACCGCTGCTGCCCTATTTTGATATCCCCGTCCAGCACGCGCACCCGGATGTTCTTTCATCCATGGGCCGTCCCTTTGCCCGCGACCCGCGCAAGGTGATTGACCGTGTACGCAAACATATTCCTGACGCGGTGCTGCGCACCAGCATCATCGTAGGCTATCCCGGTGAAACCGAAGAACATTTCAACACGCTGATGGATTTTGTTAAGGAAACCCGCTTCCAGAACCTCGGTGTTTTCGCCTACCAGCCCGAAGACGGCACCCCTGCCGGGGAAATGGAACAGCTGCCGGAAGAACTGCGCGAAGAACGCAGACAGCAACTCATGGAAGTCCAGTCTGAAATCAGCCGCGAAATCCTCGAAGAAAAGGTCGGGGAAACAATTCAGGTACTGGTGGAAGAACCCAACGATGAATGGCCGGGCCTGTTCAATGGCCGGGTCTGGTTTCAGGCTCCGGAAGTGGACGGCATCACTTATGTAAGCGCACCGGAAGACGGCAAGGAGCTGAAACCGGGCATGCTGGTGCAAGCCGAGATTGATAATGTCACGGATTATGATCTGGTGACGCTGGTTAAATAACAAAATCCCCCTGATGCAGCAGCTTCAGGGGGATTTTGTTTCTGACCAAAATTTTTTTTACATATCGACGATTTCAACTTCGCGGTTAACAAGCTCAGGCTGCCCCTCATAGGCGGCAAACACCTTGGCTCCTTCATTAACGTATCGTTTGATTTCACTGGCAAGCTTACCCCGCTTGCAAAAAATATTTTCCGGAGAGTAGGACATGCCGTTTTTGCTTTTAAGCTGCATGGAAAACTTAAGCCCCGCTTGCGGGGTCATCACTTTAGGGCCACGGTCAGACTCCTGCCCGACCACAGTAAGCACCGCTTTTTTCAGCACGTCCCTGTTTTCCCAAAAACTTCTGTTCAGCGTAA
The DNA here is from genome assembly GCF_010470675.1 of Desulfovibrio sp. JC010. Lineage (NCBI taxonomy): Bacteria > Pseudomonadati > Thermodesulfobacteriota > Desulfovibrionia > Desulfovibrionales > Desulfovibrionaceae > Desulfovibrio > Desulfovibrio sp. JC010. The sequence continues at coordinate 119,799 of NZ_VOIQ01000008.1, forward strand.
TTATCTCGCCATTTGTTAATTCCAGCTTTGCCGGGGAGATTCCCTTGGAGAATTTGTATGAAGAAGACAGGACTGCACGTGTGGGCCTCGACTTGATCGAGTGTATTGCATAGGTCCCCAGCGCGGCAAAAACAGTAAGTCCGATGATCAAAAATACAATTTTTCTCAGCTTGCGATTCACGAATCAAAACCTGTCCAGATTAATGAAAATTAATACAAATCAACATTTCCAAAGACAGGCTTATATCCAAAACAACAACGCCGATCAAGATTGTTCGTATTATAAATTTCAACTACCCGTCATTACAACGAACAATCTTCGCATCAGCCTGTTCTTTACGCTCGTATTCTGCGGAAGCCTCCACAGCATCGGCCCATGAATCATAACGTCCAAAACGCACGCAATACCACTTGCGGTTATTAGCCGAGGGGACCTCGACCACATAAGCTTCATAACCCTGCCCGGTCAGACGTTTGCGAACCTTAACAGCTGAATTCTGCTTGCGATTGGAGCTGACCTGCACCGCATAATTAACCGGCTTCAGACCGGCACTGATTTTAGGGGAAGGTTTAGTCCGTTTCTTGGCAACTGCAAGAGAAGGCTTATGCATATTTCCTTTTTCGCGCACATCAAAAAACTGCCAGGCCAGCGGACCGTCAAGGGGGCGGGAATAAATCAGATACTGTCCTTCGCCGTCAGCCATGAAGTTAAAAATGTCGTCCTCTTCCACTTTCATGGAAGAAACGACATTCCCATTGCTGCGGTCGATAACCTGCAAACGCACAGCCGGATAAACCCCGCCTTCTTCCATGGCAAAAGAGATGGTGGAATTGACGGCGAAAACAGCCATTCCCTGCTGCTTCTTAGACTTAGTAACAACGTTCAAGCCTTTGTAGGAAGGTGATTCCGTGCGTACGGGCAGGGGCAGAGATATGACCGGGTCGCCGTAAAAGACCAGACCGTAAAGAGGAGCGAGTTTTTCACCCTCAAGCAGGTTCTGTGCAAACTGGGCGCGGGCTTCGATAAGCGCGTCGCCGATACGGTGCTTGCCGCTGAAATAAGCCTTGTGAAATTCCATAAGCAAACGGGGAGTGCCGCTGGAATCGACCCGGAAAACCCGTCCATCGTCCAGTTCAGCACTGATGTTACCGGAGTTGTTACACCCGGTCATCACCGCCAGACCGCCACCGGGAGAAAGCACCACTGCTTCAGCCGGGGTGGGCATGGTTGAGTCGGCCGCCGCCACTTCACAGGAAGGATTGAGCACCACGGGCAGGCCGGGTTTGTATTCAAGACCCATAATTTCCGAAACCGGGACAACACCGTTTCCGGCCCGGAATCCACCGGGTTCAGCTTCAAGAGCCAGCCATTGCACGGAAACATCATCCTCCGCCAGCGACTGCTGCAGACGTTGCGGAGTGGTCCCGCCGGCTGCGCCGAGGTAACGGATGGCTTCAGGTCCGGCTATGCCTTCCTGCTGTAGGTTGAAAAACAGCAATTCCGAATCAGCAAGAACCTGTCCGGAAAACCCCTCCCCGCCGATAAAAGATACCGGCCATGCCGGACGGAATTCCCGGTCCCCGTACCAGCGTTCATATTTGGCGGCCACATCTTCGGCCTCCGCACAGTCACGGGCCGGAATCCTGCCCACGGGCAGTACATTCTCAGGGGCGGAAGCAGAACCGCCGTAGCCGTAATCGGAAACATAGACTTCCGTACTGTTAACAGCACTGAACTGCGCTGCAGGCACAACATCCCGGTTACCGAGAATCAGCACGGACATGAGTCTGCCGTTTTTATTAAGTCGGTCCACCTGTTCGCGGACCCCGGAGACAACTTTATCCACGGATTCAGCAGTGCCGTTACAGGAAGGAACCTTGAGAATTACCGATTTCACGCCTTCAAATTCGCGGTGCAGATAAGAGAAGTAACGGGCGGCACGCATAAAATCAGCCGTGCAGACGATGATGCTCTTCTTCCCTTCAGTATACGGAGCGGAAGATACTTTGATTGGAGTAAGCACAGGTGCGGGAACAGGTTCTTTGCTATTTCCCAGCCCTTTAAGCTTGCACCCCGAAATCAGAACCATGCACGACAAGACCAGCAGAGGAATAAAAATTTTCTTCAGCTTAATCATTTCCGTTCTCCCCGCCTTTGCCGACTTTCTGCTCAATCTCATTCCAAGCCATTTCAACAGTAATATCCGTCATGCATTTATGATGTTTTTCCGGGCAAGTCTTCCCGCCATGCAGCCCGCAGGGCCTGCATTTCAATTTATCCGGACTTTCCAGCACCGTGGACTGCTGCCCGCGCGGAAAAAATCCGAACCTGCGCACCGTAGGACCGAACATGGCAACCACAGGAACCTTTTGAATCCATGCAATATGCATGGGCCCGGAATCATTGGTCAGGTACACATCCAGCTGCCGGATATATGCGGCCAGCTGTTGCAACCCCAGTTTCCCGGCCAGATTGACGACCGCGTCAGCCTGTTCAACTTGCGCCAGAACAGACTCACACAACCCGGTTTCGTCAGGGCCGCCGAAGAGAATTACTTTGAATCCTTCGGCCACACACTTATCGATCACCTCAGCAAAATTACGTTCCGGCCACTTCTTGGTTTCCCACGTGGAGCCGGGATGCACGCCCACCACAGGCCCCTCTCCAAGCTCCTTGAAAAATTCCCGTGCCTCGCCCAGTACTTCTGTGGGAAGTTCAAGCATTACATCCGGGGCCGGGCCGGAAATGCCAAGCGGCTCAGCAAGTGCGAGCAGCCTTTCCACTTCTTCCAGTTCATCAAACCTGCGCTGCACGGTCTGCGAATAGACAAAGCGGTTATACCACGGCGCGTCATAGCCGATGCGGTCTTTAATCCCGGAGGACGTGGCAACCACTGCCGAGCGCATGCTGGTATGCGCGGAAACAAAGAGATCAAACCCCTGTCGCCCGAGCTCCGCACCGAATGTACGGGCCGCGCCCATGCCCTTTTGCGCGCCGCGTTTATCAAAGCCGTGTACTCCGGCCAGTTCCGGCTGGCCCGCGAACAATGCTTCCACGCCCTTGCGCACAATAAGATGGATTTCAGCGTCCGGGAAACGCAAGGCCAAAGCTTTGATCAGGGGCAGGGTCAGTACCGCATCGCCTAGGAAAGCGGTCTGCCATAGGGCTATTTTTTTGTAATTATTTCGCATTAAGAGATATTTGATGCGCTGCGCGCTTTTTATTGAACGTTTGCCTCCGGCGGCCCTTCGGGGACCAAAGAACCCTTTTAAAAAAGGGTTCTCTGGACTCTCCTAAAATTTTTATTAGGGCTTCGCCGCTTTGGGTGGAAAATTGTGCGTGGTTAAAAAAACATCCTTCCGGCTACGGAACTGACAATCAGGATTACCCCCACTGCCACGGTGACCAGCATTTCCGGGTACGGAGTAGTCCAGCGAACCCTTGCTCCAACGCTCTTTTCAAAACGGTAGAACCGAAAAGCAGCACTGCTCAGGATAACCATCCCGGAAATAATAATGAATATGCCGAGAAAATTCATTTCACTCAGCATCCTCTCCGGAGTTCCAGGCAGCATTTTTTCCATATACAGTCTGGCCTTCTCAATCACAAAACCGAAGCCGAACAAGCCCAGCGCGGTCCGGCACCAGGCCAGAAAAGTCCGCTCATTGGCCAGCAATGTTCTCATTCTGGCAAGCTCATTATTGTCCAGCTTTTGATTGTCAGGTCCAGCCATTTGCCAACTCCGGATTTTCTGGTCTACACTTCTTGATCTTGAATATATATGCCTATAATCTGTAATGCGGATGCGGGCAACATTGTTCGCGAACAGGAATAACTTCCGGCCCCTTGCCGAGTTCGGCGGGCCGCATCATAAAGGACCGAAAATGAAATATATCATGTTTGAAGATTTCTCCGGCGACCCGCTGCCCATACTCATTCCCAACCGCATCGGCTATCTTGAATTCAGGGAACAAATCCCCTACACCAACGTACTCTCCGCCGGATACGTACAGCTGCGCCCCACCGGGATCACCTGCCACGGTGAGGCAAAGGAACTTGGTACCGCCGCCCGCCCCGAAGATGCACAGATTATTTCTGAGAAGCTGGAAGCACCGGAATATTAGGGCTGAATTCAATCAGCACAGATTAAAAATGGGCGGTTCCGACAATCAAGTCGGAACCGCCCATTTTTTTAATTCTTCAATAAATAGTACTTAATCGTACTTAACCGCACTGATCTTCATCAGCTTATCCCAGGTGTGGACAGCTTCAATGTGACGCACGGTTCCGGTCTTGCCGCGCATGACCAGAGAAGTGGTTTCCGCGCCGTAGCCGAGGTAACGGACTCCGCGCAGGAAGGTGCCGCCGGAAATACCGGTGGCGGAGAAGAAGATATCATCACTCTTGACCAGATCATTAACGGTCATGATGTTGCGCAGGTCGTAGCCCTGATCTTCAAGAGCACTCTTTTCGGACTCGGACTGGGGATCAAATTTGGCAAACATCTCACCGCCCATGATGCGGATTGCGCAGGCGGAAAGTACACCCTCGGGAGTACCGCCGGTGCCGATCATCACATCAACCGGGCTGCGGGGATCAACAACCATAAGCGCACCGGCAACGTCGCCGTCAGTGTGCAGCTGGATGCGTGCCCCGGCATCACGGATTTCCTGAATCAGGCCATGGTGTCTGGGTTTTTCCAGTACAAATACAACGAGATCATCCACGTCCTTGTTCAGGGCTTTGGCGATCTTGTTAAGGTTGTCCTTGACCGGAGCGTTGATGTCGACCATGTTTCTTGCGGCGGTGGGTACCACCAGCTTCTGCATGTAGTAGCTGGGACCCGGATCAAGCATCATTCCGGTAGGGGCAACACCCACTACAGAGATTGCGTTGGGGCGGCCGTAAGCCAGCAGGTTGGTACCTTCAACCGGGTCAACGGCAACGTCCATACCCGGACCTTCGCCAACGCCAAGCTTCTCGCCGTTGTAGAGCATGGGGGCGTGGTCTTTCTCGCCTTCACCGATAACAACAGTTCCGCTGATTTCAAGACTGTTGAAACTGAGGCGCATGGCATCGACAGCAGCCTGGTCACCGGCGTCTTTTTCACCCCGGCCCAGCCATCTGGCGGAAGCCAGTGCCGCAGCTTCGGTTACCCTAACAAGGTCAAGAGCTAAATTTCTCTGGGGAGCTTCCATTATCTATCTCCAATGAGTGAAGTAAATTTTGTTTAAGTTCCGCGTAACAATGAATATGCCAATTACATAAAAAGGGCAGTCAGTCCAGCTTTCATACACTGTTCCGGCGGTTCTGGGTACTAAAATCAGCCCCCGGCACCGTTCATATAAGATAGAAGTTGATTTTTTGATGATGCAAGCTTATTAAAGAAAACATCTAAACTTTTTTTAGAACAATTGCCTGTACTTTTATTGCTATCAAACTGGGCAGAGAACATTATTAAATATAGCCGACCGGAAAAAATGCGCAAATTTTTCATCCCAAACCTGATCATGGCCCTCTTCCTTGCCGGGCTGCTTGTTTCTGTCATTCCTGCCAGTGCCTTCGGGGCCAGTATCAAGGATGATTTCACCATTGCATGGAAGCAGTTTCACGCTCTTTCCAAAAATAAAAAGAAAGCCCAGTACCGTTCCGAATGGGAAAAGGTGGGCAAGAAATTTCGCAATGTGTTCAAAAGGTCCACCCGCGGCCATTACGCACCCAAATCACTCTACTACCTTGGCCGCACTTATGAAGAGCTGGGCAACCGCAGCGGCATAAAAAAAGATTTCCGCACCGCAGTGGACTACTACGGGCGCATGATCTCAAACTTTCCCTCCCACCAGTGGACTGACGACAGCATCTTTCGCCGGGCGGAAATCCGGCTGCGCAAACTGCATGAAAAAGACCTCGCCTATTCAGATTACCTGACCATTGTCCACCGCTACGCCAAGTCGGACATGTACTCCAAAGCCCGGGCACGGCTGGACTCCATGGACCGCAAGGGAGCCAAGGGCAAATCAAAGCATAAAAAACCTTCCGGCACCATCATCCCGGCCAAGAAGGCTTCCAGCAAAAGCAGCAAACGCTCATCCAGCAAGGCAAAGCTCCTCTCCGTCCGCTACACCAGCAGTGAGACATATACCCGCGTGGTCCTCGACCTCGACGAAGAGGTACGCTACCGCTACCAAATCCTGAATCCGAACCAGAGTGTGAACCGCCCGCACAGGCTGTACATCGACCTTGAAAACACCGTTCTCGGTAACGGAGTGCACAAGGCCACCCATGTTGCCGACGGCATTCTCAAGGATATCCGCTCCGCCCAGCGTGACCCCCGGACCACCCGTGTGGTGCTGGATTTCAACGCCATGCAGGATTACAAGATTTTTCCGCTGGAAAACCCCTTCAGGCTTGTCGTTGACGTTCAGGCCCCTGAAGAAGGAAAAGTGGTTGAGAATAAAAGTCCGGTCCGCCATTCCGCGCCAAAAAGATCAAAATCCAAACCGCAAAAATACACCCCGCCCGCCAACAGCAAAAAAATGGCCGGGGAACTGCTTGAACAGCTGGGCCTGACCTTCAAGACCATCATGCTTGATCCCGGTCACGGCGGTAAGGACCCCGGTGCGGCTGCCAACGGACTCAAGGAAAAAAACATCAACCTGCGTTTTGCCAAGATTCTGGCCGCCAAGCTCAAAAAAGCCGGGTTCACAGTCATGTACACCCGCACCAACGACAAATTTATACCGTTGGAAGAACGTACCGCCATGGCCAACATCAAAAAGGCGGACATGTTCATATCCATCCACTGCAACGCGCACCGCAGTTCCAAGATCAACGGTATTGAAACCTATACCTTGAACCTTGCCCGCAACCGTAACGCGGTCCGTGTAGCAGCCCGGGAAAACGCGGTCTCGGCCAAGAGAATCAGTGACCTGCAGGTTATCCTCACCGACCTGATGCTCAACTCCAAGATGAAGGAAAGCAAGGATCTGGCTAACAATATCCACACCCGCTCCCTGCAGAATATCCGCCGCAAATGGAAAGTTAAAGATCAGGGCGTGCGTGAGGCTCCTTTCTACGTACTCATGGGCGCAAAAATGCCTTCGGTGCTTATCGAACTGGGCTACCTGACCAACCGCACCGAAGCCAAGCGACTCAAGACCGACCGCTATCTTTCTTATATTGCCGACGGCATCGTGAAAGGTGTATTGGAATACAAGAAACAGATTGAAAGGTACGCCAGTTTATAAAGATGCCTTCGGCGACACCTCTGTTATCACGTGTCCGTAAGACTCGAAGCCAAGCTTCTCGCCTAACGGCTACGAGTCCTGCCGGGGGCCTTAAACCCTTTTTGTAAAAAGGGTTTAAGAATCCCAAAAACTTTTATTAGGCTTCGCTCTTAGTTTGCAGGAAAAGTTATGATTAACCTCGATATTCCCGGATTCGGTAAGCTTAAAATCGAACATCTTGTTCTGGATTACAACGGCACCCTTGCCCTTGACGGCAACCTGCTGCCCGGCGTGGGCAAGCTGCTCCTGGAACTTGCTGAAGACGTGAAGATTCACGTACTCACCGCCGACACTCTGGGCCAGTGCGAAAAAGAACTTTCCGGCCTGCCCGTAAAAATCCATATCATCGGCGGCAGCCCGGAAGACCAGTCCAAGCTTGAGTACGTGAACGTCTTGGGTCCTGAAAAATGCGCCTGCATCGGCAACGGCCGCAACGACATGCTCATGCTCAGGCAGGCCGCGCTCGGCATCATTATCTCCGGGGCCGAATGCATGTCCATGAAAGCCGCCCGCTCCGCCGATCTGGTGGCAACGGATATTTCCAGCGCGCTGGGACTGTTTACCCATCCTGTGCGGTTGCTGACGACTTTGCGGAACTAAAGAATGCCTCTGGCGGCTTAAACCCGTTTACTAACCTTCACCGCTTCACATCTAAAATTTGATCAAAAAGCCCGTAATCTTTTCCAAGATTACGGGCTTTTTGATTTTTAATATAAGTTGATTGACCAAACAATTTCTCACTGCTAAGAATTAGCGTCCCAATAAGGTCGGGGATATATACTATAGAAGAATGAGGTCTGTATGACAAAAAGAATATTGAAACTACTGATACTGCTGTTGACGTTTAGCATGCTGCCATCATGTGTTAAATACATCCCCTGCCCTGACCCGCTACCGCTGGATATTCAGAAGCACAGCCGTAAAGTAAATGGTGCAATACGGCATGTCATTGCCGCTTACGCCCCGGAAGAAGCTCAGGTAGGGAATAAGGTTGAGTTCAAATATGAAAACCCGAAAAACTATCGAGATAGGGTTTCTTACGGGATAGTATTCAAAAAGAAATGGGAAAATATTGCCATTAATTCTATTGTAAAGTCCGGAGCATTTGAAAAGTCCTCAGATAATGACCTCATGTTGGAAATTGATATTAAAGAACTATACGCCCCTGAAGTTAACGACTACATACTGTATAATACTGTAAATCATGATGCACATGTCACAGCGCGCTACACAGTTAAATCCGAAAGCAACGGTGAAATAGTTTTAAGTAAGGATTATTCAGCAACTGCAACATGCGATAAGTATGATTCCGGCGCTCTGTGGGAATGTGCTGCCAATCCCAATATTATGGTGGCTCTGGACAGAGCCATCGTAAAAGTGAATAACCAATTCATCAGTGACATGCTCAATGTCAAGGTTCCCGTAACACAGCAAGCTGCATCCACAGATAACAAAGCACGCTTTCTAGCCGGAACCAACGCTATCTCCGCCAAATATTCCAAGCACATAGCTGAAGCAAGGTATTCAAGGTATTACACAGATAATTTTGACCGCTCCCTTGCTCTGTCCGAATTCGATAAAATGCTGACACTTCGGGTGGTCGGCTCCGGACTATACATGGACAAGGCTCCACAAGGACACAAAATTTATGCGGTTATCATGGACAAAGGCTTCCAGGAAGAAACATTGTTCGGAGCCGATCCGTATACTGAGATAACAGTGAAATACACAGTACTTTCTTCAAAGGACAAAAAGGAAAAGGTTGTGTACCGGAAGACCATTACCAAAAGAATTGAAAAAACAATTGGCGACACCGACAATGAAATCCCAAGTTTGCGCCACTGTTTTGGGTTGACTCTGGATGAATTCATGAAAGATTTACACGCACTGGCAAAAGAACAACCGGGAATATAGCTTCCGGTCATTTTGACTGACGACCAGCAGTAAAGCCCGTAATCTCCTAAAAGATTACGGGCTTTTTGAATTCCATATACCGAGCGAACTCACTTATTCGTCTTCGTCCCCGAATAGGTGAACGCCTTCTTATCCATGGTCCAGTAGGTGCCGCGGTCAATGCCGAATGCTTTCCCGCAGGGGCAGTAAACCTTGCCGTCGCGCTCTTCGGCGTTCCAGATCTTTTTGATCCGGTCCTTATGGCAACGGTGCACCTCACCCTGACCAATTTTATAATATTTCCACAGCTTGCGCCTGCAGGACGCACATTTCATAACTAGCATAACTTAAGCAAAACTGAATCCATTCACACCTTTGCCCTGAATATCTTTCAATACCTGAGCAGCCTTGGTCAGGGTTACATCAAGATTGGCACCGGGCACCTTGCTGATGGTGAATGACGCGCTGACCATGAACCTGTCAGTACCGGAAACGATCTCCGTACTGGCTAAGGCGGCCTTGACCGCGCCGAGATCACGCTTCAGCACTTCGAGATCATTGGCAAGGATAAAGAATCCGCAATCGCTGCGTGCGGCAAGCTCCCATCCCAGCGAATGCTGATCCAGAAGCGAAGACGTTTTTTTCAGAGCTGCGAAGCCGCCGTTCCAACCGTACTGGCCGTTGATTTCCAGCATGTTGTCCACATTAAACGCAGCAACTACGGGAGTGCTGCCTTCCGCTTTTGCCTGATCGAAAAGATCGCGGCCTTTATCGAGGAAAAAGCTGAGGTTTGAAAAACCGGTCAGGGGATCACGGCTGTATGCATCTTTGATGGAACGGATACGCTCAAGCTCATTGAGGTTGTTGGTCACCCGCCATGAAAATTCTTCCACCTCAAAGGGCTTCTTAAGAAAGTCATTGGCTCCGCGCTTGAGAAATTTAGCTGTGATAGCCCCGGAATCATGGGCGGAGACACCGAGAATGGCCATCTGGTCCCGGCTGTGGGTCTTGCGCACCTCGCTGACCAGTTCGAATCCGTCCAGATTGGGCATCTCGTAGTCGGTCAGCAGCAATTTAACTTCCGGGTTGGCTTTGATCAGCTCAAGGGCTTCGACCCCGTCTTCTCCGGCCAGCACAGTAAAATTAAGCCGCTCCAAAAGTCTCTGCATAATTTTACGGGCAGTGGAGTTGTCCTCGGCAATAACAACCTTGATTTCGTGATTGGAATGGATTCTGCGGATCAGGTCGACCATTTCCTCAAGATCTTCACGACTGGACTTGTTAAAATAATCCAGCACGTTTTTCTCGATAAAACGGTTACGGATTTCCTCATCAAAGGTGGACGTAAGGACAATACAGGGAATTTTGCGGGAAAGGACGTAATCCACGGCTTCCCCGTCCGGTGCGCCTTTGATGTTCAGGTTCAGGACTGCGATAAAGACATCGTCACCGTTATCAGCGAGCCTGCTTTCAAGCTCATCCATGGAATTAACCACCATGGTATCAAAAGGTGTAATGGATTCTATATGTTCTGTAATAATTCTTGCCTGAGTGTTGCTGTTTTCCACCACAAGCACGGTATTCTTAACTGTCTGTCCGGACATGCCGCCCCCTTGAATTTCATATTAATTAAACTGGACAAGTAAGGGCAAGATACACTTTGAGAAAAGATTAAGGCAAGCCAAATAATTGCGGGTGCGTTATAAAATTTGAACTTACAGACAGAGAATCTCAGTTCTTAATGGGCCGAGTAGTGTACGTCTCTATCACTTCTTCAGCATCAATGGGGTCAGGGGGAAACTCACTGCTGCGGTCTACTGCCTCGTCTTCCTTACGCTTATCTTCCAGATGTTCATCAAGGGCCTGCGTGGCATTATGTGGTTTCTGGCTCTCCTGGTATTCATTCACATTGGCCCCCACAACTGCCACCCCGACAATGGCGGCAGTACCCCAGATACACCCGGAGCAGGGCAGGGTAAAAAGAAGAACAAACAGGATCGCGGGCCGGATTCTCATCAAAACTAGCAACAACTCCAACCGACGGATAAAAACGCCGGGCATAAATTACAGCCATGACGGCTGAACCGTAATTTTCCTTAAGCTGGATACAGGGAGTACACCTCAAACACTTATACCGCAAATCCATTGCGGCTCCATGTATGTGAGTACTGACGGCATAATTATACGCAATCCCCTATTCAACATTAAGACAACTATGTTATATGAAATAACATTTGGCATTATTTTCTTTTTTCGAAATTTATATGTTTTAAAAACATTTTTACACTGCAAAAGACAAGTTAGCACACAAAAAACATACTGACGACCATGCATAATTGGCCTTTTAATAAAAATTTCTGTAAATTCTTATCTAATGTATTTGACAGTTACTACAATCTACCTTATCCATATTTTTTCCAACTACCAATTAGTGAAAAAATAATCCCGAAAGGAGATTTCAAGTGGAAGATTATCTGAAAGAAGCTTTGGAAATAGTCAAAGCACAGGCAAGCGTAAGAACCATGAGCGAAGAAGAGATGACTTCCATGGTCCGCAAACTGTCCGCCGGCATTCAGGCCATTGCTGAAAATGCCCTCCCCGCACAGGAAGAAGCTCCCGCATGTGAGCCCAAGAAGTCCATCAAGGAAAAATCAATTGTCTGCTGCGAATGCGGTAAATCCTTCAAGATCATCACCAAGAAGCACCTTGCTTCCCACGGTCTGACCCCTGATGAATACCGTGAAAAGTACGGCCTCAAGAAAAAGACCCCGCTGGTCTGCAAATCCCTGCAGCGTGAACGCCGTAAAAAAATGAAGGAAATGAAACTCTGGACCAAACGCGGTAAATAGAGTTTTTCCAAAAGCATTTCCGTAAAAAAGCGCGGTAAACCATCCGGTTTACCGCGCTTCTCTTTTATTCTTCTTATGTCTACGACTGTTTCAGCTGATCAACAATCTTACTCAGTTCGCTGGTCATTTCAGCCAGCTCTTCAATGGCTATGGCGGACTGGGCCATGCTTTCCGAAGTTTCGCTTGAGATTCTTGAAACCTCATCCACAGCCTGATTGATCTCTTCCGATGCTGCGGACTGTTCTTCCGCCGCAGTAGCGATAGACTGGACCTGTTCTGCATTCTCCTGTGCATAATTCAGGATATTCTCCAGAACTTCACCGGAACTTGCAGCCAGCTCTGTGCTCTCGTCCACAGTACCGGTGGCAGAATCCATGGACTTAATGCTCTTGCGGGCTGCCGCCTGAATGGAAGAAATGCTTTCGCCTACTTCCTGCGTAGCTCCGATGGTCTTTTCCGCCAGCTTGCGGACCTCATCGGCTACAACAGCAAATCCGCGCCCGGCCTCGCCGGCCCGGGCCGCCTCAATGGCCGCGTTCAAGGCCAGCAGGTTGGTCTGGTCGGCAATGTCGTTGATCACATCCATAATTGCACCGATGCTGTCCGCCTGCTCGCCCAGAGAGGTCAGATCAACCTTCATGGCCTGAGTCTGCTGCTGAACTTTGCCGACGGATTCAATGACCTTGTTAACCAGGTCAGTACCCTTGTCCGCGGCTTCCTGCGTGCTCATGGCGTTTGATGCTGCATCACCGGAATTACGGGCAACCTCCAGAACCGATGCATTCATCTGCTCCATACTGGTTGCGGTCTCGGTCATACGTTCGCGCTGAACTTCGGTGGAATTGTTGATCTCGTCAGCCTGTGCGGCAAGCTCCTCAGTACCGGAAGCAATGCGGTCCACAACACCTTCAATCTGCGATGCAGCCTGCAGAATACCTTCTTTGGTGGCCCGGTCAGCCTGCTCACGGGCTTCCTCGGCCTCGGCCATGGCAGCGCGTGCGCGCTCAGCCTCCTGCTCGGCAAACTCACTTTTTTCCTCAGTATCACGAATCATCTCTTTGAGCTTACCGACCATGGTCCGCAAGGCTTCAGCCAAAACGCCGACCTCGTCATTCTGCTGCACATCAAGAGTCTTATCCAGATTCCCGTCAGCAACAGCTGCCGCGAATTCAACACCCTTGCCCAGAGGCTTAAAGATAAGTGCGGAAGCGAGGAAATTCAGCATCAGCGCAGCAAGGATAAGCGCGACAACAGCTACAACTGCGTTCTGCTGCAGGTTGGATGTGGAATCCGCATTGATCACATCCAGCTCTTCATAGGTCCAGACCTTCCAGTTCAGCCCGTCAATAATATAAAGGCTGCCTTCGTAAGTCTTTCCATTAAGAGAAAATTCCATTCTTCCGTTGGAAGTCTGGTCGCTGAATTTTTCCAGATCAGGGATACTCTCCCACAGGCTTTTACCGATAAGTTCCTTGTCCCGGTTAGCCATGATGTAGCCGTCGCTGCGGGTCAGAAAAATATTCTGGTGATCCAGCACATTGTTGGCAAATTTGGTGATATCAGTCAGGCCGAGATTAATGCACAGGGTTGCCAGTATCCTGCCGTCTTTCATGATAGGGACACCGGCCGCCATGACAATTGCGCCGATAGAAGAGGTATAAGGAGTGGTGATAATTCTTTTTTCACCGCCGAACAGACGTTTGTACCACTCTCTTTTTTTGGCTTTTTCTTTAAAATTAGGAATAATCCCTGCCCGCCCGGCAGTATAGGTGCTGCCGTCTGCAAAGCAGAAATAAGCCTCACCGGCTCCGGCCTGCTCTTTGAGTTGCTTTGCCAGATTAATCCGGTAAGCAAACAACTCTTCATCAGTCATCTCCGGAGCACCGTTGAACATTCGCGCGGCCAGCTCAAGAGCATTAAAATAAATATCTGTTTTTTCAGCTACAGCCTTACCCACTGCCCGGGAGACAGTATCAAGCTTATCAAGCTCGGCTTTATGAGACGAAGAACTGAAGCTCTGGTAGGAAATTCCGGTCATCACAATGACAACGACCGCAAAAAACGCGAAGACACTGAAAACAATCTTATTCTTGGCACTTATAGACACAATCTCTCCTTGTCTCCATCAGATTTAACGCACGGGAAAAGACCATTAGCATAGTCTTTTTTACGCTAAACCGTAACATATTCTGCACCATTCTCAAAACAATAACCTTAATCAGCCTTCACGCTGGGTATTTCCTATATAAAATCTCTTGAAAACAAAAGAAGAAATTTCAACCATTATCAAGCGTTACTCAAAAGACACCTAAAGCCATCCCATCGAAACAATAACCCAAGGAGTAATGCTGTCCCTTTTCACAAGAACAATTCTGTTTTATAGAAGTACTCGAAGCTGCTGTAATAAACCTGATCCGTGTAGATAGACTCCTATGAACAGAAGAATATTCCTGAAATCCATACTCGCCCTATCCGCCGGAACGGGGCTGTGCGCAATTCCGGACTTTACCCAAGCGCAGGAAATTGCCCGCACAGTGGAAGAAAGCGACCTCAAGGATTATCTGCACCGCATGGAAAATTTCGACACGCCCCAGCCCGGCGACATCATCCTGAATAAAAAAGAACGGACTCTGCTCAAATCATCCCTGAACAGGCTGCGCCGGGTGCAACGCACTGTGGGATTCGGTAATTTCTGCGTACTCAGCTTTGACCACGCCCTCAAATTCGGACGCAATTATTCTTCCATCGGCAGATTCACTAAGCAGGAAATTGAATTTCTCGACAAACTTTTTCATTTCGATGCCCATGAATACGGCTTTTACGGAGAAAAACCGGTAGAGAAACTCACCGCATCAATATCCCGAAAAGATTTGATAAAAATCCCGCGTACCGGAAATTTCCTTTACCGGGGTGAACCGCACAAAAAATATATTGAAATTCGCAAGGAGCTGGGCCGCAAAGTCTACCTCACTTCCGGGGTGCGCGGAGTCGCCAAGCAATTCATCCTCTTTCTCACCAAGGCCGAAGCCAATGCAGGCAACCTTTCGCTGGCCTCCCGTTCACTGGCTCCTCCGGGCTACTCCTACCACGGAGTCGGCGACTTTGACGTGGGCGAAAAAGGGCTTGGAGCCGCCAACTTCAGTGCCCTTTTTGCGGAAACCCGCACCTGCACCAAGCTGCGCGAGCACGGCTATCTGCAACTGCGCTACCCGGAAAACAACCTGCTCGGGGTACGCTTTGAGCCATGGCATATTAAGGTCTGATGGGAGAGTAATCGGCATCTAGCTAAAGAGATTTGCTTTTTTCGCCGATAGAATCAGTGCGGTATGGCTTACGCGTTTACTTTGTCCCCAAAAATGGATAATTGTATTTTAATTGATGGGTCACATGAACGATAACTGAGACGGGTTTAATCAGCATGAGTAAAATTCTGCAACAGGATGAGGTTGATGCTCTATTAAGGGGCCTTTCCGGTGGAGAGGTTGAAGCGGAGCAGGACATACCGGATGATGATTCCGGTGTTGTCTCTTTTGACCTTGCCAACCAGGACCGCATTATCCGCGGTCGTATGCCTGTTCTGGAAATCGTCAACGACCGTTTCGCGCGTCTGGCAACCAACAACCTCGCCAACACCATGCGCAAAAGGGTGGACATCAACCCCATCTCCATCGACATGTCCAAATTCGGGGATTTCATGCGCTCCCTGCCCGTGCCCACTTCTCTTTCAATTTTCAAGATGGACCCGTTGCGCGGTAACGCCATCCTCGTTGTTGACTCACGTCTGGTCTTCGCGCTGGTGGAAAGCTTTTTCGGCGGTTCCGGCTCCCAGCCCAAGGTTGAGGGTCGTGACTTCACCCCCATTGAGCAGGCCATTGTAGACCGGGTGGTAAAAATCGCCCTTTCCAACCTCGAAGATTCATGGCGCCCGGTACACGAGGTCCACCTCGAACTGGTCCGCTCCGAGGTCAACCCGCAGTTCGCGGCCATTGTACCGCCTTCTGACGTTGTCGTGGTCATTACCTTCGAAGTTGAACTGGAAAACGCCATCGGTTCGCTTATCGTCTGTCTGCCTTACTCCACTCTGGAACCGATCCGCTCCAAGCTGCACGCCTCCTTCCAGTCCGAACGTCTGGAAATCGACCACGTCTGGGTCAGCCGTTTTAAAGAAAGACTTCTGGAAACCCCGGTAGACCTGCTGGTCCGTCTCGGTAAAGCCAAAATTACCGGACGCCAGCTGCTTAACCTTGAAGAAGGCGATCTGCTCCTGCTCGATACAGACGAAGAAGACATGCTTGAATGCGAAGTGGGCGGAGTCCTCAAATATCTCGGCTCCCCCGGAAGGGTAAAAGCCAACCGCGCCTTCCAGATCGCCCACGCCATTGAACCGAAGATGACGTAAACTTGACTCGCGCCGTGCGCCTGCCTACAATCTGTTGGTTAACCTGACAATATTTTTTATCTGAAATTAAAGGCGCCAATGAATCAAATCACCGGACTGGTACTTACATACAACGGCGAAAGACTGCTTGACGAATGTCTGCAGAGCCTTTCCTTCTGCGATGAAATCCTGCTCATTGACTCCGGATCTACGGACTCTACCCGTGAAATAGGCAGTAAGCACAACGCACGCATCGTCCACAACGACTGGAACGGGGCCATTGAACAGCACAAATTCGCGCTGACCCAGATCACAACCCCGTGGGTGGTGACCATTGATCAGGACGAAATCATTTCCCCTGAACTACAGAAATCCATCATTGAAAAACTGCGCAATCCTGACGACGTGGACGGTTACTATTGTCCGCGCCGCTCATGGTATCTGGACCGCTTCATCATGCACAGCGGCTGGTATCCGGACAAACTCTTCCGCATCTACAAAAGGGACGGCATAACCATCGGCGGCATCAGGCCTCACGAAGAACTGCGTCCGAAAAACAAAGCCGGGGAAGTGCGCGGTGATATCATCCATTACCCTTACGAAAACTTTTTCCAGCATCTGGATAAGATCAACAGCTATACTCAGGATGCTGCGGAAGACCTTTATTCCCGGGGCAGGCGCAGCTCACTGGGATCGGCACTGGGTCACGGATTTGGCAAATTTTTCAAACAGTATATACTCAAGGCCGGGTTCCGTGACGGACGGGCCGGATTCATCGTCGCCCTGCACGGTTTTTTCTACACTTTCCAAAAATACATCCGGCTGGTCGAACTGGAAATGAAGGACAAAAAATGATCAAAGAAGACAAACCGCAAATTATCGACCTGCCCAAGGTCCACGACAACCGGGGCAACCTTACTTTTATAGAAAACAGCCGCCATATTCCTTTTGATATCAAAAGAGTGTATTATCTATACGACGTTCCCGGCGGAGAATCCCGTGGCGGGCATGCCCACAAGCAACTCAGGCAGTACATTATCGCTGCTTCCGGCAGCTTTGACGTAGTACTTGATGACGGTAAAAACAAAACCAGATTCACCCTGAACCGCTCCTACTACGGGCTTTACGTACCGACCATGACCTGGCGTGAGCTTGAAAACTTCTCCTCCGGATCCGTTTGTCTGGTGCTGGCTTCGGAATATTACGATCCGAGTGACTATTACTACACCTATGAAGATTTCATAAAGGCGGTGAAAGAAAATGAAGCAGATTAAATTTCTCGACGTAGGCTGGACTTACCAGGCACTGGCCCCGAAAATGGATGCCGCTGCAAAACGTGTTCTTGAATCAGGCTGGTTTATCCACGGTGATGAAGTAGAAGCTTTTGAAAAGGAATTCGCCCTCTACACCGGAGCAAAACACTGCATCGGCTGCGGAAACGGACTGGAAGCCATTGAGCTGGTCCTGCGCGCCGCCGGAGTCGGTCCCGGTGATGACGTGCTGGTACCTTCCAACACCTTTATCGCCACCTGGCTGGCAGTTACCCGCACCGGAGCCAACATCGTCCCGGTGGAGCCGGTGGAAGCAACCTACAATATGGACCCGTCCAAGCTTGAAGCAGCACTGACCCCGGCCGCCAAAGCCATCATTCCGGTACATCTCTACGGCCAGCCCGCGGACATGGACCCGATTATGGCTTTTGCTGAAAAGCACGACCTGTTTGTGGTAACAGACGCAGCACAGGCCCACGGAGCGGTCTACAAAGGGCGTATGTCCGGTACACTGGGCCATGCAGCGGCTTTCAGCTTCTACCCCGGCAAGAACCTCGGCGCGTTCGGCGACGGCGGAGCCGTGACCACCATGGACGATAAAATTGCCGACCGGGTGCGCAAGCTGGCCAACTACGGCTCAACTGAAAAGTACGTCCACAAGTGCAAGGGTTTCAACAGCAGGCTTGATGAAATGCAGGCCGCTTTCCTGCGCGTTAAGCTCGACAAACTGGACAACTGGAACTGGACCCGCAAGACCGTTGCCTCCATCTACCTTGAAGGACTCAAGGAGACCCCGCTGGTGCTTCCGGTCATCGGTGATGAAATCCAGTCCGTCTGGCATCTCTTTGTAGTGCGCTGCAAGGACCGCGACGGCTTGATCAAACATCTTGCAGAAAACAAAATTGAAGCTTCCATCCATTATCCCATCCCCCCGCACAAGCAGGGCGCGTACAAGGAAATGGAGAACCTCTCCCTGCCCATCAGTGAAGCCATCCACAGCGAAGTGCTCTCCCTGCCCATGGGACCGCACATGACCGAAGAAGATGCGCAGAGAGTTGTGGAAGTTGTGAAAGGATTTTTTAAATAAAGAATGCCTCCGGCGGCCCTTCGGGGACCAAAGAAACTTTTTGAAAAAAGTTTCTCTGGACTCTTCAAAAACTTTTATTAAGGCTTCGCCGACTAGCGTAAAAAAACTGTCTAAAATAAAAACGGACCTGAATTTTCAGGTCCGTTTTTTTGTTTAAAGCTTAGTCACGAACAACATTCGTATGGGATGTCCGGGTTTGTTGATCATCTCGCTCTGGATGACCCTGTAGGTGTGGTAGTCGAGGGAAGTGCAGAACTCGCGCACGGCAACGTCTTCTTCGTCCCCTCCGGGATGCCCGGCATAAATGGCGATACAGAGCATGCCGCCCTTGGCGAGGAGTTCGAGAGACGCCTTGATGGCGGTCAGCGTTGTTTCGGACTTGGTGATGACCGTCTTGTCGCTGCCCGGCAGGAAACCGAGATTAAACATGACCGCATTGACCCGGCCATGGAATTCCGCCGGGATAAGTTCGAGCATCTTTTCATGCCCGGCATGGAAGATGGTCCAGTTCTGCGGAAGACATTCTTCATTAAGGCGTTCTTCTGTCTGCTTAACAGCCTGTTCCTGAATATCGAATCCGAAGACTTGTCCAGCGGCCCCGGCCTTCTCAGAAAGAAAAACGGTATCGTAGCCGTTACCTACTGTAGCATCAATCCCGATACAGCCGGGCTCAAGCACTTCACAAAGCACCGATTTAGCAAAAGAAAGGATGTTATTGGAAATCATGCTACGCCAAATCCCTATTAAAAGTTTTTGGGATTCTTAAGACCTTTTTTCAAAAAGGTCTTAAGCCGCCGGAGGCGAAATCTTTTCATCAAAAGCGCAATAGCGCATCAGAACTTAAGATACTTATTAAGCTGCCCGGATTTGGAAAACTGACGCTCTGTTGTGCCGAAAGTGGTTGTCCCGCTGATGGTATAAGAGGAGTTTGGAAGTCTGTTCCAATCCAGAGTGGCACTGCCCTTGGCAGTTACCGGAATAGGCTGTCCGCAGCTGAATGAGTTAAGCTGGAACTGCTTTCCGGCCAGCACGGCGTTTACATTGACATCCTCAGCAATCATTCCACCGGGGATTTCAACGGCATCGGAACGGACCACGAGACTGCCTGTACGTGGCGGTTTGCCCCATTCAGGAAAGCCTACATCTGAAGTAATACGCACCTTGCCGCCCAGACCGTCCATCTGGACCAGCTTGGCCAGATCAACCCCGCCCCCAAGGGTCAGGGATTTGGTCTGGAACAGCCGCGCTGTCAGGGTAGGCCCGGTCTTGACCCGCACTTCAACCAGCGGAGACAGACCGAGCGATACACCAAGCTGGGGAACTGTTACGGTCAGTCCTTTATTTGTTGTCACCAGAACATTGGTCACTTCAAAAGACATCGGTCCGGCACTGATAAAATCGCCCCACTGGATGGTGGCTTTGGAAATCTTCGAATCAGCCAGCTTGAAAGCCTGTGACCAGGCCACTTCCCAGGGCATGAACAGAAAAGCACCGAGAATCAGCCCGGCCAGAAACAGAAAAAAACTGCCGAGTGCTTTTTTGAAAGAAAATTTAAAGGAAATATTTGGAATAAACTTCATCCGGCTGACCTACCTGACAAGAATGATCTGCACATCAGCCAACTCAGGGGAGTCCAGCCTGTGGTTGATATTGAAATTTGTAACTTTCAAAGCCCCGCGTACATTGAAATCACGCAGCAGAGCCACAAGTTCCGGCAGGTTAAGGGATTCGAGCAACACCTGCACCCCCTCTCCGGAGTTGGCCCCGGCCTGCAGAGGACGCAGAGAAGTCAGTCTTCCGTCCAGACCGAGATCACGAATGACCTGCTGGGCAGCAGTCATGGGTTCACGGTCCACCAGCGCACCACGCGAGGATTCACCGGCCTTGAGCTGCTCCACCAGCGGAACCACCTTGGCGTACTTCTGTTTGCTGGAAAACATGACCCGCTCGGCTTTGGACTGGGAGTCCGCAAGTCCGGACCAGATCATAAAAATGATCAACGCCCAGCCTGCAACCAATCCCGCAAAAAAAAGCTTCTGTCTATCTGCAGGCCAGTCCTGCCATATGTAAAATCTTTCCAGATCCATTAGCTTACCTGAGGTTAGCGGTTATACTCAGCGCGCAGACTGATGCTGATCCCGCCTTCAATATTGTTGGCCTGCTCCAGAACAAAATTGAACTGACTGTTCGCGGCCAGTTTTTCCATCATGGCGTCAAGTTCTTCATAACTGCTGACCTTGCCCCGGATATTTCCGGAATCAGTGCCAAGGGAAAAACCATCAATCTCAATACCCACCGGAGCACTTTCACTAAGTACGGCCAGAAGTCCAAGTACATCGATACCGCCACCGTCCCCACCGCTCTTGAGCTGGTCCAGCTTGTATAAAATTTTACCGTAAGGATCGGAACCGGGATTGGGACCGAGGGCACTTACATAAACCTGCTTAAGTTTATTCCGCCATTCTTTTGCCTGCAGGCTGCTCTGCTGGAAGCGGTGGTATTGTCCGGCAATAAATAGCATGCCTATCAGTGAAACCAGAACTGCGGCCACAGCGTACGGCTTGTAATCAATTGTCACAGACTTATCAGAACCGGAACCGGAACGGATGCCGTTGAGGAGATTGAGTCTGGACCAGCGGACCTTTTTCTTATGCAGTACAGCGCAGGCTTTTTTCAGCTCCAGCTCTTCAGGATCACCGTCAAGACCAAGCCGTTCAAACCTGCTTTTGAATTCATCTTCACTGCCGCGGAAGTAGGTCAATTCATCCCCGCAAGCCAAAATGCGCATGCCCTGTCCTTTCCAGCTCCAGACAGAAAGTCCTTCGGCAACCGCAGCTCTCCAGCATACAGCAAACTCCGAGGTCAACACCGTGGCTTTGGTCAGAACTTCGCGATGCCGGTCCAGAAAACGGTCCAGCAGATCATGAACGCTGTAGCCGAGCACGGCACCGCCGGAAGGACGCAGAACCTTGAATTCCTCATCCTGCATGGGAAAGGAATAGTTCATCTGCATCATGGTGGCGGATTTGGCGTGCCGGGACTTGATAGCCCCGCGCGGCTTGAAAAAAAAGAAAAGCGGATCAGGCAAAAGGGCAACCACCGGATATCTGTTTTTTTCGGCAGGGCCTTCCGATTCGGTAAAGCTCTTGCCGTCAAACATCATCCACCGGTGTTCATTTCCCTTGAATGAAAGAATATATACTAATTTTTTAAAGGCCATCTATGGCTTTGTCCTATACCTGTTAGCAGTGTGTTTGTCCATTTACTGATCTTCCGCAAAAGTTACTGAAACATCATTCTGGTAAACCAGATTGCAACTCCCGATCTCAAGAGCGTTCTGTCGGGAAATAATATATCTCTTGACTACCGTACAATCGCCCACAGTGGCAGCGACCCTTGCTTCAAAAAAACCGGATTTCACTTCCAGTTCCTCAATCATATTCTTATACAGACTGGAGTCGGAATCCAATCCCACAACGGAAAGCACCTGACTGATGTCAGTAAATCCCCTTGTTCTGCGCCAATGCATAATACTTTGCACTTTCTTGCCCAGATCCGGAAAATAAGCCAACAGAACTTCGCGGGACACAAAATTTATGTTCAGCTTGGGTGATCCCCAGACAGTGAAGTTTTCTTCTATCCAGTTCCGGCCAAGGTCCTCCCAACCGCGTACGAGAAGAATCTCTTCCGGAATTTGCAACTGACTCTTCCGTGGGGAATACGCTGGAGATTGCGAGGCATAGAAAAAATTATCCATTTTTTCCAGCTTGGGATCTACGCTTATGCCCGCCCAGAAAGCAAGGCTTCCGGCCATGGTCCTTACATCAGCCCCTTTACCGAGAATATTGCTTAAAATGTCCAGCGACCTTTTTCTGTTCCCCGATCTGATCATTTTATTAATATTGATTTTACCGTTGCAGGGAGAAATTTCTATGACAAGGCCGTCATCCTCCCACTTGCCGAACCATTTTTCACGTGGAGTGTCGGAGAAAGGAGTTTTATCATTTTCCAGTAAGTTGTAGATCATATACAAGGCTTCCTCAGCCTTGAATCCAGCCTCATATTCACTGCGCACGCGACTGGCTTCCACTGCCCCGCGGGAGCTGACCTCAATGGTCATCAGCGTCAGACTTGAAAGGGCCATGAACAGCACCAGCACAATGACCAGCACCACGCCTCTTGAACTGCATTCGTTATTCCTGGGCATACGGAATCCTCTCAAGCAGCATGACTTCCTTGCCGTCCTCAAAGTTCAGCCTAAGCCGGAAAGCCTTAACAGTCGATCTGTCGCTTACCCCCTTAGCTCTTTGCTGAGAAAGAGAAATCCAGACATTTTTATCAATATCCAGAAATTCCAGCCTCCAGGACTTTAACCCACGCATCAACAGCTGTGAATTCTCGAATTCAAGGTCTGGAGATTTTTCAATTCTGCGAACCATTTCCGATGAAAAATCCCAGGACACAACCACAGGTCCTGAATTTTCTATCGTAATGGAATGGCTAGATTCAAAGGTAAGGCCTGTCGCACCGGCACCGACCATCCTGCCGGGCACAATATTCTGCAAATCGCGATGCAGGATGCGGCGCAGAGTAAACAGACGCGAAGAGAGACCGGCACTGGAACGGACAACCTCATTGTTGGTGACCGACTGCCCCAACACCATGGCAACCATACTCATCAGCAGCCCGGAAAGGACCAGTCCGATGAGCACTTCAATAAGCGAAAATCCCGCCTGCCGGTCAGACGAAGAATGGTTGCGTGGATAAAAACTCATTAAAACAGCTTCTTTTTGTGTGAGACCCGATAAATTTTCCACCCAAGGGTATAGTCTTCACTGCGGGTTTCAAGAGTATAGAAGCCCTTGCCTGTGGAAGATACTGTTTCAAGACCGACCCTGAAACTGCCTTCAGGCGGTCCGGGCCATGACACCCAGCCCGAGGAAACTACATTCAATTTATCAGGATATTTATGAGCCAGAATATCCTGCGAAAGATTCAGGACGTTCCATGAATCCTTGGAAGACTGGGCCATGAGCGCGCTCTGCCGCTGCACACCGAGAAAACTCATGGACAGGGTGGCGGCAATGGTCAGAGCCACAATGATTTCTATCAGGGAAAAGCCATTCTTCTGCGCCACAGCTAAATCTCCCCGAACCGGACCGCAAGAGGATCAAGAACAACGGTCAGCCCGTCAGAAAGCACCAGCCTCACTTCATCACTGAATCCTGCGGGATAGATGGTGAATTCAACCCCGCCCTCATCAGCAGGATATTCATTGAAATGCCCGCTGGACACAGCTGAAGGCAGGGAAACTTCCTCCCCATTCCATTTGACCAGCCCGTTTTCAAAATCAATATACACATACTGGCGGATGTCGTTAGTCACCGCTTCGGTTCTGGCCTCGTAAATCAAAGCGTTTACCTGATTGAGACTGTCGTCCCCCCGGTCTCCGGCAAGATCAAGATTGGGCATGAGCGTAAACCAGCCCATGCCCACTATGAACAGAACAATTAACAGTTCTATGAAGGTCAGTCCGCCGGAAGATCGGCGGGCAGCATGCATATTCATAAGATTATTTTATTCCGGCTATTCCCAGCTCTTGATGTCAGCGTCGTAATCTTCACCGCCTTCCATGCCGTCGGCACCGAGGGAAATAAGCTCGTAAGGACGTCCGTCCTCACCGGGACTTCTGTAAATGTAATCATAACCCCAGGGATCAACCGGGGCAGTGGTGGAATCAAGATAACCGCCTTTGCGGTAGTTGCGGGGGACAGGACGACTTTCCGGCTTGGTGATCAAAGCCTGCAATCCCTGCTCGGTGGTGGGGTAGCGTCCGGTGTCCAGCTTGTAAAGCTTAAGGGCTGAATCAAGGGCCTTCATATCCATCTTGGCCTTGGTGACCCTTGCTTCGTTGGGACGGTCCATGATTTTGGGTACCAGCATGGAGGCCAGCAGGCCGAGAATAACAATAACAATCATCAACTCGATGAGACTGAAACCACGCTGACCCTTTTTAAGGTCGGCAATACAAATTCTTTTTTTCTGCATAATTTCCTCTACTTATTATTAAACCTGTCTGGGATCAGTCCCTGATGTCGGTTTTTCCTCTTTCCAGAGACTCCCACTCAAGAGGAGAGTCTGCCGCGATTCCCTTACGGCGGGGAAGCATGCCCCGAAACTTGAAATAATCATCCGGTCGGGCCACTTTTTGCCACCAGAGGTAATACCCTTTACTTGGTATATACCTGCAATACAACCTCTGAAATTCGCGCTGGGCAATGGGAACGGCCAAGACGAAATCCCGTCCGCGCTCGGAAAAACCGTAATTCCGATCCAGCTTCACTTTTTTCCAGTCGGCAAAATCATACTCTTCCTTTAGAGGAACACCACTAAGTGATGAATAATACCGAAACTCTCCGTCAATATCTCTGACCCGATAGACCTTGCCCAAAGGGGATCGCTCAACAGCAAAAGAAGCGGGTTTAAAAGAAACTTTTTTGGAAAAACTTTTTCGCGGAGAGCGGTAAAACAAGACCCCGTTTTTCAGAAAAAAACCGTCTTTCTGTTCATAATACGGACTTTTGATCCGTTGACTTACATCCCACTGAAAGCGTTCATCCTTTTCAGTTACAATATTAAGTCGGGCTCCTTCCGCTTTCACAGATTTAAACGGTCCGCCCTTGATTTTCTGGTCAAAAATACGGGTCAGTTTCAGAGGGCTCCACATAACCATTTTCCCGGTAGCATCCACCCCCATGAGAATTCCTTCTTCATTGGAAAAAGTCAGGGAAAGCGGTTTGTAAGTGAAACGGTCAATCCTGCGGAGCTTCCCGGCAGCAGGGCCGACCCAGAGCCTGCGGGCCTTATCAACCAAAGCGAGCCAGCTTCCGCGCGGAGAAAGGGCAAAGATATCCACGGTACTGTTCACATTGTGCACCCGCACCCGAGCGCATTGCTTAACATTAAAAATCTCAACAGCCCTTCCTTCTCCGGACGATACGGCAACAAAATCTGATTCAGGAAACCATGACACGGAATTTACGGGTTCCGACACGGCCTGCACCGCCGCACAGCCCCGGCTGCCGTACATGCGGACCACCCCGTTTTTGAATCCTGCGGCAAGAATATTTCCTTCATGCACAAAGGTGGTTACATCTTCAGCCAGATTAACCACCTCGTTGCTTTTGCTCAGCTGAACGTAATAATTTCCGGACATATCGTCCGGTGGTCGATTGTAAATGCTGTC
Organism: Desulfovibrio sp. JC010; assembly: GCF_010470675.1. Taxonomy (NCBI): domain Bacteria; kingdom Pseudomonadati; phylum Thermodesulfobacteriota; class Desulfovibrionia; order Desulfovibrionales; family Desulfovibrionaceae; genus Desulfovibrio; species Desulfovibrio sp. JC010. The sequence continues at coordinate 145,810 of NZ_VOIQ01000008.1, forward strand.
CAGCGAAGAATACTGCTGCGAGGCTGCATATTCCACAAATCCGGCAAGGCTGAGCGGTTCCTGCCCGACAAGCATGGAAACATCGAGGCTTTCATCAGTAACAAGCGAAGGCTCGTCCGATACCGGGGAAGGCTGCTTTGTACAGCCGGACGCAATAAGGATAGAGGCTGACAGAACCAGAATGATTGACTTTATATTCATAACGTTATCTTTTTCAGAAAAGAAGTTTTGAAAACACCTTAAAACACCGCCGCTGGCAATGCAATCGCACTTTCCAACCGGATGTGTTAAAGCAGAGCACACAAAAGTCAAGCATGAACGCAAAACACCGCTTGCCCATAACCCGGTATTACGGCAAAAGAAGCCAAAAGCATAACAACCCTTTCCACGAAAGAGCCAGATGAGCAAGATATACAAAAAGATACTGGATTACCTCTCCGGACATACGGGCCGGCAGACAGACGTACACTCCCAAAACACCGGCTGGAGACTTCCTGTCCTTGCGACATTCTACATTCTGGCCTACGTGCTTTTCGACCTTGTTGCGGACAGCATTTCCCGACATTATATTTTCTGCATCTTTCTGGTGGTTTCCAGTCTTTATTTTTCATGGAGGCTGGGTGGCCGGGAAACCATGGCCTATGTAGGGTTTTTCAATATCTTTTTTGCCTTCATCTTTTCCCGGCTGCTGTACATGACCGGAAACTTTTCTTCAAAACTTTTCCTGAGCCGTTCTTTCATGACACTTTACGTAGTGGCCATTATATTCATGTTCATAATGACCAAACGTAAGTCTCCTGCCGACCGGGAAAAAGTGGACCGGGAAAGATCCATCCGCGATGAACGCCAGAAACGCAGACAGCTGGAACTTATGGTTGCCACGGAAAAACTGACCGACGACATGATCACGCAGGCCAATATGGTTAAAGATGAATTGATGGTCCTGCAGAATTCATGGAAATCGCAGATTCATACCATCGTCAACGACCTGCCCAGAGTAAAGGAACGGGAGCTGTACAATCAGATTGTCACCCCTTTTGAAGAGAGCATTGTTGAACATCTGCGCGATCTGGAGAAAAGACTTTCCTTTAAACCGCAGCTCATAGGTCTTGACGAACTGGCCCTAAACCTTACAGATAGACTTGAAAACGACCAAAAACATTCCCGTAAACGGCTGGACTTGAATTATGATTTTGAAAAATGGTTAAGCAGGGACGAAGAAATCCTTGTAGACCGTTATAAGACATGGGAAATACTGATCAACCTGATCAGGAACAGCCAGACCGCCATGGAACTGCACCAGATTGAGTTGCTTCGTAACGGCAGCGAAGACTTCAAAACCTTCAAACCCCGCTTATCGATCATCGCTGACGTACAGGGTACCCACGCCCGCTTACGGGTAACGGATACCGGAGGCGGCGTCTCCGATGACAGTCTGCAGGACCTTTTCAAAAAGGCCGTGCCTTCGGCAAAACGAAAAGGCAAAGCAATGGGTCAGGGAACCGTTTTCGTTAAATTTTTCGGCGACAACATGGGCTTTGACATCTCAGCCAGAAACACAGAAACCCTGGGCAACAAGGGGCTTGAAGTAACCGTACTCATTCCCCTTGGAACCTTCGGCCCCGCAGGGGCCATTCCAGCAGGAGATAAGTAATGACCCCGGAACAGGATCCGTACTTTTTTGTTTTGGCAGACGATGACCCGCGTCTGCACGAATACACTGTTTCAATTCTTCGTGATGCGGGAATCCTTGAAAAACACGAATCTTTCTACGATCCGGTTTCATTTCTGGCCTTCTTAAAAGAATCAGAAGAAGAACCGGATGTAATCCTGCTGGATGTACATTTTGAAGGCTCAGGCTTAAGCGGGGTCGATATTCTGCCTTACATCCGTGAGGAATACCCGTATATCCCGGTCATCCTGCTGACCGGAATGGATGCCGAAGCCACAGATGAAGCCCAGTCCGATGTTTTCACCTATTTCATTCCCAAGCCGGTCACCGAAGACCACCTGCTGCGCATGCTCCATTTCTATCTCGGGAAAAGCAAAAAAACTGCTGAGCAGGTCAACGTCCTCATGGCCGAAATGGAAGAGGTCAAAGGCTACCATCAGCTGCTGGAAGAAGAGGTGGAGCAGCTTCAGGACGAGCAACGCCGCCTGGAAGAACAGAGTAAAACCGAAAAGACTGCCGGATCCGGGAAAGGATTTGAAAGAGTCACCGAAATACTTGAATCCCTGCTGACCAAAAGTGAGGCCATGCCCAGCTTTATCGCCGATCTGGAAAAGGTCTATTCCACCCAGTTCAAGCTGTTCAAAAAGGTCATTGAAACCCTGATCCGCTTTGACGTTCAGGACGCAGGCACACCGGGAATGAACATCCACAAGGTCAAAGGCACCCAGAACGTTTTCAGTGCCCGGCTCTCCAGAAAAGTAAGGCTTTTTTATTACAGCTCGGCTAAGACGACACGAAAAAGGCTTTTAAGATTAGACATTTACCACGACACCAAGGGTATGGACAAGTGGATTAAAAACAACTACCATTCTTACGCTGAAATTGAAGAAAAATAATTAGGATATATTTTTAATGGACCTTAAAGTCACCAAATTTCCGGCATGGCTGTGGCCGCTCGCTTTCGGGCTGGCTGCCGCCTATCTTGTGTCGTCCTTTATACCGCTGCCCAAGCCCACTGCGCCCATTCTCGGCCAGTCTTTTTCCTCTGATGCGGCAACCAAAATTGAAAAGGACTCAAAGCTGATTCTTGAAAAGAACGTTCTTGGATTGGACAACCCAGCTGAATTACAAAAGAAAGCCAAAGTTACCCCCTCCACATGGACTCTGATCGGAATCCTGACCGGGGAAACCGATATGGCTGTTTTCCGTATCAAAAAGGAAACCGTGATCCTGCGCGAAGGCGAAGACTACGAAGGCTGGACCCTTGATGAAATCAAGCCGCAATACGTCATCTGGAAATACGGGCGCGAACAGAAAAAAGTCGCCATGTGGGATCAAGTCCAGAATATGAAGCTTGTACGCGGCAAGACCAATAAAATTTCGGTCAATAAGGCAGAAGCCAAAGAAATTCTGGATGACCCCAACCAGTTTCTCAAGCAGGCTCTATTCAAGCCCCGCAGCAAGGGCGGCAAAACCCAAGGCTTCCGGGTCACCAATATCAGGACGAATTCCATGCTCAAAAAGCTTGGCCTGGAAAACGGCGATGTGCTCATGCGCATTAACGGTGAAATGATTACCGGACCGACCAAGCTGCTGCAGATTTACGGTTCCCTCGGCGGGGCCTCCGCCATCTCCATGGATGTGGAACGCAAAGGCCAGATGCTCTCACTCATAGTCGAACTCAAGTAGGACCCAATGCCCACTTATCAATATAGAGCAGTTACAGGCGAAGGGAAAAAGAAAAAGGGTTTTGTTGAAGCCTCTTCCCAGTCCCGGGCCTTTGCCACTTTGCAAAGCAAAGGGCTGATGCCCCTGCGTCTGGAACAGGTCAAATCCGGGCAAAAAGAAAAAAGCTCTACCCAGTCGCTGGCTGCGTCCATGTCCATGGGCGGCAAAATCAGGCTGGGTGAATCTTTCTACTATCTCGGCATCCTGCTCCAGAGCGGTACCGCGCTGGCTCAATCCCTAGACATGATGGCCCGCATGACCGGCGGTAAGGCCAGCCATACATGGATGGAAATCCGTGATGCGGTCCAGTCCGGGGAGAGCTTCTCTTCCTGTCTCGGCAAATACCCCAAAATTTTTCCCACAGTATACGTAGGCATGGTTCAGGTTGCCGAATCTGTAGGTAAACTCGGTGACGTGCTTGAAAACATCGCCAAATACGAAGAAGAACGCGCTGAAGTAAGCGGACGGCTCATGACCGCCATGGTTTATCCGGTGGTTATCCTGCTCATCGGTATGGGCGCGGTATACTTCCTTCTTTCCGAAGTTCTGCCCAAGATCACCGGCATATTCAAAGCCGCCAAAGGCGAACTGCCCACCTCCACCAAAATAGTGGTCGCGCTGGGCAATACCCTTGAAGGGCTGGGCCCCATGGCTCTGCTCATCCCCTTATGCATCATTTTCGGCCTCTACAGCGCGTACAAATCCGTGCCCAAGTTCCGGGAAAAAGTGGATGGCCTGCTCTGGAAAATGCCGCTGGTCCAGAAGAGTACACTGGCCCGTTTTTCCGGCATTCTCGGTTTCCAGATCGATGCCGGGATTCCCCTTGTGCAGGGCATGGAAAGTTCTGCCAACGCTGTAAATTCCACATTTTTCAAAAAGAAAATGGCCGAAGCCCGTGAAGAAGTCGCTACAGGTCGATCTTTGAGTGCCGTGCTTGCGGAACAGAAAATTTATCCCGATATCTACATCCTGACCCTCACCGCCGGACAGAAATCCGGTGAACTGGGCAAATTCCTGCAACGCATGGGCACCATCTTCGAAAGAGACGTGGACAACTTCATGAAACGTGTGGTTGCACTGGCTGAACCAATGCTGCTGCTGTTCATCGGCATGCTCATCGCGTTCATTGTTGTCGCCATCATGGGCCCCATTTTCGACCTCACCTCACTCGTAAAGTAGGTAAAAATGACCGAAAAACAACTTTCCGACTTCATAAAACGAGGCAGGGAAGTCCTTGAAATTGAAGAAAAAGGACTGGCCTCCATCCGCGAATCACTGGACCTTGATTTTGCAAAAGCCGTTGAAATGCTGGCCGGCTGCAAAGGCAGGGTAATCATCACCGGACTGGGCAAATCAGGACTGGTAGGTCGCAAGATAGCCGCGACCATGTCCTCCACCGGAACCCCCTCCTTTTTTCTGCACCCTGTTGAAGGTGCCCACGGGGACCTCGGCATGGTCCGCAGAGAAGACGTGGTAATCTCCATTTCCAACAGCGGGGAGACCGACGAACTCAACGCCCTGCTTCCGGCTATCCGGTCCTTCGGTACCAAGATAATTTCCATCACCTCTGAAACAGAGTCCACCATGGGCCGTCTCTCGGATATCGTCATCAGGACCAAAGTCCCCTGCGAGGCCTGCTCCCACGGGCTGGCCCCCACATCATCCACCACCGCAGCCCTTGCCATGGGCGACGCGCTGGCGGTCTGCCTCATGGACCACAAAGCTTTTGACAGTCAGGATTTTAAAAAATTTCATCCCGGCGGATCACTGGGCCGCAGGCTGACCCTGTGCATCAGCGAACTCATGCACACGGACAACATACCCGCCGCCGCGCAGAACGCACCGCTCTCCGAAGCCCTGACCGTTCTCGACAAAGGCGGCCTCGGCCTCGTTGCCCTCACCGACGGCAGCAAACTTTCCGGGGTCATCACCGACGGAGATGTACGCCGCATGGTCTGTTCCGGCAATTTTGACGCACAAATTTCCGCCCGCGAAGTCATGATCGAAAATCCCCTGCGCATAACCCCGGACATGTCCGCAGCGCAGGCCCTCGACATCATGGAATCCAAAGAGATCACCGTGCTGCCTGTTGTAAACGAAGAAGGCACGCTCACAGGCATGATTCATCTGCACGATCTTCTGGGTAAAGGCAGATTAAAATTCGCGGATAATACGCGCAATTAAGCCTCCGGCGGCCCTGCCGGGGGCCTTAAACCCTTTTTGTAAAAAGGGTTTAAGAATCCCAAAAACTTTTATTAAGCTTCGCTGGGCTAATAATTAAAATATTTCAAATACCCCCAACTAACACGTTTTGGGAAAGGGGTGAGGAGTCCAGAGGAGAGGGGAAAACACTTTTTGGCGTTAGCAAAAGGGTTTTCCCCTCTCCTCTGGTTCCCGAAGGGCCGCCGGAGGCAACTATGTGTGGAATCGCTGGTTTTATTGATCTTACCAAATCTTCAGATGCGAAACGTCTGGAACGTATTGCCCATAAAATGGGTGACGCCCTGAACATGCGCGGCCCGGACGGCTGCGGCCAATGGTCCGATCCTGAGTGGGGCGTAGGGCTGGACCACCGCCGACTGGCCATCATCGACCTGACCGAAGAGGGCGTGCAGCCCATGCATTCCAGGTCAGGCCGCTATGTCACTGTCTTTAACGGCGAAATCTACAATTACCGCGACCTGCGTACAGAACTTGAACAGACCGAAGGCTTTCCGGGCTGGCGCGGCCATTCCGATACCGAAGTCATGCTGGAGGCCGTTGAACAATGGGGATTTGAAGAAGCCCTGAAACGGTTTAGCGGCATGTTCGCCATTGCCATCTGGGACCGCAAAGAGCACTGTCTGCTCCTTGCCCGCGACCGCATGGGCGAAAAGCCGCTCTATTATTCCCGGCAGGGTGATAATTTTCTCTTCGGCTCGGAGCTTAAAGCTCTCATGGGCTACAAAAAATATTTCAAACGCACAGTGGACCGCGACTCGCTGGCCGCTTATCTACGCTATTGCTACGTTCCCGCCCCGCACACAATTTTCAAAGATACATTCTGTCTGATGCCCGGCACATGGACCTGTTTACGCGCTAATGGCGAGCTCATGGAGCCCCGGCCATACTGGTCCCTGCTGGACTGTGCCCGTGAAGCTGAAAACAAAATTTTCACTGCCCCGGATGATGCGATTGTTGAAACGCTGGAAGACCTGCTGCTCAAAGTCATTGAGCGGGAAATGATCTCCGATGTACCGCTGGGCGCGTTCCTTTCCGGCGGGGTGGATTCCTCGCTTATCGTCTCCCTGATGCAGCAATGCGCACTGGCACCGGTTAAGACCTTCACCATCGGCTTTGATGATGAAGCATACAATGAAGCGGATGACGCCAAGGCCGTGGCCAAGCATATAGGAACCGAGCACACCGAACTGTACGTCACCCCCAAGGACGCGCTGGACGTAATTCCGCAGATTGCACAGATCTGGGACCAGCCCTTTTCCGATTCCTCGCAGATTCCCACCCACCTAGTCTCGCGCATGACCCGTGAACATGTGACCGTGGCCCTTTCCGGTGACGGCGGAGATGAACTTTTCGCGGGCTACAACCGTCATTTCAAAGGCTGCTCCCTGTGGAATAATCTTAAAAACATTCCCGCCCCGCTGCGCAGAATGCTTGCCGGCTGGATTTCATCGGTACCGCCGCAAAGCTGGAACAAAGTGTTCAAGATGTACGGCCCGTTCCTGCCGTCCAGCCTGCAGATACGTTTACCCGGTCAGAAAATACATAAGCTGGCCAATGTGATGGGCGCATCGTCTGCTGCAGACTATTATCGCGATCTGACTTCAATCTGGCTGAATCCCGAAACCGTGGTGCCGGGTGCCCGTGAGTTCAAGGGGCCGTTCCAGAATCCTAACCGCCAGCCGGAACAGGACAACCTGACCGCGTGGATGCAGTTCATGGACGCGGCCAACTACATGACCGACGACATCCTGACCAAAGTGGACCGGGCAGCCATGGCTGTCAGCCTTGAGACCCGCGCACCGTTTCTGGATCATGAGATAGTGGAATTTTCCCAACGTCTGCCCATGCATCTGCGCATAGCCAACGGTCAGGGCAAACATATTTTGCGTCAGATTCTGTACAAATACGTGCCGCAGGAAATGATCGAACGCCCGAAAATGGGCTTCGGCGTACCCATCGACTGCTGGCTGCGCGGCCCGCTGCGTGAGTGGGCCGAAGAACTGCTGGCCCCGGACCGTCTGGATAACGAAGGGTATTTCAACGTGGGAGAGGTGCGCCTTGCATGGAACGAACACCTGACCGGGATCAAGGATAACCAGTATAAAATCTGGAGTGTATTGATGTTCCAGAGCTGGTGCGAGCACTGGGAGATCGGGTCATGAAAATTGCAATTATCGGCGGGTACGGCCCGTCACTCATAAATTTCCGTGGCCCTATGCTGCGTGCCATGAAAAATGCCGGACATGAAGTCTACGGCATTGCCCCGCTGGATTCCCCGGACGTGCCTGAAAAGCTGGCCGCCATGGGTATTAAATTCATTGAGGCACCCATCCAACGAAAAGGCATGAATCCGCTTAAAGATTTGGTGGCTCTTTTCGCTCTGATAAAAATACTCAGACAAACTAAACCGGACGCTGTACTTTCGTATACCATCAAGCCTGTTATCTACGGCTCCATCGCTGCTAAGCTGGCCGGGGTTAAAAATATTTATTCCATGATCACCGGGCTGGGCTATGCCTTCGGTCAGACCTCCGGCAAACGGGGACTGCTCTTCAAGCTGGTCAAAAATATGTACCGCGCCGGACTGGCCTGTAACAACACAGTCATGTTTCAGAACCCGGATGACCGGGATTTGTTTAAAAATACTAGTATCATCCCGCAGGATAAAGTTACTGTGATTACCAATGGATCCGGGGTTGATCTAGGGCACTACGCAAGCTCCCCTGTTCCGCAGGGCGATCCTGTGTTCCTGTGTATTTCACGGCTGCTCAAAGAAAAAGGCGTGCGTGAATTTGCCGAAGCAGCTGTCCGCTTGAAGAAAAAATATCCGCAGGCCCGGTTCAGGCTGGTCGGCCCCCATGACCACGGACCGGATTCAATAAGTGACGATTTAATCGCAACATGGCAGAATGGCGGAGTTGAATGTGTCGGCCCGGTTGATGATGTGCGCGAAGAACTAAAGAATTGTTCGATCTACGTACTGCCGTCATACCGTGAAGGAACACCGCGCTCGGTGCTGGAAGCCATGGCTTCCGGACGGCCTATTGTCACCACTGATACCACCGGATGCCGGGAGACTGTGCGTGAAGGGCAGAACGGATTCATGGTTCCGGTAAAGGACATTGCTGCATTGGAGCAGGCTATGGAAAAATTCATTCTTCAGCCAGAATCCCTGCAGTACATGGGTGATGCTTCGCTGGAATATGCGGCTGAAAAATTTGATGTTAACAAGGTCAATGCGACCATTATGCAAGCCATGGGGCTGTAAAATATGACTGTTAAAAGATGCTTTGACCTTGTTGTTTCCATCACTGCGCTGATCATTTTCTTTCCCGTACTGCTGGGCGTAGCCATCGCCATCCACAAAAAAATGGGCGGCGGTATCTTTTTCATCCAACGCAGGCCCGGTCTGCACGGCAAGCCCTTCAACATCATCAAGTTCAAAACCATGTCCGACGCCAAAGATGAGCACGGCAAGCTGCTCCCGGATTCGCAGCGGTTGAGCAGGTTCGGTAAAATACTGCGCTCCACTTCACTTGATGAGCTGCCGGAACTGGTCAATGTTATCTTCGGAGACATGTCTCTGGTCGGCCCGCGCCCCCTGCTCATGCAATACCTTGAACGCTACAGCCCGGAACAGTCCAGACGCCATGACGTCCTGCCCGGCATCACCGGATGGGCACAAATCAACGGACGCAATGCAATTTCATGGGAAGACAAATTCAAGCTTGATGTCTGGTATGTGGATAACCACAACCTGTGGCTGGATATAAAAATCCTCTACCTGACCGTGGCCCGAGTTTTCAAACGTGAAGGCATCTCCCAGCCCGGGCAAGCCACCGCTCAGGAATTCATGGGTAACGGGGATAAATAAGATGAAAAAAATCATCATCATGGGTGCCGGAGGACACGGACAGGTCGTAGCTGATGCCCTGCTACAAATGGAAAAGGCTACCCCTGTTGCCTTTGTGGATGAAAGCAGAGAACTGCACGGTAAGGAATTAATGGGCATTCCTGTTCCCGGCGGCAATGCGGAGATCAATAAAATTGAACATGACGGCATTGTCATCGCCCTTGGCAACAATGAATTACGCAGACGGATTTTCAGTGAACTGAAACAGGCCGGGGAAAATTTGTTCACAGTCATCCACCCAAGGGCAATCATTGCGCCGGATGTTACAATCGGCGACGGCTGTATGATTCTGGCCGGAGCGGTCATCAATACTCAGGCCGAGATCAAAGACAATACCATCATCAACACCAACTCCACCATTGAACATCACAATGTTATCGGACCGCACGCACACATTGCCCCGGGAGCGACTCTGGGTGGCGAGGTCACAGTGGAAGAAGAGGCCATGGTCGGCATCGGAGCTACAGTTCTGCCACGGACGGTTATAGGCTCACAAGCTGTGCTTGGAGGCGGCTCTACGGCGATCAAAGACCTGCCTGACGGCTCAACAGCAGCAGGAGTGCCTGCCCGCATCAAATAGCACTTCCTTTGCAGGACAATATAAAGACAATCATTACAACTACTTTAGTAGGGATTGCGTCGTAACTGTACTAAAGGTTGAAAATATAATATCAGACCCGTTGTTGCTTATAATTATCAGCCGTAAAGGATTTTTTTCAAGTGTCCGCAAATAAGAATAAACGCATATACCTTTCCCCTCCGCACATGGGAGGCAAAGAGCAGGAATATGTCCGCCAGGCTTTTGAAAGCAATTTCATTGCCCCGCTTGGTCCCATGGTCAACGGTTTTGAACAGGATTTTTCAGAGTTGACCGGGTTCGGACATTGTGCGGCACTTTCCAGCGGGACCGCTGCCTTGCATCTTGCCCTGCGCATTGTGGGAGTTGAGCCGGGGGATGTGGTTATCGCCTCTTCCCTGACCTTTATCGGCAGCGTGAGCGCGGTAACCTTTATGGGTGCTGAGCCTGTATTCATTGATGCGGATTACAAATCATGGAACATGGACCCGGAGCTGCTGACTGAAGCTGTGGACCATTATATTTCAAAAGGACGCAAGCCAAAAGCGGTCATTCCCACCGACCTTTACGGGCAGTGCGCGGATTATGACCGCCTCCTTGAAATTCTTGAGCCGCACGGTATCCCGCTGATTGTGGATGCCGCCGAATCCGTAGGTGCCACCTACAAGGGCAGACATGCGGGCAAAGGCGCGCTCATGGCCGCTTACTCCTTTAACGGCAACAAGATCATCACCACTTCCGGAGGCGGCCTTCTGGCTTCGGATGATGAGGAAATGATCAGCCGGGCGCGCTGGCTTTCCCAGCAGGCCAAAGAACCGGAACCCTATTACGAACACAAGGAAATCGGCTACAACTACCGCATGTCCAATCTGGTAGCAGCTGTGGGGCGCGGACAGGTGGAAGTAATTCCTGACCGGGTGAAGCGTAAAAGGGAAATTTTTGATTACTATGAGCAGGAGCTTGGCGGCTGTCCCGGCATATCCTTCATGCCTGAAGCGGATTACGGTCAGTGCAACCGCTGGCTTTCTGTAATGCTGATTGATAAAAAAGAGTTCGGTGCCGGACCGGAAGAAATCCGCCTTGCATTGGAAGCTGAAAACATCGAGTCCCGCCCGGTCTGGAAACCCATGCATAAACAGCCGGTATTTAATGACAGCACAGTTTTCGGTGGCAAAGTCAGCGAAGACTTGTTTAAACGCGGCCTCTGCCTGCCTTCCGGCACAGCCATGACAGCAGAAGATATGAAAAGACTTGTAGACTTGATAAAAGGGTGCGGAAAATAAGATATGATCCACAACCTGCGTAATGCGAATTTTTATCTCATGGTCCTTTTGGACCTGCTTATATTTGTAGGTGCTTTTTACGGGGCCTACCTCTTCCGCTTTGATTTCAACGTGCCCGAATTTGCGCAACTTCAATGCCTTGAGTTGCTCAAATACACTGTGGTCATAAAATTTTCAGTGTTTCTGGGACTCGGACTTTACCGGGGCATGTGGCGTTACACCAGCCTGCGGGACCTCTGGCACATTCTGGAAGCAACTTTTCTGCAAACCCTGATTCTGGTCACTGTGGTGCTCTATAAATTCGGTTTCGACGGATTTTCTCGTGGCGTATTTATCATCGACTGGATGCTGACTGTCTTCATGTGCGGCGGCATGCGAGTCATGATCCGCTCTTTTTTCGCCTTCAAAGACGGTAACGCGATCCAGTTCTCCCCTGACACCTGCCCCATTGACGGTGAAAACGTCCTGATCATCGGAGCTGGGCGAGCCGGGGAAAAGGTTGTCCGCGAAATCAGATCCAGCGGACAGCTCAAATATTTACCCATCGGTTTTCTGGACAACGATAAGTCCAAAAGAGGCCGGACCATCCATGGAGTACCTGTTCTCGGTCCTTTGAGCGACCTGCAGGAGCTGGTGAAAAACAAATGCGTCAATGAAATCCTCATTGCTGTGGCCGAGGCTTCCGGCGAACAGATGCGCGAAATAATCGACGCCTGCAAAGAAACCGGACTGCCTTATAAAATCCTGCCCGGCATGGATGAAATCATCAACGGCAAGGTCGGCATCAAGGCCCTGCGTGATGTCAGTTATCAGGATTTGCTGGGCCGCGCTCCGGTGCAGCTGGATACCACCGCCATCAGCGAGTATCTTTCCGGCAAAACCGTACTGGTCACCGGATGCGGCGGGTCCATCGGTTCCGAGCTGGTCCGTCAGGTGGTGCGCTTCAATCCTGCGAAACTTATCCTCGTGGATTCCAGTGAAGCCAACCTCTACGGCATCCAGATGGAACTGCACCACGAACTTAAATTTCATGATTATGTGACCGTGCTCGGCTCCGTTCAGGATGAACAACTCATGGACGAGACTTTCGGCACATACAAGCCTCATACCGTATTTCATGCTGCCGCCTACAAGCATGTTCCCATGATGGAGCGCAACCCGTGGCAGGCAGTGCACAACAACATCTGCGGCACCAAAAACGTCATGACCGCAGCAGACAAACACGGCGTGGCCCGATTCGTCACTGTCTCCACTGACAAGGCTGTGCGCCCCACCAACATCATGGGCGCGTCAAAACGCGTAACCGAACTGCTCATGCGGCTGTTCCATGATTCCAAGACCACTTTCATGGCCGTGCGTTTTGGTAACGTAGTGGGTTCTTCCGGATCGGTAGTGCCGCTGTTCCGCAGGCAAATTGAAAAAGGCGGCCCGGTTACCGTCACCCATAAAGACGTAACCCGCTACTTCATGTCCATATCCGAAGCGGCCCAGCTCATTCTGCAGGCCGGGGTAATGGCTGACGGCGGTGAAATTTTCATTCTCGAAATGGGTGAACCCGTCAAAATCGCCGACATGGCCCGTGACCTGATCCGCCTTTCCGGCAAGGAACCGGACAAAGACATTGAAATCATCTTCACAGGTCTGCGCGAGGGTGAAAAACTCTATGAAGAGCTGATCACCGAAGGCGAAGGCATTGTCCGCACCGAACATGACAAGATTATGGTTCTCAAAAGTATTGAAAATGATCTTGAAGCCTACTGCGCCAAATTTAAAAGCCAGCTGGTCGAAATGAAGAAAGAAGCTGACGCATTCCACGCAGATGGAGTACGCGTAGTTCTGCATGACGTGGTGCCTGAGTTTGATGAGGAAGGGTAGCACCAGCTCTCATTTGAGTTAGTTGTTTGCCCGTTAAACGTTGACAGTTCGTTCAGAACAACTTAACAAACTCACATCATGCTGAAAGAACTATTTACATCCAAAACTAGAATCAAGCTGCTGTTAAAACTTTTTCTGAACCCTGACGTATCTTCATATCTCAGGGAATTAGCTGCTGAATTTGATGTTTCACCCAATGCCATGAAGGAAGAACTGGATGGCTTGAGTGAAGCCGGCTATCTCAATAAGAAAAAAGAAGGCCGCTACATATACTATAACGCGAACTCCACCCATCCCTTTTTTCCTGAAATCAGCTCAATTGTGCGCAAATATATCGGCATAGACCGTGTTTTGGAATATATCCTGTCAACCATCGGTGATGTGGATTCAGTCTACGTGCTTGATGACTATGCCAAGGGCATTGATTCCGGCATTATCGATGTACTCATCATAGGCGATGAGACCGATTCCGAACGAATTGTGGAACTTTGCAACAAAGCCGAAGAAGCCATCCAGCGCAAAATCAGAATCATGGTCCTGAACAGGACCGAATTCGAGAAAACCAGTGACATTTATTTAAGACGACCCAATTGGAAGGTCATCTAAAAACATATAACTATGCATTTAGTGGAGAATTAATCCATGAATATTCCTTTTATTGACTTGAAAAAACAGTTTTCGCGGGTTGAAAAACAGGTCCGTGAAAATATGGACACAGTACTGGATCACGGTGCCTACATCATGGGTCCGGAAATACCGGCCATTGAAGAACAACTGGCCGAATACTGCGGCACCAAACATGCACTGGGTTGTGCCTCCGGAACTGACGCCCTGACCCTCGCACTCATGTCTCTGGACGTAAAACCCGGCGATGCGGTTTTCACCACCCCGTTCACCTTTTTTGCCACTGCCGAAACTATTGCTTTGGCTGGCGCAACTCCCGTATTTGTTGATATTGATCCGGTGACTTTCAATATTGACCCTGAAAAACTGGACAAGACCATCGAAGCCCTCAAAGGCACAGACAACGGTTGCGTGCTCCCCAAAGTGGACGGACTGACCGCAAAGGGAATCATTTCGGTTGATATTTTCGGCCTGCCCGCTGACTACGAAGCAATCAAAGCCGTGGCAGATAAGCATGGCCTCTTCCTCATTGAAGATGCTGCCCAAAGCTTCGGCGGAGAATACAAAGGCAAACGCGCCTGCTCTCTGGGCGACATCACCTGCACCTCCTTTTTCCCAGCCAAGCCGCTGGGCTGCTACGGCGACGGCGGTATGTGCTTCACCGACGACGACCATCTCATCGAACGTCTGCGCTCCCACCGCGTCCACGGCATGGGACCGGACAGATATGACAACGTCCGCCTCGGTATCACCGGCCGTCTGGATTCCCTGCAGGCAGCAGTCCTGCTGGCTAAATTTGAAATCTTCCCCGAGGAAGTGGACCTTCGCGACAAGGTTGCAGCAACCTACGCCGAGCTTCTCGCGGATATCGAAGGTGTCACCGCTCCCTCTGTTCCCGAAGGATACCGTTCTGTATGGGCACAGTACTGCCCGCTGGCAACCGATACCGCACATCGTGAGCGCATCCAGAAGGCACTGGGAGAAAAGAACATTCCCTCTCCCATCTACTACCCTATTCCCATGCATCTGCAGACTGCATTTAAGGACCTCGGCTACCAGATGGGCGACTGCCCGGTAAGTGAAGATGCTGCCAGCCGCATTTTTGCTATTCCCATGCATCCCTACCTTGAAAGGGAGCAGCAGGAATTTATTGCTGATATTATCAGGAATGCATAACTAAATGGACAAAACCCTACTTGTCATCATAACAGATCGCCTTTCCCATATCATTGGGAAAGGCGAACTGATTGACCGCTACTACAATCCCGGCGGGGTCTTCAGTGATGTCCATATTCTGATGACTAATGATGACAGGCCGGACAAAGCCGCACTGCAGAGAACTGTCGGCGATGCAAAACTGACCCTGCATAATCTTCCGTCCGGAAAAGGGTTGCTCATGAAAACCCTCTGGCGTCCTTTTTTGCTGCGCAGCTGGGCAGAGCAGGCAATCGGGCTTGCCCGGAAAATCAAGCCGGACCTGATCCGCTGCTATGGGAATTTCCTGAACGGATATGCCGGGGCGAGAATAAAGGAAGAATTTGGAACTCCCCTTTTTATTTCTCTGCACACCCAGCCCGATCAGACCAGAGCCAATCCTGACGTGGATTTCAAAACCAAAGTCTTTTACGCCCTTTCAAAAGCTGTTGAGAAATACAGTCTGCAGAGAGCGGACAAAGTCAGCGGTGTTTACGGTTCAATCATGGATTACGCCCGCAACAAAGGAGCTGCAGCTCCTTTTGTAGCCTACAATGTGATTAACCCGGACAACATTATGCCCAAAAAAGATTACGGGTGTTCCGGACCTCTCAAAATTTTATACGTAGGCAGGGTTATTCCGGCCAAGAATCCGGAGAATATCATCCGCGGACTGCAGGGAATTAATGCCGAGCTCACTGTTGTGGGCAGCGGTTCAAAAGAACAGGAACTGGCGGAACTTGTCAGCGAACTGAAACTCGACTCCAAGGTCCGTTTCGTCCCGGCCATGGCTAACGATGAACTTTGCCGGACCATGCACCAGTACGATATTTTTGCCGGACATTCACAGTACAGCGAGTTTCCCAAGACAGTGCTGGAGGCTTCTTTATGCGGATTGCCCATTCTGTTCAATTCGCGTAGGGGAACGCCTGTCCCTGAATTTGAAAATAATATTGCAAAGATGGTTGAGGATTCCCCGGCCGGATACCGTTCAGGGATTGAATTCTTTTTAAGCGAGGCGAGACGCGAAGAATTCGGCACAAATGCTGCGCGCTATGCGAACGCGCACTGGGACCCCGCACAGGCGGAAAAAATCTTTGCAGATATTCACAGGGAATTGACTGGCAAATGAAAAAATCAATCCTCTTCATAACATACGATTTTCCACCGATTCTTTCACCGGAATCCATTCAGGTCCAGCGACGCGCATGTGCACTAGCCCGTAATGGGCACCGGGTACATGTCCTGACCTGCTGCGATAACCCTGATTTTGAATTTCTTGACCGGAAACTCAGCCGCGACCATGAGAATCTGACCATCCACCGGGTAAACAAATTGCCCGGTGAAAAATGGCTGCACTACCTTTGCGGCGGTATGGAAATCACCGACCGCAAATTCTGGTGGAAATTTCCCGCAGCGGGTGCAGCCGTCAAACTGATCAAAGAATTTCAGATCGACGCCCTTTACACCCACTCCACCCCGCTGGTGAACCACCTGGCCGGACTGGCGGTGAAGGAAACCGATCGCAATCTGCACTGGACCGCGCATTTTTCCGACCCGTGGACCCTGAACCCGTATCTCTCATACCGCACCGGAATTCAGCGCAAGATAAATAGACTTTACGAAAAAGCGGTGATCTCACGGGCTGACACCCTCACCGTCACCTCTGAAAAAACCAAAGAGCTTTTCGTGAAAGGACTTGAAGCTGACGGCAATAAGATAAAAGTCCTGCCCCATGTCTTTGATCCCGACCTGTACACCCGCAGGCAGACTGATCCGCAGAAAAAAATCGTCGCCCATACCGGAAATATTTACGGACTGCGTTCAGCTGCGCCGCTTATTGAGGCTGTCCACAAGGTTAAGCCGCAGAATCTCGAATTTCATTTTTACGGACGCATGAAAGAAGATGAACGGCAACTGGCGGAACAGAAGTGCCCGGAGCTGATAAAATTCTTTGATCCTGTGCCCTATCTGGATTCCATTAAAGTGCTTTCCGAAGCGGACATCCTGCTGGTTCTGGATGCCCCGCTCAAAGATTCTCCGTTCTTTCCTTCCAAGCTCGCCGATTACATAGGTGCGGGCAAACCCGTGGTGGCCCTGAGTCCTCTTTCATCCACCACCACCCAGATCGTGCGTGACATCCAGAAAGAACTGCTGGTGGCAGACAGCGCCGATGTACCGTCCATTGCCGCCCTTGTTCGCCGGTTGGACTCCACAGAGCCGGCTGCACTGCGTGACGAAGGAAAAGAATTTTACAACATGAACAACAGCTACGAAAATATTCGCGAGGCTCTTTTCAATGAATAATGCCAAAGTGCTTGTAACCGGCGGTGCCGGTGCCATCGGACTCAATCTGATTGAAAGACTGCTTGGAGCCGGAGCATCTTCCGTAATGGTTCTTGATGACCTTTCTTCCGGATACAAAAACTACCTGCCCGACGACGGACGGATCACCTTTGTCAAAGCCGACATCGGTCAGATTGAGACTTATCGCGAAGAAATGGACGCGTTTAAGCCGGACTATGTTTTCCATCTAGCCGCGCACTTTGCCAACCAGAACTCAGTGGACCATCCTTTCAGGGATGTACAGGCCAATATCATCGGCACCATGAATCTGCTGGAAATCTGCAAGGAGAACAAAGGGCTGAAAAAATTCGTCTACACTTCCTCTTCCTGCGTGTACGGCAACGCTGAAGTCATGAACGAAAGGGATTACATCTACCCCCATGAAACCCCCTACGCCATCAACAAATATACTGCGGAATTGTACGTGAAGTACTATGCTTCCATGTTCAATATTCCGTCTGTTTCCATCCGCGTTTTCAACACCTACGGACCGTATGAACCGCACGGGGCCTACCGCAACGTAATCCCCAACTTCATTGTCCGGGCCATGAAGGGCGAACCTCTTTTCATTACCGGAGACGGCACCGAGACCCGCGATTTCACCTTCGTGGGCAACACCGCCCAACTGCTGACTCTGGCCGCACTCTCAGAAGTAGCCGACGGTGACATTTTCAACGGCGGCACAGGCAAGCCGACCAAGATCATCGACCTTGCCAGACTGATCATCGAATTTACCGGATCTTCCTCTGAAATAGTCTTCAAAGAACGACGCAACTGGGATGCGGTAAAAGACCGCCTCTCCGACATTTCCAAATCATGGAAAGTTCTGGGTTATGACCCGGAAGTGCCTCTTGAGGAAGGACTCAAAAGGACTGTGGACTGGTACATGAATGATTACGAAATTGAAGACTAAAAGGACAGCACTGCCGATATGATCAAAAAGATCAAAGCACTTTTAACACCGGCCCAGAAACGAAGCATGATCGGGCTGGTCTTTATGTCCATCCTTATCTCCGGCATTGAGACAGTGGGCATCTCGGCCATACTGCCTTTCATTTCCGTTGCCGGTGATTTTTCATTGTTGCAGAACAATGAATACTATCACTTTGTCTACACCTTTCTGGGCTTCAGCACTGCCACATCATTCGTGATCACATTTGGGGCCGTGCTGATCGGCTTTTATATTTTCAGGGGCATATTCAACCTCAGTTATATGTACCTGATCCATAAGTATTCTCAGGGCATATGCCTCTCGCTGGCAACCCGGCTGTTCTCCAATTACGTTCATATCAAATATCAGGATATGACCACCCGCAACAGCTCCGACCTGTCCAAAAAACTTATCACCGAAACCAGCTTTGCAGCCACTTATTTTTATTCCCTGCTGCTGCTCATTTCAGAGCTTTTTGTCTCATCTTTTCTGTATATCGCTTTGCTGGTGGTCAACTGGAAAATAACACTGGTCATTACCGTATTTCTGGGCGTAATGGTCCTTTTCTTGGTCAAAGTGGTAACGTCCCTGATCAAAAAAGAGGGTCTGAAACGCAACGCTCATCAGGAAGTTTACTACCGCACAATCAGCGAAACACTGGGCAACCTGAAATTCATCAAGCTGCTCTCCGGCGAGAAGACCGCTGTGGATGCCCTGCATAAATCAGGACAGGGTTACGTAAGCGCGCTGGTCCTGAACAGCACTTACAACAACGTACCCCGGCTCTCACTGGAAAGCATCGGCTTTTCCATGCTCATCGCCGCCATGATCTTCGCGCTGATGCACGGCTATAACATTACCGAAGTCATCCCCGTTGTTTCACTCTTCGCGCTGGCCATGTACCGTCTACTGCCTTCGGTGAACCGCATTCTGAGCAGCTACAACAACATGGTCTACTACACCAAGACCATCGACCTGCTCTACGAAGATTACAACATCGAGACCCATGATCTTGGTGACGAACCTCTTGAGTTCAACAAAGAAATCAGCATCAAAGACCTGACCTTCGGCTACACGGAAGAACCGGTCCTGAAAAATATTTCCATGAACATCAAAAAGGGTGAGAAAATCGCCCTCATCGGTGAAAGCGGTGCCGGGAAGTCCACCCTCGCCGACATCATCATCGGCATGTACACCTCCTATGCGGGAGAAATTAATATCGACGGCCAGCGCATGTCCGAAGAAAACCTGCTCTCATGGCGCAGCAGGATCGGTTACATCCCGCAGTCCATTTATCTTGTTGATTCCAATGCCGCCAACAACGTTGTTTTCGGCCGCGAATACGATGAAGACAAAGTCCGCCGTTCATTTGAAAAAGCAGAGATCATGGACTTCCTGAACACCCAGCAGGGACTGCAGACCATGGTCGGCGAAAACGGCATGCAGCTTTCCGGGGGCCAGAAACAACGCATCGGCATTGCCCGCGCAATTTACGGCGATCCGGATGTTTACATTCTTGATGAAGCCACTTCGGCTTTGGACAAAGAGACCGAAGCAAGAATCATGGACCAGATTTTCGAAGTCAGCGCAGGTAAAACCCTGATCATCATTGCCCACCGCCTTTCCACCATTGAGCGTTGCGACAAGGTCTACCGCATCGAGGACAAGGGAATTTCCCGGATCGACAAAAGCTCTATCTCCGAACTGACCCTGCCCGAAAACACGGAAGAGGAAGAATCATGCGCATCGGAATAATCGTTCAGGCCCGCATGAGTTCATCCCGTTTGCCGGGCAAAATGATGATGGAAGCGGACGGCAAACCCATGATCTGGTATGTCATGAGCAGCCTTGCCAAATGCAGTGGTGTGGACGAACTCATCCTTTCCACTTCCGACCTTGAATCCGACGATCCACTTGCGGAATATAGCGCAGCGCAGGGCTATCCGGTTTTCCGGGGACCGCTGGAAGATGTTGCAGGCCGTTTCATGCGTACCATCGAAGAATTCAAGCTGGACGCATTCGTACGCATCTGCGGGGACAGCCCGCTGGTGGACAATCGCCTAGTGGACGAAGCGGTCTCACTCTTCAAATCAGGTGAATACGACATCGTCTCGAACATAATCAAGCGGACCTACCCTAAAGGACAATCCGTTGAAGTCATTTCCTCCCCAACGTTCAAAAGGCTTTTCGACGCAGGCATGGACGAACATGACCGTGAACACGTGACTCCGAAAATTTACCGTAATCTGGAATCGCTGAAATCTTTCAGTATGGAATCAGAAAATAATTGCGGAACTGTGCAGCTTTCGGTTGATACTCCCGAAGATTTTGCTTCTTTTGAAACCATGCTGGCAAAGATGGATAAAGAACATTTCGAATATACATGGCAGGAAAAACTGACCCTGCTGGATAAGGATAAAAAATGCTTAAAGTAGGCGTAATCGGTCTTGGGGTCGGCGAGGCCCACGCATATAACTTCGCAGCGGATGAACGTTGTGAAGTGATCGCCCTTTGCGACTTCGATTCAGAAAAAATGGACAAGGTCGCCGGAAAAATTCCAGATGCCGCCCTGTTCACTGATGCCGACAAGCTCCTTGACCTGGATCTCGACATTGCCGTGGTTGCCGGATTCGATGATTCCCATCATGCGCAGATCATGAAAGCTCTTGGACGCGGAATGCATATTTTTGCGGAAAAACCCATGTGTCTCTTTGAAAAAGAGGCAATCGAGATCAGGAAAAAGGTCGCTGAGACAGGTAAATTCATCAGCTCCAACCTCTGTTTGCGCACCGCTCCTTTGTTTACAAGCGCGCGCGAAGCTGTGCAAAGCGGAAAAATGGGCGATATTTTCCATATGGAAGGGGACTATCTCTGGGGCAGGCTACATAAACTGGACGGCGGCTGGCGCAGTAAAATGGATTTTTATTCCATCACCTACGGCGCGGCTGTCCACATGATCGATCTGCTCATGTGGATTTACGGCAAAAAGCCGGTTGAAGTATTTGCCTACGGCAACAACATCGGCGGGCGGGCTGTAAAATTTCCCTTTGATGATTTTTCCGTGGCCCTGCTCAAATTCGAAGACGGAGTCACCGCCAAGGTCACTGCCAACGGCGGCTGCGCCCATCCCCATTTCCACAAGGTGGAGATAATGGGTACAGATGCCACCTTCAGCCACACCCCGCTGGGCAGCAAGTGGACCCAGTCCCGTGACTACAACGACACCCCGCGCGATGCCGGGGACGGCTACCCCGCCCGCGAGGAACGCTGGAAGGTGATTTCCACCTTTGTTGATTCCATAACAAACAATAAGGAAATGTCGCTTATCAGCGGCAACGATGTATTTGATACCATGTCTGTCTGCTTTGCGGTGGAACGCTCTCTGCAATCAGGCAAGGCTGAAACCGTTAAATATTTATAGAAGGAATCCGTTATGAGAAAAGTAACTTTCGGAAAACCTATCATCGGCGATGAAGAAAGAAACGCCGTACAGAAAGTCCTTGAAGGCACCCTGCTGGTTCACGGTCCCATTGCCAAACAGTTCGAAGCGGACTTCGCATCCTACACCGGATCCGAAGCCTGTGTTTCCGTTTCCTCCTGCACCGCAGGTCTGCACCTCTGCTATTTCGATATGGGCCTCGGCGCAGGCGACGAAGTTATCGTTCCCGCCCAGACCCACGTTGCCACCGCCCACGCGGTCGAACTCTGCGGTGCCAAGCCCGTGTTCGTAGACGCTGAGATCAAATCCGGTAACATCGATATCTCCAAAATCGAAGAGCGCATCACCCCGCGCACCAAGGCCATCAGCGTTGTCCACTTCCTCGGCCTGCCCGTTGCCATGGACAAAGTCTGCGCCATTGCTGAAAAGCACGGCCTCAAAGTAATCGAAGACTGCGCGCTGGCCATCGGCGGACGCTACAAAGGCAAGCATGTCGGACTCTGGGGCGATGCCGGTGCCTACTCCTTCTATCCGGTCAAGCACATCACCACCGCAGAAGGCGGCGTGGTCATCACCAAACACGAAGACCTGGCTGCGCGTCTGGTGCACAAAAAAGCTTTCGGCGTTGACCGCAACGTTACCGAGCGCAAAGAGCCCGGCATCTACGATGTAACCGACCTCGGCTTCAACTACCGCATGAACGAAATGCAGGCCGCCATCGGCATCGAGCAGATGAAACGCATTGACGGCTTTCTCGAAAAAAGAAAAGCCAACTACGACACCCTCTACGCCGGACTGGAAAACATCGACGGCGTCACCCTCTTTGAAAAACCCGGTGCAGATTTCGAAAACAGTCACTACTGCCTTAGCATCATCCTTGATGAAAAGATGCGCGCCGACCGCTCCAAGCTGGTCAAAGCCATCAACGACAAGGGCGTAGGCACCAGCGTATACTACCCCAGCCCGGTTCCCTACTTCACCTACTACAAGGAAAAGTACCCCGTAACCGGCGACGAGTACCCGGTAGCAAGTGCCATCAGCTACGGTTCCATCGCCCTGCCCGTAGGTCCCCACCTCGGCGCGGAAGATATGGAATATGTTGCTGAAATGGTTAAAAAGAGCGTTGGCGAAGTATTCTAAGATTAAATTGAAAACAGCCGTTCCCCTCATAAAAGGGGGAACGGCTGGCTCAAAACCACTGCCTGAGACAGCCCCGGAGAGACAAGAGTGAAGATCGCCCTTTTGACGACTGAAACCAAACACCACTGCCTGTTTGTGGAAAAGTTTTTAAAATATTTTCCCATCGACCTGATCATTGTCGAGACCGAATCTGTTTCTGCTCCCTTTGATACAGCGCATTCCTTTGAGGCTGAACGGGAAGACTTTGAACTGGAACAGTTTTTCAAGGGCGACACCCCCTCATTGGAAAATTACTGCCCGGTCCATGAATCCCGGAATATCAATGAACCGGGAGTACTTGAAGCCATGGGCAGACATAACATTGATACCGTCATCGTCTTCGGAACTTCCTTTATCAAAGGAGAGCTGCTCAGCAGATACAAGGGCTCGATGATCAATCTCCATGGCGGGGATACCGAGCTTTACAGGGGACTGGATACCCACCTCTGGGCCATCTACCACAACGATTTTGATTCCGTAGTGACCACCCTGCACCTTGTGGATGAAAATCTGGACACCGGCCATATTATCGCCAAAGGTCAAATCAATCTTTCCAATGTAAACACTTTGGCGGAGTTACGGGCGGAAAACACCCTGCTCTGCGTGGAACTTACCGTCAGTGCCATTGCACACTTTGAAAAGCTGGGCCGCTTTGTAACCTCAAAACAAAGAAGCCTTGGCCGCTACTACTCTTTCATGCCCAAAGACCTTAAAGATGTCTGCGTTAGAAAATACAATAGATACAGGGACAAATTATAATGATAAAAAAATACGTAGACAGCCTTGCCGACGATAAGCTGGTCATTTTCCTGTTCCACGGTGTAATCACTGACGACACCACCTATCAGGTGCGTAACTACATCCGCAAACACCTGAACGAATCTTTTTTTGACCAGCTCATTGCCGAACTTGCAAAAACAGGCACCCCTGTTTCAATGGATGAGGTGGTTAATATTTCCAGTGGTAAAATGGAAGCTCCTGTAAAACCCTATGCCATCACCTTTGATGACGGCTTTGAAAATAATTTTTCCATCGCGGCGCCTATTCTTGAAAAGCACAACACCCCGGCAACATTCTACATTTCCACCCAGCTCATTGATGAAAATGAGATGTCATGGATCGATAAAATTGAATGGTGCTTTGAAGAACTGGACAGCTTTTCAATTCAGCTGCCGGGAACATCTGAAAAATCCCTGCTAAGCGATGCCGAGTCCAAAATGGACGGACTGCGCCAGATCAGAAAATACGTGAAAAGCAATTCCGATGTGAACCCGGATGAGGTTGTCGGTGATATTTTTCAGCAGCTTGGCCTTGAGGTCATTACTGACAGCAGTGATCCCATCGATCAGAAGATGTCATGGGAGCAGGTCGGCAAGTTGGCGGAAAACCCGCTGTTCATTGTCGGCGGACACACCCATACCCACACCATCATGTCCTACCTTTCAGCTGAAGGACTGGCCGAAGAGGTGGACACCTGTCTTGGACTGATCAACCAAAACTGTGCGTTCAGCCCGACCCATTTTTCATATCCTGAAGGTCAGGAAAACCATTACTCACCGAAAGTAATCAGCTACCTGAAAAACAAAGGGATTATTTGCAGCCCGACGGCAATAGACGGAGTTAACAATCTCAACACGGATCCGTTTGAGTTGAGACGAATTTCAGTTGTTGACCAGTAGACTAAAATCGGTTGTCTACTCTGTATCACTCTTGCATAACCAAGGAGAATATCGATGAGAATTTCATTTCTTGTACATCCCTTAAGCTGGCTGAGCCCGGAAGAAGCTGAAAAAAGATTCAAGCCTATGCTCAGCAAATACACCGCTGAGGACAATATTTCATTTCTGGATAAGCCGGAAGGAGAAGGCGATATAATGATTGCCCTTCACTATCCCAGACTTATTCCTGAACAAGCTCTTACATTACATAAGCACAACATCAATATTCATGCGGCAGACCTTCCCACAGGAAGAGGCAGATCCCCCATCCACTGGCAGGTGGAAGAAGGAAAGAATGAAATTGTCATTTCCCTTTTCGAAATAGCCGCCGGAGCAGATGACGGGGATATTTACCACAAATCCATATTCAGACTTGAAGGCCATGAACTTCTGGAAGAAATAAGAGACAAAGTCATTGCTAAAGAGATTGAAATGATTGAATACTTTCTCGCAAACTACCCTCTAGAAGCGAACAAACAGGTTGGCGAACCATCCTACTACGAAAAACGGGGGCCTGAATGCCAGAAAATTGACCCAGATCTTTCAATACGTGAACAGTTCAACCAGTTCCGGGTAGCTGACAACAGCAAATATCCAATCTGGTTTGAGCTTGACGGTCATAAATATGTTTTAAAAATTGAAGAAAAAAATAAAAATTGACATTATAAGTAGCAATAAAGGAGGCAATATGAAAATAAAAAATAAGGATATATCTAATAAAATTTTCATTATCGCAGAAATCGGTAATAACCATGAAGGAGACACCGATATAGCGCGCCGATTGATTGACGAAGCAGTCGATGCCGGCGTGGACGCGGTAAAATTTCAAACTTTTGTGCCGGATGAATATGTATCTGCCGACCAGGTTGACCGTAAAGCCATGCTTAAAAAATTCCAGCTTTCATACGCTGAGTTTTCTGAACTGGCTGATTACGCTACCCAAAAAGGTGTGATATTTATGTCCACACCTTTTGACGAAGGTAGCGCTAACGCTCTGAATAAATTCGTACCGGCCTTCAAAATCGCCTCCTGCGATGTCACCTTTTACTCCCTGCTGGAGACTGTAGCCAAAACAGGCAAGCCCATAGTCATGTCTACAGGTGCGGCAAGCGAAGCTGAAGTTCTCGCCTCCTGCAAATATATTGAATCCTGCTGGGAAAAAGAAGGGATCAAGAACCCCGGTCTGGCCCTGCTGCATTGCGTGTCCAGCTATCCGACCCCGGAAGACGAAGCTAATCTCAAGGCAATTCAGACCCTTGCTGAAACAGGCTACATCAGCGGATACTCCGATCATACTCTGGGTATTGATGCCGCAGTGCTTAGCGTGGGACTGGGAGCAAGAATAATTGAAAAACATTTCACTGTAGATAAAAACTATTCCGATTTCCGTGACCACCAGCTCTCCGCCGACCCGGAAGAATTGAAACTGATGGTCCGGAAAATACGTTCCGCCGAAGCCCTGCTTGGCAGCGGGGAAATTGATGTTGCCGACTGCGAATTCGCCAACCGCGACCTGATCCGCAGATCCGCCGCCGCCCGCGGAGATATTGCCGCAGGCGAGGAAATCACTGCGGATATTCTGCGCTGGGTACGTCCCGGCACAGGCATAACCCCGGCTCAGGTGGAAAATATTCTCGGCAAAAAAGCTGCCAAAGATCTCAAAGACGGAGAACTGATCACGGCGGAGGACCTTATCTAATGTGCGGAATAGCAGGCTATATCGGCAAAGAGCGGATCAGCGAGACCAGCATAAATAAATGTCTGGAACTCATGGACCGCCGCGGCCCGGACGGAACCGGGATCTACACCCATTCCTATGCGCAAGACCGCAATGTCTGCCTGCTGCATTCGCGCCTGTCCATCATCGACCTTGATGAACGGGCAGCCCAGCCTTTCAAGATCGGAAACGAAGTCATCACCTACAATGGCGAGCTGTATAATTATAAAGAGCTTGCCGCAGAGCTTGAAAAAGACGGTGTCGCTTTCCGCACGGAAAGCGACACCGAAGTAATGCTGGCCCGCCTTTCACGCCACGGCCTTGAAGCCATCGACAGTTGCGAAGGCATGTGGGCTTTTGCCAAATACAGCGAACAGAGCGGTGAACTGGTTCTCTGCCGGGACCGTTTTGGAGAAAAACCCCTGTACATCTACGAGGATGCCCGGGGTCTTTACTTTGCTTCCGAAGTAAAATTCCTCTCCGCCCTATCCGGCGTAAAATTCACAGCAAATGCTGAACATATTCAACGTTTTCTGGTCAACGGTTACAAGTCCATCTACAAAGGCAATCACGGTTTCTATGAAGGTGTTGAAGAACTGAAACCGGCCCAGTTGCTCAAAATCGATTCTAAGGGGACTAAAGAGACCAGACCATACTGGACCCCCGAATTTTGCCCAGACGAGTCCATGAGCTATGAAGAGGCCGTAGCAACCACCCGCGAAAAACTCATCGAATCAGTTAAACTGCGTTTGCGGGCCGATGTACCGCTTGCTTTCTGCATGTCCGGGGGGGTGGATTCCAACTCGCTCATTTCCATTGCTAAAAAAGAGCTGGATTATGACGTACACGGGTTCACCATTGTCAGCAGTGATGAACGCTACGCCGAAGCGGAGCTGGTCAAGGAAGTGATCAAGGAACTGGGCGTCAAACACACTGCCATCCCATTGAACACTTCCGGATTTCTGGAAAGGATGCGTAAGCTGGTCAGCTACCACGACGCCCCCATCTACACCATTTCCTACTACGTGCATGAACTGCTAATGGATGCCATTGCAGATAACGGCTACAAGGTCTCCATCAGCGGAACCGCCGCCGATGAAATTTTCTCCGGCTACTACGACCACTACAGCCTGCATATGGCCGAGATGCACAAACAGGACGGTGGGCTTTACGAAACATCTTTGAGCGACTGGAATGAGCACATCAAACCCATTGTGCGCAACCCCTTTCTTCAGGACCCGCAGGTTTTCGTAAAAAATCCCGGCGAACGGGGACATATTTACCTGAACTATGAAATTTTCGAAGAATTTCTACAGCAGCATTTCCATGAAGAGTTCAGCGAACAACGCTACTGCGGTGACACCATGCGCAGCCGTATGCTCAATGAACTCTGTCAGGAAATCGTTCCGGTTATCCTGCATGAGGATGACATGAACGCCATGTATCACTCAATCGAGAACCGCTCGCCGTTTCTGGACCGCAATCTGGTGGATTTCTGCAACACCATTCCCACCCGGCACCTCATCCGCGACGGCTACAACAAAAAAGTACTCCGCGATGCCATGAAAGGAATCGTCCCCGATTCCATCATCGAATGCCGGCGCAAAGTGGGATTTAATGCTTCCATCCTTGAACTGCTGGATGTAAAAGATAAGGCCGTACGCGAGCAGTTGCTTGATGACAGCCCCATATTTGAAATCGTAAAACGGGATAAGATTGAAGCTTTGTTGGGCGAAACTTCCATGTCCAACAGCTTCAGCAAATTTCTGTTTTCTTTTTTGAGTTGTAAGATGTTTTTGGAAGAGTGCTGTTAATTTCTAAAACGTAAACATAATAATACTATGAGCAAGAAAAAAGTAGCGATACTCCAGTCCAATTATATCCCCTGGAAGGGATATTTCGATATGATTGCCGCTGTGGATGAATTCATTTTATATGATGACATGCAGTATACCCGCAGGGACTGGCGTAACCGCAATAAGATAAAAACTCCGCAAGGGACAACCTGGCTTTCGGTGCCGGTAAAGGTCAAAGGAAAATACCACCAGACTATTGCCCAAACCGAAATTGACGGTACTAACTGGGCGGACCAGCACTGGAAATCCTTAAGCATGCACTACCGCCGAGCCCCTTACTTTGATGAAATCATTGAAATGCTTGAGCCGCTATACAAAAAGGATTACAAATACCTCTCCGAGCTGAACAGGTCTTTAATTGAATGTGTGTGCAACTATTTGAATATTGATACAAAAATAAGCAGTTCACAGGACTACACCCTCATTGAAGGAAAAACTGAGCGCTTAGTTGACCTTTGCATTCAAGCTGGCGGCACTGAATACATTTCCGGACCTGCAGCCAAGGACTATGTCGATGAAACAGTTTTTGAAAAAAACAATATTAAACTGACATGGTTTGAATACGGCAAGTATCCGGAGTACCCTCAGCTTTGGGGAGACTTTGTGCATCAGGTAAGTATTGTTGATATGCTTTTTAATTGTGGCCAGAATGCAGGTAAATATATGAATGTTGCTGCGAGAAATTTATAATTTACAAAACTCGCGACACACAATTCTGCATATAACACAATCTACTGAACTGGATTCAGCATTGAATATATAATTTATAGAGAATAGTTACAATGAAACTGTCTATTGTTGCAACACTATACCAATCTGCCCCATATATTGACGAATTTTGCAACCGTTCAGGTGCAATTGCACAATCTTTGTTCGGAAAAGATTACGAAATAATTTTAGTCAACGATGGCTCTCCAGATGAAAGCTTAGAAGTGGCCTTGCAAATATCAAAAAACAATTCGCATATAACAGTAGTAGATCTTTCGCGTAATTTTGGTCACCACAAGGCTATGATGACCGGATTAAGCCATTGCTCAGGAGAATTGGTTTACCTAATTGATAGCGACCTCGAAGAGGACCCCGAATGGCTTACTTTATTTTATAACGAAATGACTACTAACGACTGGGATGTTGTATACGGTGTCCAGAACTGTCGCAAGGGGGGGATTTTCGAGAGAATCAGCGGAGAAATTTTTCATAAATCATTTAAAGCCCTTACAGGCCTAAAAATGACTGAAAACTTCGTTACTGCACGACTGATGACTAAACGTTACGTTGAATCTTTAGTGCAGCATAAAGAACGCGAACTTATGATAGGCGGCCTTTGGGAAATTACCGGCTATTCACAATGTCCTATAGTGGTGAAAAAACATTGCAGCAGCCAAACCACGTACTCACTGAGCAAAAAAATACAATTATTTGTTAATTCAATTACAGCATTCAGCAGCTTTCCTTTGGTAGCTATTTTTTATTTTGGATTCTTAATTTCTTTTCTTTCGTTTACCTACGCTGGTTTTTTGATTCTTAATTGGATTCTATTTTCTACGCCTTTAACTGGCTGGACTTCGGTAATCACATCAATTTGGCTACTAGGTGGATTAATAATTTTATTTATTGGCGTTATCGGAGTTTACTTGGCAAAAGTTTTTTCAGAAACCAAACAAAGACCGTATGTAATTATTAGGAAAATTTATGGCAAAAACAAATAACCTACTTTCGGATGTATCCGACTACTATACAGATAAAGTGGAGCAATTCGGAGCTTCTCCACAGGGTGTAGACTGGAACGGAGAAGAAAGCCAAAATTTAAGATTTGACCAATTAAGTAAAATTTTAGAGGAACCTCAATCCTGCTCACTTAATGATTTGGGATGCGGGTATGGAGCATTTGTCGACTATATTTCAACTAAAGATTGGAGTATAGACTATGCTGGGTATGATGTTTCAGAAAAGATGATCCATATAGCCCAAAACAAATTTTCTGAGGTATCTAACGCGAATTTTTTTGTCGGCAGCAGCCCTTCGAGAGTAGCTGATTTCAATATTGCAAGTGGTATTTTCAACGTAAAAATGAAACGAAAAAAGGATGAATGGGAAAATTACATCCTAACAACTTTAGACATACTGCATGAGACATGCTCAACGGGCTTCGCATTCAACTGCCTTACAAGCTACTCCGATAGTCATAAAATGAGAACAGATCTGTACTATTCCGATCCATGCTGGCTTTTCGATGTATGCAAAAAACGTTACTCTAGAAACGTTGCATTGCTGCACGACTATGATCTTTATGAGTTCACAATTTTAGTAAGAAGACATCATGCTTAGGATAATTTGCTTTGTCGACCATGAGATTGGATATAGGATTTTAAAATCCTTACTACAAACTCAAAGTGACATTAAAATTGTTGCAGTGGTTACTACTACAGATAACGCTACTATGTGGTGGCCATCAGTAGAAAAACTTTGTACTCATTTTTCAACACCGTGTTTTATATATCCTGATTCTAAAAAAACAATCATCAATTTTGGCAACATAGACTACATCTTTTTGTTAAGCTGGAAACATATAATTCCAAAAGAAATCTTCAACATGCCAGCTAAAGCTACAATTAATCTACATTATAGTTTGTTGCCGAAACTAAAAGGAGTATACCCTGTAAATTGGGCTATAATAAAAGGAGAGACATACACCGGAATTACTTTTCATGTAGTTGATGAGACAATTGATGGCGGACCTCTTCTTCTTCAAAAGAAAATTTTGATACATAGTTCTGACACTGCAAGAACATTACAATTAAGACTGGACGACCTCGCCGTAAAAGGCTTTGCAGAACTTCTCGAGAAGGCCAAAAAAGGAAGTCTTTGCCCTATTCCACAAAAAGAACAGCAAAATCAATCTTATTACACAAAAAAAGATTACGAAAAGAGTAACGAGCTAGACCTAAACGAAATAACTTCTGTCAGTAAAATTATCAACTTAATTAGAGGCAAGACATTTCTTCCTGAAAACAAATCTCTATATTTTAGATGCCCTCAAACAGGAAGCAAATGCTATATACGACTTGAATTGGATTGCAGCTCCGATGAGAAATAGACACTTTGCTAACACTTAAAAACGATTCAACCCTAGCAGCATTAAAACGATTCCTATAAATAAGCAACAAATGATCCAATTACAATAAACCCCATACCTAATATTTTTTTATTAGAAAACTGTTCCTTTAAAAAAAGATATGAAAACAATGGCACGAGGACATAGCTAGCCGGAACAATTAAAGTCATATCTTTTAAAGGGACTACTCCCATAGCTTTTATGCTTAATAGCAGAGCAGCGAACAACCCCCCAAGTCCAAAAAGAACATACAAATTGAATTCTATCCCCAAAAATCTATATGTTTTTTTTTGGACACCAACCTTAAGTAAAACCTGCGCAGTGGACGATATGAGTACTGCAAAATATGCTACTAAATAATACACATAAGAATCACTCATGAACTTCACCTGTCTCACTTCTAAAAACAAAAACAATCCCCAAAATGATCAATGCGCCACCAATGAGATTCCCAATAGTGAGAGTTTCATTAAAAACAATCTTGGCAAGCACAAATCCGGATAAAACATTAATACTGGTAAATGGATAGGCATTCGATAACGGCGTATTCTTCAACACATTAATCCAAACTCGTGTTTGGATGTAGTACAAAAAACACCCTAGATAAAACATCCAGCTGGTAAATACAGCAAGATAACTGCCGCCTTCAATATTTAGCGCAAGAAATTTAAAAACAACCTGTACGACAGCAGAGACAGATAGAAAGATAAAGATATTAAAAAAGACAATTTTACACATATAAGACTTATTTCCCTGTGAGAAGCTCAATCAGGCCCAGTACCTATAAATTTAATAATCACAAAAATCGTAACCCTACTTTCTCTCATACGGTCCTTCCAGAAAGTACGTAAAAATCTTTCCTTCTCGTTGATTATTAAACACACCAACATTCAATGTCTCAAAGCCAGAGAGCTTGCGCACACCTTCATCAAAACAGGCCCTTGTCTCGTCGGGGATTTGTTTACCTTTCAAGATATACACCTTGCCTCCCGCGACAGGCTTCTCGGCACTAAACAAAACGCAGTCCTGCTTTGATGAGATGTCAGTCGACCATACCGGACCGTAAGCCTTAGCGCCTGCTGCTGCAAGAAAACCTGGCGATGCAGGAAAAACATAGACTTTATCCTTCGTGCGATCAAAATTCACACTTTCAAGAATTGCAAGCAAACTATCGATAAATTTGGCCTGACCTATCTCAATCCGAACTCCTGAAAGAAATTTTGAGCTAGAGTAAGCTGTCTGTTCGGCGAGAGGTGCGGAACGATAATAATGGTACGTGATATTGTTATAAAGATTAAGGGTTGATGTAATTGAAAAGAGTAGCAAGACGACACTGAGAAGCCTAGAGACAGCTGTCTTGGAAGGCAGGTACAACAACGCAAAAACAACACATGGAGCTGCGACCAACCCACTAGCAAAACGTAGAGCACGGGTTAGCTGTCCTGTTGTGCCTGCGGTCATAGCATACCCCCCCAAAAGACACACGAGGATGAGCACAAAACCTTTTACAAGAGATGGGTTTACCTTTTTCTTTTGACTGCCGGAACTTAGCAAAATGCAGATCCCTAATGATAGAACAAAACAGACCCACTTAGCCCAAACAGTATCAGCTGACACAGAAAAAATCTTAGCTATTGGGATTCCGAATAAGGATTGGCTATATATAGCATTGGGAAAAAGCCGAGAGTCAGAAAATGTAAAGTAGAAGATTCCAGTTAAGACTAAAACTGCGCATGCCTTTAATGACAGTCCCCTGAGAAAAGAAATATTTTTTTTGCTTTTTTTGACAAACCATAGCACTGCGTACCAAGCAAAACAGTACAATGCTAGATAAACAAAAACAAAAACAACAATATCACGGACATGCCGCATCAAAACCAAGGTTAAACTGTGCGGACTGCCTGCACCAACCGCACTCTTATACACGGAAAAAACCTCAATAACATTTTCTCCAAGAAAAAGCATATAGCCGGCTAAAACCGCCACTGTTGATACTAGCAAGCATAAAATATATCGCGCAGGTATATTCTTTTCATATAACAAACGAAAAAAAAGAGGCATTAAAAACAAAGCACCTAGAACAAATGCACATCCAGTCGAAGCCTTTGCCATCAGACCAATCAATACGGCAGAACAATAAAGAAAAATGGCAAACCCAAAAAGGAACCGTGTTGGCCGGGAGAGGACAAGCAGCAAAGCAGAACACCACAAATAAGCAGCAAATGAACCCATACTGTTATATGTAGTCATCGCGATCGACACCAAACACAGCTGCGCGGAAAAAACAGAAAACAGAATGATTGCAATCTTAGTCAACTTAGATTCTGTAAAAAATTCTCGATAATAATAATAGATTGCGAGTGTTAACGCTATCACTCCCAAAAATGATAAAAAGTAGAAGCAATAACGATAATCAAGCAGCGTCCCCCCTAGCAAAGACCCCATCCAGTTAACTAAGTAATGATACTGCTGGAAAGAAAAAACGTCTGAACCCCAGTATGCCAGATATGCCCCAAGACCTTCATCTGAAACATCAAAGAACGCTCCGATCCCAGTAAAACATATAGCGAGACATACCATTGACCATATGAAAGAAGCCAACAGCCAATATGTATATCTTTGCTGACCATCAGTATTCATTGAAATTTTCCCTTCTGATATTACAAAGTCTTATTAAAGTATCATAACTATAAAATTTAAGACAAAACTACTTGATATTGTCGTCCAACACTCTGTCTTTAATAATTCTAGCTGGAATTCCTGCTACAATTTTATATGGGGGAACATCTTTCGTCACAACCGATCCGGCTCCAACAATACCCCCTTCTCCTATTGTAACTCCCTGAAGAATTGTGGAGTTTCCCCCAATCCAGCAATAATCACCAATTGTTATTTTCGCACCTGTATCCGGCAATTTTAAGCTAGTATGATCATGTCCGGCTGCTAACAGACAGACATAAGGTCCGAGTGCGACATTATTTCCAATTTCTATTTCTGCATTTTTTGCCATTAACCCCGGAATTAGCTTACACCCTCTGTTTATAACAGAACTATTGCCGATTGAAACTTTGTGCGGATACCTAATGTATGTAGTGTAATCAATCATGCTTCCTTGCCCCAGATGCTTGAGCAAAACTTTAAAGACACAATAGCGTACAAACTGAGGCATTACTTCCAACACACAGAATATAATATTAAAAACCCATGAGTACGTTTGAAATAAAAACCATTTTATATTATGCATAACTTACCTAAACACACCATAAATACCACAATAAGCTATTTAAAAATTATTTATTTTTATAAAAGTCCAAAATAGAATCGATAACCGTATCCTGATCCCTTTCACTCAATTCATAGTAACATGGCAACCTCAGCAACCTTGCACTGATGTCGTCAGTATAGGGCAAATGTTCCTCGCTGGTACTGATTTTCCTGCCCATTGGCGAGCTATGCAAAGGCAGGTAGTGAAAAACAGCATTGATGGATTTATTTCTAAGATGCTCAATTAAACTGTCCCGCTCCTCAGCTGTCCGCGTAATAACATAAAACATGTGCCCATTATGGTTGCAGCATTCAGGTGTATGAGGCAACCGCAATTTGCATTCATTTGCAAGCGGCGCAAGCGCAAATGAGTAACGGCTGAAAATCTCAGTACGCTTTTTAGTGATCTTGCTCGACTCTTCCAGCTGGGCATACAAAAAGGCTGCGATGATTTCTGAGGGCAGATAAGAAGATCCCAAATCTACCCATGTATACTTATCAACCTCACCACGGAAGAACTTGCTTCTATCAGTCCCTTTTTCACGTATAATTTCAGCCCGCTCAACAAAACGCTCATCATTTACAGCCAAGGCTCCGCCTTCACCGGAAATAAAATTCTTGGTTTCATGAAAACTGTAACATCCCATATGCCCTATGGAGCCTAAAAACTTACCATTGTATGTAGCGTTAACAGCCTGTGCGGCATCTTCGATGACCAGCAGGTCCTTATCCGCAGCAAGATCCATGATATAATCCATTTCACACCCAACCCCGGCATAGTGAACAGGTACTATGGCTTTGGTTTTAGATGTGATCGCAGCCTCAATCAACTGCTCATTGATATTCAAGGTGTCAGGACGGATATCCACAAACTTAACTGTAGCCCCGCGCAAGACAAACGCATTCGCCGTGGAGACAAAGGTGAACGAAGGCATGATCACTTCATCTCCGGGACCCACGTCAGCAAGCAAAGCTCCCATTTCAAGGGCTGCCGTACAGGAATGAGTCAATAAAGCTCGCTTAATATCAAACCTTTCCTCCATCCACTTGTGACATTTATCTGTAAAAGCCCCGTCACCGGAAATATTCCCCTGCAAAACAGCTTTCGAGATATAGTATAACTCTTTGCCAACAATATACGGACGATTGAACGGAATCAGACTGCTATTCATACACACCTCTTGAATGACAACTTAATACGTACTCCCGCATTAAGCTCACTAATCAATCACAACAGCAAAACACCGGGCAGGAGCACCGTCCCCGCCGCGGATTTTCAATGGAGCAACCACAAGATCAAAATGTCTCGCTCCAATTTTTTTCAAATCAACCAGATACTCAAGTATTACAACTTGGTTGGTCAGAAAAATCTTGTGCACGGGAGAATCTGTCGGTCCTTGACGACCATTCACCGGATTGTCGGGCATGGCCACGTCAAGCCCTATAAGCTTGCACCCTTTATCCACCAACCACTGAGCGGCCTCATCTGTAAGCCAGGGCTGATCCTCATAGTAAGCCATGGTCCCGAGTCTTTTTTCACCATCAAACCGGATAAGCACCCTTTCTACAGAATCTGTGCCGACAGCGTCCTCAAGCATGCTTCTGGTCACGCAGGAACAATCATCCAAATCCGAAAAGTCCAAAAGAATAGCCGGACCGTTCATATTCTCCAAGGGAATTTCATCAACGGTCATTCCATCGGGAACAAAATGACGCGGTGCATCCACATGGGTCCCAGTATGAGTTCCCAAAATAAGTTTCCGTGTCTCTCTGTTCTCAATTCCATGCCTGCCAAGCTGGGTAACTTCAACAAAAGGATGCCAATAAGTCTGAAAAGTCTGCATTCCTTCATGGACATCCATAGTCAAATCGATGATTCTTCTCTGCTTAGACATCCCTTACACCTATTCTTTATGCATACGGATTGCAGCCACAACACTATCCACCGATGTGCTCAGGACCAACTGCTCAGGGGTCATTTTAATCTCAAACTTTTTCTCAACATCCAAAATAAACTGGACATGTTTGAGAGAGTCCCATCCGGCCAATTCAGTAAATAAAAGCGCATTATCAAACGAATTGCCCAGCTCTGCGTAGTTAGCTAAAATTTCTGAAACAATCTTCTCCATAACAATAATCAACCCCATAGCTATATTCAATATGTCTAATCAGAGACCGTTCCACGAGGAAGCAATTGCCCTGAAGATTCCACAAAAAAAGACTTTAAGACTAATGGACGAATCAGAGTATTCAACATAAATGTCTTAAGATACATACGCTTGAACGGCGCATCCTCAGAAGTATAGATTGCCGGGAGCTCTTCATAGAATTTTTTGCAATCATGTACATAAATTGTAACACCATTCAGAACTGATTGTTTAAGTATCCCCCTCTCCATCAGCAAAGAACGGAAAGCATCGGTTCTAAAATAGCAATCAAACTTCACAAAAGGGTTATCCGCATAGAACGGAAACTGCCTTACTTCATCGCCGACCTTCAAACGATTCAGAATCGGCTTGTCGATCTTGCCGGTTATAGTAAACTGGTCTTCAATAAAATGCTGCCCGGTACTCGCATGATTCAATCCAACAATAACTTCTTTCCCGCTGCTATGCTTATACAGGTGGGCAAATGGCGACTCTTCGGAATAAGTATGAGGATTCATATGATGTCTGGACGTTATGTCCTTACTATGGCGACCGTAGACAGAAACGGAGTGGGTAGGGTGCAAACTCCGTGAAACAGAATCCATCCTCCGAAAAATTTCGTTGCACAAACCTATTGTAGTCGGGGTATTTTCAGGATCAAAAACATTGTCCAGAGACAAATACATCAAAGGACTGCGATCAAAGGAGTAAGACAAGCTCATTATATGCCCGCCTCCACCATCAGCATAATCAAACAGCCCGCCATAAAACCCCATCAAACCATCACTCAGGTAGGGAGAAACCTGGTTGGACATCCGCAACAGGATATTATCAGATCCTGAAACTCCCATCTGCTCCAAGTGGCCGGCAAAATCCTTGAAGGAAAAGGGCGCGGTCGGCATAAACAGATGTGAAAATTGATCCGCCTTATCCTTCAGCCGAATCTTCTCCCGCCCAAGACGATAGTCGCGATATTTACTGTATACTCTAGAAATCATTATAAATAACCATATAGGATGAAACAGAAAAGCTGACTATGACTTGATAAATGTATCACCTACACTTTCATGCAACTTTACTGCTACAACATCCTTCAGAACATTTTTTTTAATCTTCCCGCTGCTGCCCATGGGAAAATTGTCAATCTGGAAAAACACAGACGGCACCTTGGTAGACGTAAGTTCAGCATTGCATATATCCAAAATTTCGCTCTTGATTTCTTTAAGCTGAATTCCTTCCTTCAAGGACACCACTGCGACAACATCCTCGCCATTTATTCGATGGGGAACTCCGACCACTGCACATCCAGTCACAGATTCATGCTTCTGGATAACATTCTCCACGGCCAACGGGCTGATGTTTAATCCTGATCGGATAATCAGGTCCTTCTTACGACCGGTGATGAACAATTGTCCATCCTGAAAATAACCCAGATCACCGGTCCTGAAAAAACCATCATCAGTCAACACACTGTCAGTATTGACATAATCTGCCATTAAATATGGAGACTTGACCAGTATTTCCCCCTCTGCGCTCCGGGAAATATCAGCGGAGTCCTCTCCATCAACCTGAACCTCAATGTCACCCAGAATCCGCCCGACCCCTTTGTTGTCCGGAGCACCAAATTTGTTAGCCGTTATCCACAGGGTTTCTGAAAGGCCATAGTTCTGCAGGAGTTCAACGCCGTACTTTTCTTCAAAGCCATCTTTAACAGTCTCCATGAGCGGAGCTGTGCCGATGAAGGCGCATTTAACATTTTCCTTGCAATAGCTACTTCCCGCCTCACTACGGTCAAACTCCAGTACAATCGAAACAATGGTGGGAACAAGCCACAATGTGTTTACCTTTCTTTCGATAATGGGAGACCAAAAATCCATTGCGGAATGGGGACTGAAGGCTTCCCCGATAACAACGGAAGCACCGGAGACAAAGGGCAGCAGGAGCAGGTTGTAATACCCCCCCAGAT
This sequence comes from Desulfovibrio sp. JC010, assembly GCF_010470675.1. Taxonomy (NCBI): domain Bacteria; kingdom Pseudomonadati; phylum Thermodesulfobacteriota; class Desulfovibrionia; order Desulfovibrionales; family Desulfovibrionaceae; genus Desulfovibrio; species Desulfovibrio sp. JC010. The sequence goes on from NZ_VOIQ01000008.1 coordinate 184,577, forward strand.
AGGACATGGACAATACGTTGTAGAACCTGTTTTCAGACCCCACACTATTGGACTCGGCAAAAAGCAGGGCGTTATTGACCAGACTACCGATACGATGTGCGACTCCCTTGGGAGTGCCTGTTGTGCCGGAGGTAAATACGATGGTCATAATGTCGTCTTCATGTACGCCGTCAAACCATTTAATTGCGGCACCTTCTTTCGGCGAAAAGTCCTCTACTAAAAAATCTTCAAAAACTATTTTCACGTCCACATCAGCGGACAGCTCGGCAACCTTATCTGCTGATTGCGTGTCAAAAATAAACTTGCTGATTTTTCCCTCATCCAGAATCGTGTCTATTTCCTTGCCGGTCAGAACTCTGTTTACCGGTACAGTTATAATCCCAAGGGACAGACATGCGATTAAAAGCACAGCATGATCAACAGAGTTAGGCAACATTATTGCGAGCTTGTCACCTTTTGACAGACCACGCCCCGACAACTTAGCCGCAAGCTGCAACGCTTTCTTATGAATATCCGAATAAGTGAACTCATCTCCGCTGGCGGCATCGATCAAAAAAACTTCACTGGAATATAAGTCAACGATATCTTTAAGTTTGGAAATAGCGCTCATTTCGTCCCCATAAAAATTGAAAGTTTATTGCAACTAAAACATCAAGATCAAACATCGAACTTTAAATAGTGTCTGCAATCATTTTTATCTGATGAGCCACCCCTTCATATGCTGAATTTAAATCAACGTGAATCATACGGCTATCAGGTTTAAATTCATACAAATTATGGGGATTGATAATCCTGCCGTTTTCCCCGGTAGCCTTGAGCAATTTATCAAGTGTCTGTCTGTTGGGAGGCTCGGCGATATATATCAAATCTGCAGTCATATTCAATTGGACCCAGTCATTAACGGCAGTCACCGGAACCACGCCTTGCCGGTGGTAGGGTTCAGGGTCAACCACGTAAATCTGATCGAAAAAGGAGGTGTTCAAAAGATGGTCAACAAGAAACTTGTTGTTTCCATATATAACCAGAGAACGACATTTCAGCCGCGACGCCATCTGGCAGAGCACATTGGAAGAAAAGAGGACTTTCATCCAGCCCAGATCTATAGTGTAGGTTCTGTCAGCACCGAGATCGTCAATCAATCTTTGCAGCACGGACTCACTGAAGCGGCTTTTCCCCGGATCGACAACACAGCTGTAATCCATTCCGGTAAACCTTCTGGCTGCCTCAATAAGAGCGTCGTACCCCCCCGATGTGATCCGACCCAATACAATGTTGTCACTATCCCAGACACATTCGGCCGCGACATAGTCATCATTTTCATCACCGGTGTAGACAACCTCCAGCACAGGAAGCGCATTTTTACGCTTGGCAGCGGTCACCGAGATTCCCTTGACAAATTCGTCCAGTTCCACCCGGTCAAAAAATATCTGATCCTGATATCCGTCCAATCCCGGATATGACACCAAGTCAAGAGATTGGTGCACATTCTTAGTATCCTTGAGCCGGGCGGCTTCCTCATCAAGCCTGGTCGCGTCAATATCAACAGGATCTATTTTTCCCATCTTGATAATCAGCTGCTTTTCATCAGCATTGTACTTGCGGCTGGCCCCCATGATCATAGGCATATGACTGGAATGCATCTTACCATATCCCATGGCAACTTCCTTGGTATTGTACATGGGCAAATTCTTAAGCAGCGGAGCCACGTATGTATCGGCTACATTCAGAAGCTCAACAACATCAATACCGGTATCAACACCATCTTCCTCAAGCAGGCAGGCCAGGGCTTCCGATGCCGCATTACCGGCCCCGCGACCGATACCCATAATTGTTGCATCCAAAAACCGTGCACCGCACTCATAAGCCTTGAGTGTATTGGCAACGGCCATTTTGAGGTTATCATGACCGTGAAAACCAAGCTCACAATTACACCGGCGTTTGGTTTCATTGTAATACAATTCAACCTCAGCAGGAGTCATTCCTCCCACTGAATCAACCAGATAGATAATATCCGCCCCGGCATCCACAGCATTTTTTGCCATAACTCCATACTCGGCAGCAGTAACGGAGTAACTTTTCATAAAATTCATACCTACGGTGAGCCCGAGTTTCTTTGCATACGCAATATCAGGCAGAACCTCATCAGCTTCAGTGGCATTGGCTCCTATGCGTACAAAATCCAGTCCAAGATCAACCGCCTCTTTCAAGCTTTCATGCGAGGAAAGAGCAGGGATATAAAACATGCCTATATTAGCTTCAGTTGAACTCTTTGCAGCCTTAAGCAAAGAAAAATCATCATGCGGCATGATCCCTTTTCCTGACTGGGAAGCCCCAAGGCCAAGGCCATGGCCGATCTCAATCCAGTTAAAACCTAAGTTGGAAATTTTCTTTGTAAGAAGGGAAGTATCAAAAGAGGTAAAATTGAAATCAATAGCATAACTTCCATCCCTCAAAGTACACTCTAAAATTTCAACATCTCTAAGATTAAGCATATCACCCTCCGCTACGGCATGGCTTCTCATAATTTACGCAATAAAAAATAGTACCTACTGAAAAAGACTGGCCTCAATCCACCATGTTGTCAAGAAAAACTGAACGAAAAGATTACACCATGTCCCGATACAACACGGTTTCAAGTTTACCCAACTGCTCAAGAACCCTTTCAATTTTTCTATTTTTTACAATATCATAGGGGTCGAAATAATGAGTGAGAAAAAGATTGTTTTGAACGATGAAATCAATAGTCTGCGCAAACTCCTTAACAAAGAGGTCGTCATCACCCAGAAAAGGGTTCTGCTTACGGAGCATGTTCCACGAATCAAAAATAGCGAATGGAAAATTAAGGCTGCACCCGGTAGGAATTTCCATGACACCGTGTGAATGCATGGCAGGAGCACCATAGCCCTTGTATGCGCATGCAGCTGTCGAACTGCTGTATTTGTAACCCAGCTCAGACAAAATAGGATAAACACTCTCAGTATGCAGGTTGCCGTAATGCGGAGTCCTGAATCCGACACATTCAACGCTCAAAACATCGTGGATGACTTCATGTGCGCGTGCGATTTCGTCCTTTTGTTCAGCATATGACAGTTTATTAAAAAACCTGTCCGGAGCCCAATGGGGGTTATCCGGATGGGTGTACGTATGGTTGATGATCTCGTGACCCTCATCAACTGCGCGTTTGTGGATATCAGGATATTTCTCCACAAACTTCCCGATCACCGCCATGCCGGCTTTAATATCATGGGCATTGAGAAGATCCAGCAACCGGGGAAAAGCTTCGATATCTTTTTCAAAATCAAAGTCAAAAGTTAATGCGTAAGCAGGCCTTCCCAGCGGGTTGACCTGCTTACGCATAAAATTTTTGAAATAAAACTGGGGACAACACCTGTGGACCAGCCGCCTGACCGCATAGGCAAGATATTTATTTCGGTAGGGACGGATCAACGGTCTATAGAGCATGGAAGAACCATATCCTCATATAAAGCAATCTCCTTCCTAAGAGCATCAACCAGCACAGGAGCAGCCTCGACCCCCTTTTCGTACTCCTCATCCGACAGGAAAGACGGATAGTCATATGAAGCATCGTAAAGAGCTGCAAAAAAATGACGCTGCTCTTCCTTATTGAACTCAAGATCAGGAAGAACATCCCAGACATTTTGCGGCCTTTCTATTTTACAAACATTCTTGCTGCAGCTGATATACGGATCACCATAAGTAATTATAGGAATCCCTAAGGCCATTGCTTCAAGGGAAACAGTTGTTCCGGTTGCAACAACAACAGCCTTGCTTCGCAATAAAATATCTCTGGTAGGGTATGTGGGCGGCAAGAGAACAACATTGCTGAGCAGGCTCAATTCCTTGTAAAAACGTTTTGTGTGGTTACCAAAACATGCAGGATGCTCTTTCACCAAAATCTTATAACCGCACTTGCCATACAGAGCCATGAGTTCAATGACAAATTCCTGATTTGCATATTCCGGCTGTTCAGCCATGAGTCCGGCCTCAGGTACCAGTTGAAGAAAAAAGGAAATATTTTTATCACCCTCTATGGAATCAGAAAAATACTGTCGAGCACGAAATCTATTTATCTGCCTAATCATAAACGGACGCAGACTTTCTCCATGTAAAACGTCTCTCATTTTTTTAAATATTTGAGAATATGAATATTTTTTAAAAAGACTGACCTTGTCTCGGTTGATTTTATCATATTCTGAGAGTTTCGCCTCTTTACTCATATTGGCTAAAATTTTATCAGACCAAGCGTATGCCTCAGAACTTAGATGCCCACGTGCATGTACATAGTCAAATTTAGGACTTTTACTTGTTAGCCCGGAAGCCAGTCTTACCCGTAAATCTCCTCCCACAGAAATCAAAATTTGACAAAAAGCCTGTTTAATCATTCCTGTATCGATCATTGCATTAAGAATGAAGGACTCAATAGTATCTATAAACTCATAAAAACAATAATCCACTTGATACTTTTCAACTACTTCTTTCAAAAAAGAAGTAAGAAACGGAAAAATTTTCTCAATATTGGCATTCCGTGAGCGATGTCCACTTGTTCTGCTGTATCTCAATACATATTTTTCATATAAAATATAATTTATATTCAATGAGTAGCAATTCTTGTTCAAAAATTCCTCAGCCAATGCTCCTTGCTGAATATATTCGTCACTATCGGCGCTGATAACGTCGTCCAGTTGGCTTGAGGTCGGCATTCTTTCTACCTCAATGCCATCTATTTTAAAAAAATCAGACGTACTATCTTCATGGAGAAGCACAAGAATCGAAAATTCATTACGCAGCAGCTTTGCTAGCCGCATATAAAATGAATCAAGCCTTGGACGACTTAAAAACATTAAAACAGGACGTTTTTTCATTAATACCTCAATTATTTAAACGGCCCATTCATCAAGCCAGCTTATGACACGCGAATCATTTTGTTCAAGATAAGCTAAAAATTCATCGACCTTGTCTTCCTCTACCAGATTAACCACAATCTTAGGTACACCTGTCAACATACTCATTACAATCGCGGTCTTATAGCCCTGCTTTTTAAGGCTCGCATTTACTGAATTGGACAGGTACCAGCCCCATTCCTTGCGTGTGAGGTCGTGTCTTTTTCCAGTTTCAGTCTCAAAGGTAAATTGCTCATCAGCATCCAAAAAAATAGTCCCACAATCCTTGAGTGTTACTTTAGGGGTAGCTTTGAATTCACGCGGTGTCTCTTTGATATCCATCTTCATAATGTTCTCCCAAAAAATCACGTTAATAACTATACAGAGCCCCAAAATTGCTCATGCCACACACACAGGTTAATATACTGCCAGAAAAACATGTAATGATCCTCGCCGGCGAGATGCCTGGCGTAGAGATCTTTCAGTTTTCCATGATCGTAAATTTCCTCGTTCACATAGGAACGGGCATTTATCAACTCTTCCATCTGGGCCCGGTTCTCATTACGAATCCATTCATCAAAGGGAGCAACGAAGCCGGCCTTATCTGTTCTGGTCCGAACTTTTTCAGGCAGAATTCCTTTCATGGATTCACGCAGCAGCCATTTCCCGAGTCCGTTGCGGATCTTATACTCATTACCAATATTGAAACAGAAGTCTGCAAGACGGTAATCTAAGAAGGGCACCCGGTTTTCAATGGAAAAGGCCATCATATTTCTGTCTTCAGAACGCAGGGACGCTGGAATGGTTTCGTTGAACATTTCCAAGTAGAGACGTTTGGCAAGTTCGCCATCCATGTCCGGTCGATCAATTTCCTTGCGGATTCCCTCGGTCAATCTTCCGGACAGATGTCCAACATACTGGGAAAACTTGTTCAACGCGGCCCGGCGGTCCGTCATAAGTGACTCAATATAGTTCCTTTCGCGCACACACTCCTGCGGATCGCGGCCATGATTGGCCAACCAGGCATCCATTTCATATTTATCGCTACCACCGGCAGCCCGAATATCGTGAAAATTATAGTGATAGTGATCCCAATAACCACCGAGCAGCTCATCCCCACCGTGTCCGGTAAGAATTACAGGAATATCCTCTTTGGCTATTTCGCGGATGATCACATAAATACAGTACCAGGTAACAGTACAAATCGGCTCGTCGTGATAAGCCATCATCTCACGCAGCACATCGAACATTTCGTTGGGCTTAGGATAGATATACTTATGAGTCGTTCCGGCCTTTGCAACCACAGAATCAATATACTCTGATTCATCGTAACGTCCTGTGCCAGTCACTCCGGAAAACGTATGCATGTCTGCAGAATGGTTGGATGCCATGCAGGTAATTGAGGTGGAGTCCATCCCCCCGCTGAGCATACATCCTACGGGCACATCACTACGCAATCTGACACGTACCGCATCTTCAAGCAATTCCCGGAACATGACTACAAGGTCCTTTTCCGAAGCTGTTGCGAGTTCAGGACGACTTGCCACATCCCAATATTTTTCCACTCTACTTGAACCAGCCCCGGTAATGCTCAGGACATGTCCTTTAGGAACCTGATTGATGTCCTTGAAAAAGGATTCATCGTCATCATCAACATAACGGTAGTTACGTCCGGCGTAATCCACGATTTTGCTTTCGTTGACTTCTTTAGGCGTATCCTGCCGGGCAAACAACGACTTTATTTCTGAGGAAAAAAGAACGTGACGCCCGGATTCGTAGTAATAGAGAGGCTTTTTGCCGAAACGGTCGCGCGAAAGGTGCAGTACGTCACTGCGGGGGTCATAAATAGCCAGCCCCCACATACCGTTGAAACGGCTGAAACAACCGATTCCCCATTCCACATAGGCTTTGAGCACCACCTCGGTATCGGTGGTGGTCTCAAAGCTGTGGCCCAGTTTCTTCAATTCTTCAGCAAGCTCCACGTAGTTATAGACCTCGCCGTTAAAAACGATCCAGACCCCGGTCGCGCTATGGCCCATGGGTTGCTGGCCGCGTTCGGAAAGGTCAAGAATGGAGAGCCGCCGGTGCCCGAGACCTATCTGGCCATATTTGAGAGACGGAGAGTTCTCATCATCCCTGAACATGGCATGCTCGCCAGAACTTTTATCAATGAGCAGACATCCGGAATCATTGGGACCACGATGTTTGATGGCCCGGGTCATGTCTTTGATCTCGGCCTGACTGATGCGACTGTCGCCATTAATAGCGAAGAAGCCTACAATTCCACACATATTACTATTCCAGTATGTTGCTAATCTTCAAGGTGACCGGGAATGTACCAGTTGCCGGATTCGTCTTTTTTCCAAATATTTGTGTCGCGGTAACTTTCAACCACTTCAAAAAAACGCTCGCGGCTGATACCGATGAACTCGCAGAAATCGTTCACATATTCATCGGAGAGCGGCTCAAGGTCATATTTGCGAACCAATTCCTTGGCTTCATCGCGACTCAGAGTTCCAAGGCGGATGTCTTCACAGGCATGGTCGGTTCCGCGACCGTATCCGAATTTAAGGACTTTGAAGTACTGGTGGATACGGTTGATTTTTTCATCAATGCCCACATAGGTACGGTAGGTGCCTTCACGTGGCTCGGAAAGTTCTTTAAACCCGTATTCCTTGGCTATTTCGCGATGCGCTTCAGAATCCCAATAGAAATAGTAGCTTGAAAATGCAGTTACTATATCAGACTCCTCAATCTCATCAGGGAAGTCATAGTTAACCAGCTTTTCCATGGGGATATTGTATTCTTTTGAAATAAAAGCCGCATCATGTCCGCTGTTTGCAGCATATTTGGAAAACCACTTTCTGGTCATCTGAGCAAGCCCGGAGATATCATCATCGCCGCCGTATTCGAAAGCAGAATTTTCTCCTAGAAAAACAAGAGGAATTTTAAAAGCAAGAGCAACTCGCAGCGGGTAACCGTGAAGCATGGTGTGGCTGAGCAGATCAGGATCACCGAAATCTTCATAGCCGATGCGGATCAATTCCTTTTGAAGCTTCAACTCAGGCCGGAATATCTGCAGGGAAGCACCCATATTTTCGGGAATGCATTTCAGGTTTTCAATACCGATTTCAGTTTTAATGCCGTAATCAACATTTACAGCGAGAATGCGCAGATCATATTCCAGCATCCTGTGGACCTGAGTCATGCTGTCTTTGCCGCCGCTGACCGGAACCAACACATCAAAAAAAGGTGCTTTCTTAGCCTTGATCTTTGCAACCAGCTCATCAAGCTCAGCTTTGCGGGCATCCCAGTCAATGCCGTCTACAGACTGTTTTTCTTCAGCAGCCACCTTACAGGCACTGCAAACACCCTCATCATCAAATACAATGTAGGGCTTCGTGGACGGCATCAAGCACTTGGAACAATATTTCATTTATTTTCTCTCCGAAACTTTTTTGGCTGGGATGCCTACATTGACAGAATAAGGTTCAGTATCCTTTGTGACAACAGCCCCGGCCCCTACAATACTACCTTTAGCAAGGGTAACGCCTTTCATTACCGTAACATTGGCAGCAAGCCAGCAATCATCTTCGATGTATATCGGTTCATGGACAAATCCAGCCTCACGCACCGGTGTATCGCGCTTAAACACATGTTCATTGGCGTTCAGGCTCGTTCTAGGGCCAATAATGCATTGTCTACCGATAATCAAGTCCGCCCCACCATTGATAATAGCAAAAGACGTGACAATGGAGCCTTCACCCACTGCAATTGTTCCCTCACGGGCAGAGACGAATCTGCAATTACCTTCAATGGTAACATTGTCCTTGAAAACTATTTTACCGTTTTCACGGTTACGCAGATCTATCCCGCCGAGAATGGAAACATTGTTACCGATAACAATATTGGACCCCTTTCCCCTGATCTTAAGAAGAGGAATTCCTTCCATATAAAAATCTGATCCAACCTGTATCCCGTAAAGCCGCAGGATAAATTTCATGATCAGGCTGTGCAGAAGCCAATATTTTTTATTCGTAATTAAGGCCAAAAAATCAAACATTGCTAACCTTTCAATTTCAGGCTGTAAAATTTATTTCGTCGCTCCAAAAAGCCCTCCCCCTGCAAGGCAGGGAGAGGGACTCAATCTTCGTATAAAACCAATTATTAACCGTAAGTAACAGGCATTTTGCCGTCTTTGGTCAGATCTGCAGGCAGGCTTTTGTACCATTTAATGTATTCAACAAACCCCTTTTCAAGAGGCCATTGCGGATCATAACCGATAAGTTCTTTGGCCTTATCTACGGAAAGAGTTCCGCGATCGGGCATGAGACGGTCTTTGGGAATATACTTGATATTCACTTCAGGAAACTCGGCTTTGATGAGCTCGGCCATCTGGGCAAGACTTCTTGAATCACCATAAGTCAGGTTAAAGGTCTGGTTAAATGAATTTTCATTTTCAATAACCTTGACCATACCGTTAACCATGTCCTGAATATAGGTAAAGTCGAGCTTATCGGAACCGTCGCCGGCGATGGTGATGTCCACGCCCTTAAGAGCATTTTCAACAAAAATCTGGCCGACCCTGCGGCTAACGCAGCGCTCACCGTAAAGAGCGGAAGGACGGATAATTGTATAAGGAAGATCAAAAACCTGATTGTATGCAACAACAAGCTTCTCACCACCGAACTTAAGCGCACCGTACACACCAATCGGATCACAGGGTGTTTCCTCGGTAACAAAGCCGCCGTCAAAGTTGCCGTAAATCATGCTTGAAGAAAAATATACAAAGTGCTCGACACCGGAATCTTTTGCACGAGAGATGTCGAGCATATTTTCCAGTGTGCGGAAACTGTGATCAAAAGTGCTGTGCGGAGTCTTGTTTGACTTATTAGCATGGGAAACAGCTGCAAGATGAACAACCGTTTGAGGCTTGATTTGACCCATAAGATGAGAGGTGGCGTGGTAGTCGCGCACATCCTGAATATACACAGGAACACCGGCTTCTCGGAGCAACCGCTGCCTTTCATTCAGAATAGCAAGATAAAGATCGCGGTTGGCGATATCCTCTTCAGTGGAAGAAAAGGCCAACAGGTTGTTAACCTGTAAACCATCGACGACACATACTTCAGCACCGAGCTTTTTCAACTGCAAGGCAAGATTGTGCCCGATAAATCCTGAACCGCCCACAAGGGCAATACGTCTACCTTTAATCTCCATCATAACTATCTACCTCTTAGGCTTCTTAGTTCTTTACAAATATAGCAAGACACTTGTCTTAAACTTTAACTTTACTTAAACACGTTGAGCTAGTTTGTAAGGTTATTCTGTACAAACTGTCAACTCAAATTCTTAATCTCTAACTGAAGCCTCTTTACTCATAACCCCGCAAACAGAAAGAAATAGGGCCACCCCCTAAGGAGTGGCCCATGTTTTCGGTAAGTATTTTATCGGATCAGTATGCTACTTCTTGAAGCGGCTGCGAACAACAGCTACGAGAGGAGCAACCATCAGGAGCAGCCATTCCAGACCGAAGCCAGCTGCGGGGTTGAATACACAACCGGAGGAGCTGGAGGAGGAACCGGCAATGGAACCGAGAACAACCGGGTCAATGAACTGACCAACGGAACCGTCGTTCTTAGCATCCAGAGTACCCTGACTTTCAATTACGTAGTTAACGTAATAAGTGGTACCGGCATCAAGCTCGGAGTTAGAACCTTTGTAACCGGTGGTCGGGGCATCGGAAATCCACCATGCACCATTTGTGCCCTTCGCTGCATCAGCGGAAGAAGCGTAGGTAAGAGCATGAGAGTTGGCACTGTCAACCATGAGCTTGTAAAGAGCCAGAGTAGAGATCTTACCGGATACACCCTGAATGGTGAACTGGAAGGTCATGTACAGCTTGTTAGTGTTGGTAGCCAGCATATTAGCGGTCATATCTCCGAGAGTGGAGTTAAAACCGATAGCAGGAGTTACAGGAATAAAGCTGGAAGGTACGCTGGTCCATCTTTCACGGATTTCACTCAGAGTGTAATCGGTGGAGTTGGGGGTAATAACGTTACCAGCTGCAACGAGCAAGTTGTTGAATGCTGCGGTACCGTTGGTCTGGTAGGTAGAACCAGCAGTTGCAGCTTCGGAAACGAGAGCGGTATCAGGAATCAGAACTGCGAGACCGAAAGCAGAACGCTCACCATCGGTACCAGCAGGCTCGTAGATACCAACTGCGTAGTCTTTATCAGTAGCGAAGCGACCATAGAAGTTACCAGCAAGAGAAGAACCGTCGCTGGAGGTAATGGTCATGTTGGACTGAGTCAGGGACTTGAACTGGCCGGTGCTTGCAACAGCAGCGGAGTAACCGTTCAGGTGAACCTGTCTCTGCTGCATTTCATCACCGGAAGTGGCAGTGTCAGCTTCGTTGTATACGAGACCACCATCGATAATGCTCAGGTTGCTGTCAAAGTTCATAGCCATGATACCCTGAGTAGCGTTCTTGGAACCATGATCTTCACCCCAACCGGCGTAAACCATTTTGTAACCACGGTTCTGCAGGTCGCTGGTAGCGATGCTCTTGGAATCTTTAATCATGATAGCGTATGCACGAACAGGTCTGGCGTTGAGAGCGTTACCATCTACCAGATTGTAAACAATACCGGAGATCATGTTGCGGTCTTTGTTGAGAACACCGTACTGCATAAGGTTAAAGGAACCACCTGCACCGTCACCATCGATTTCGATGAGACCGGCAGCTGCATCAGGAGAAGTTGCGTTATAGTGGTACCATTTATCGGTACGGTCAGCTTCTTCAGAGCGGTCATCGTTGTAGTAAACGACTTTTGCCTGAGCGTTGTAAGTGGTGGGAGCTGTGTCCAGAGCAGTAGGAGCGGAGTTGAATTTAACCTGACCAACACCGTAGAAGGTTTCCTGCTCGGTTCCGTAGTCGTAACCAACTACATAGTAAGACCAGGTGGTGTTATCAAATACGCAGTTTGTAACAGTACCGTTCTGGTAGCTGAGCATGAAGGTGGAACCTTCAACATCAGCACTCTGATCGTATGTAGCACCGCCACCGGCCAGAGTCGCGTTACCGAGACCTGCCATCAGCTTAGCACCGGCGGTGGAGATGAAATTAACAGGAAAGTAGAAGGGAGTTTCACCAACTTTGGCAGCAGCGTCCAAGGTGGCGTTGACGTTGGACATCATGGTCAGACCACTGATTTTGTAACCAGGCTCAGTGGTAACTGCGCTCATGCGTCTGTTGTTAAGGTTGAAGCTGGTTGCGTTTTCAGACTGGAAATCTGCACTACCGTTGTTCTGGTGGATTACACCAATAACGTTGGCAATAGCTGCTTCGTCAGTGGAGTTGAAGAAACCAAAGTCAGCACTCACAGAGGAGTTACCACCAGGTCCGTTACCGTCAATAACTTCAGAAGTGACACTGAAAATCTTAACGTGAGATGCGTTGAAAGGAATAAAAGTGGAGTTAAAAGAACCGTCATCAGCATCACCAAGAGAGGCGTTAGCTGTAAAACCTGTAAATACACGCAGGTTAGCGGTCCAATCATCAGTGTTGACGGTCTTCTGCGCAGCGTCAATTGAGTAGGTTCCGTTCAAGGATTTGGGGAACACTACATCTGCCCAGGCACTGGTGGCAGCCAGCAGCATGAGCACTGTAAAGAGAACTGTAATCTTTTTCATTGAAAAGATCTCCCTAGTTAAAAATTAAAAAAACAACAATTCAAAACACTTACCAAAAAACACAGAAACATATTACACTTAAGCCCTTCCCCAATCAAGCTATTTTTCAGGATTTTGGTTAAGAACTTTATAAATTCTCACAGAGGGACATCCTTCATAAATCAGTTCAAACCTACCTTTTAATTCAGGAGAATCAGCTGCCCCCCAGAGCAAGCGAGCCATGGTACTGTCATGAACAGCGTCATCTATCAGATATGCTTGAGAGTTCTGATCATTGAAAATTAGATGTAATCCACTGTGATTCTTAAATGTCCCGGACTTATTTCCAGAAGAGTTCAAGATATTATATGAACTCAGCGGCAGAGGTTTATTATTGCCTTCAAATAAGTTGCCACTATTGAAATCCACCTGGAATTGATTCCTGACGGTACCCACAAAGGGATGCTGGCTGCTTCCTGTAGAAATATTCCACATACCGTAATACAAAATCCACCGTGAAAGGGCGATATCTTTCCAGGTAACCACCAGATACTGATCCTCGTCCCCCTTAAAAAGGTAATCATTTGCTCCCAGAGCACCGATAATACTTTGAACTTCGCCCACCGGCATTTTGCTCCATGTACTAGCCGGGTTGTTGCCCTGAGTAGCCGAGTATTTAATCAACTGACTCGATTGAAGCAATGAGGGTGTGGACATGGCTAGAGCAAGAGGATAAAGCACCGGACCGGCATGATTACCCCCGTTAGCAAACGAATTCTGCCCGGTGTAATACATAGTTGCATACCCCCAGTCCCACCAGGTCCAGACAGTGCTGCTTGCAGACATTGAATCAGCAGACTCGATAAGCCCTACAGCGTGTTCTTTTGAAATAATCGGGGTGACAGGTGTCTTTGTATAAAAATCAAAATTCGCACCAACCAAGTATACCACCAGACAACAACTGGTCAGACCTGCAACTAAGGTTTCCTTTTTATCCTTAAAAAATCTATTCACCAAAAATATAGCCCAGTAACCGAGCCCTATCCCGACCGGTATTCCAGCGAACATGGCGAACCGCCCCCCCATAAAAGGGGAAACCATAGCGGCAGCCGCAAACGGAAGCAGCAGAATTGAGAGAGGAGAATAATAGATGCATGCTGCGAAGCACACAAAAGCCGCTGCACCTACGTAGACATTGCCGCCGCTGGTAGAAAAAAAATCGGCCCATTTAACATTCTGGGCTTCAATAATACTCTGGGCGATCCCCGGATAAACAGGCCCTGCTGCTTTTACTGCATCAGCTGTCGGCTTTGTGTAGGATGTAATCCTATTCAACACTACAAAAAAAAGCTTTGTACCGAGACCGCTGAACAGACTTAAAGCAATAAAAAGCACCAGATAAACATATAGATTTTCATAGTTGGAAATTTTTTCAAACTGCGGACTGAGATAAAAACAAATCAAAGCCAAAGCTACAACAACCCCTGCAAACCCGAACATGCCGGACGCTGCAAAAACGAGCAGTCCACGCATGGCAATAAGTCTTTGATTTGACTTACTGCAAAAAAGGGCCAAAAAAAGGCCGATAAGAAAGGTCCCAAATCCGAAAACCTGAACAACCCCATGCCATGAATCACCATAACAGGTTAATATTCCGGCAAAAAAAGGAAGCAGGTAATCCGTCAACACAGGCTGATAATCATCGCTCTCTTCTTTTTTAAACCAGCTGGACTTGGTTGTCATAACCAGCCAACGGGCCATCAAGACAGTAATGAGCAGCGGGAAAAGCAGAGAAATCAAGTCGGTATCGTAGTACGAAAGACGTGTGCGAAAATAAAAATGCGGAACTGAAGTAGCAAAAACAGAAGCCACAATCCCGGTCCACGGACCGCCCAGCAGCATACCCCATGCAAAGGCGGCTACTGCTGTGAATCCGCAAAAGACAGCCGGGAGCCAGAAAGCGATATTTCCGTAAGGGGCGCCGGTGATACTGCCTAGGACACGCAACAGCCCGGCCATGGGATTGTCTACGGCACTGCCCACACCCTTGGCTCCGGCCAGCCAGAAATAGGCATCATGGGTACCCATGATATATTCGCCGTTAACCATGAAGGCGGGATTGTCCCATTTGGGAAAATCAATACAGCGCAGTCCGAAGGCAAACGCAAAACTGATCAAGGAAAAAAGGAGAAAAATCTTCCAATCCGCCATCCAATCGGGACGGCGCAGATGTTCGCGGATATTCATAAATAAACCCTGTTCTTAAAATTTGGAAAACCGGAAATTTACAGCTTGGTAACCCTGACCACTTCTTCAAGGGTGGTCACGCCTTCTTTGACCAGTCTTACACCATGGTCAACCATGGTCTCACGGCCCATTTCTTTGGCGTAAGCTTTAATCTGATCGGAAGAAGACATTTCCATGATAAGACCGCGCATGTCTTCGGTGACCGGAATAAGTTCATAAACCCCGCGACGTCCGCTGAAGCCAGTAAAGTTGCAGTGCTCGCATCCGGCTCCGGCAGTCTGGGTTGCGGGCAACCCTTCTGCTTCCTCAAAAAGCTTGTAGGTGTTCTCGGAAACATCCACAATCCGTGAGCAGTGCTTGCAGTTGACACGCACCAGACGCTGCCCGAGAACAAGGGAAAGGGAGGACGCCAAAAGGAACGGCTCAATGCCCATATCGAGCATTCTGGTCACAGCGGTTGCGGCATCGTTGGTATGCAGGGTTGAAAGCACAAGGTGACCGGTAAGCGATGCCTGTACGGCGGTGCTGGCAGTTTCCTGATCTCGAATCTCACCCACAAGGATGATATCCGGGTCCTGACGCAGAAAGGATCGGATGGTGGTGGCAAAAGTCATGCCTGCGGCCTTGTTGACCTGCACCTGGTTGATCCCTGAAAGCTGGTATTCCACCGGGTCTTCTACGGTGACGATATTTTTATCGTCACGCGGCAATTCACTGAGTCCGGCATAGAGGCTGGTTGTTTTACCGGAACCGGTAGGACCGGTAACCAGCACAATGCCGTGGGGCTGAGCCAAAACTTTACGGAAAAGCTCAAGGTCCGCCCCTTTCAGGCCGAGATCTTCGAGATTAAGAATATTCTTGGAGCGGTCCAGAATACGCAGAACAGCCTTCTCGCCGCTCATGGTCGGAATGGTGGAAACACGGACATCAACCTCTTTCTGCCCGAGCTTAAGAAAAATACGTCCATCCTGCGGTTTGCGGCTTTCAGCTACGTCCATCTCGCCCATAACCTTAAGACGGGCAATGACTGTAGGCTGCAGCCCTTTATCCAGACGCTTGACAGTTTTTAGAACCCCATCCTGTCGGTAACGAACCACGAATCCATTGCCCTGACCTTCAAAATGGATATCACTGGCCCCGGTGGAAATAGACTGATGCAGGGTCTTGTTCACCAGCCGGACAATGGGTGCATCGTCATGGGACCAGCCGAGAAGATCCTGCCCGTCTTCACCTTCCTCCCCATCAGAATCGGATTCAATAGCACTTTCTTCTTCCCAGACAGTAAGAGCCTGCTCAAGCAAAGGAAAAAACTCTTCTTCGGCTACAATCTCAGAAACAACATTTTTACCCATTTTCCAGGCCAGAAAGTCAGCCATAGGCAAAGAAGTTTCATTCTGTAGCAGAAACTTGATTTCCTTATCCCGCACTTCCACAGGAATGAATTCATTGCGCTGCGGGAAGGTCAGAAACAGGTCCACAACCTCACGGGGGACAAGGTTCAAATCATAAGAGTTGCTCAATTTATTGCCCTGCTACCCGTCAGACGAGGAAGAAGTAACATTATTTATATCCGATTCATCAGAGTCATTTTTGTAGGTGTTGAATTCCTTATCAATAAAGGTTTCAAAACGCTTACGCTGGCTGCGGTACTTGTCCATTTTGGCCTTGCTGATGGCCTCAAGCTGCTCCGTTGTCTGGATGATACGGGCTGAGAGAAAAACCATCAGGGTACTTTTGTTGCCGCTATTGCTGGTTGTTTTGAAAAGCCAGCCCAGCAAAGGCAGATCAGAAAGATATGGAACCCCTGCCTCAGTACGAGTCTGCTCAGCCCTAATCAAACCGCCTATAACCATGGTTGATCCATCCGCAAGCAGAACTGTGGTATCAGTGGTTCGATCATTTGTAATCGGCAATTCAGATGTACTGGCCTCAGAAACAGTATTGTAGGTCTGATAAACCTTAAGCTTAATCAACCCGTCTTCGCGATTGATGCGAGGAGTAATCTTCAGCTTTATACCGACATCTTTATAGGAATAGGTGGAAACAACGGAATCACCGCTGGTAGAACTTTCCCCGGATTTGTACGGCCTGTTCTGACCTACAAAAATCTCTGCCTCAGCATTGTCAAGCGTCATAATCTGGGGAGCGGAGATGAGATTAAAATCTGTAGCTGATTTAGTAAAATTAACCAAAGCCCCGATAGTGGGAAAAGTTTGGCCGGCATAGGAAATCGTGTCACCGAGCACGCCCATGGAGTATCCACCGGGGACATTGGAAGGATTTGATGCATAGGACGAAAGCTTGCTGCTCTCCGTTTTAGTGTAGCCCAAGGTGGCCACACTGCCGCCCATATCAATACCGCCCTGCCATTCCACGCCGAATTCTTTGGAGTTATCCAGAGTGGTCTCAAGAACAAGAGCTTCAATATAAACCTGATCCTGTGCCTGATCGAGTTGATCCACAAACTTGTCAATCTGGGGAAGCTGGTCAGGACTGGCCATAACAATCAGGGTATTTGTTGTTTCATCTGCGGAAACTTGAACATCGCTGGAATCATCGGAGGAACTGGAATATCCGCCGGAGCCGGATGCAGTTGTTCTGGAGGCCGAAGAGGCTCCGGAACTGGAAGAAGCCCCGCCATCTTTAGATTTTCCGGAAGAAGGAATCCCTCCACCACTGACAAGGCTCTTCAGCACATCACCTGCCACAACGGCTTCAATATTGTGCAGTCTGTAAATTTTCATCTTGGAGTAAGCTTCACTGGCCCGGTCAAGCTTTGAAATCAACCTTTTAATAGTATCAATCTGGTCAGCACTACCGGAAACCAGCAGGCTGTTTGCCCAGTCAAGGGATTCAATTACCGGAGGAGTGCCGGACTTTCCGGATGTAGACAATTTTTTATAAAAAGAAGACAATTTGCTTGCCACAGTCTTGGCATTTGTTTTTTCCAATTCAATCAGAGTCGATTCCTGCCGGGCTCCGGCTCTCTTCAGGATGCCCAACAGGGTCTTCATCTTATTTACATTACTTTGTAAATCACGGATCATCACCGCATCAGCCATGGGCACAGGGGTAACCCTGCCGATTCTGGAGGCGACCTCTTTCAATACACCCTGAACTTTATCAGGCGCTATCTTGCCCTCAAGCTGAAAAATTGAAGTAATGATTTCCTCACCGTCTCCAGAGGAAGGAGCAGCTTTAACATCAGGGGAAATAGTTTGCGCATCCCGCAAAGGCAGCACGTAAGTTACATTATCCCTGCTGACTGCCTGAAAACCAGACCCGCTCAATACCTGCTGGAAAACAGCCATCAATTCCGGTTCGGACAAGGACTGCCCTGCATAGACACTGATATTTGTTCCCGGTAATTGCCCGGCATTAAAAACGATATTTCTGCCAGTATAGCGACCTACGAATTTAATAAACTCAACAAGGGAAATGCTTTCCAGATTGGCATGAACACCGTCGCCGCCTTCAGGCTGGGCCACGGCCACAGAAACCATGAGGACCACGGACAAAACCAGACTCACGACTAATCTACAAAAATTCTTCAGCATATTCAGCGCCATAAGCTCCACCGGAACCCCGGTAAGAATCATTTTTATCTATATGAAATTCTCAGCCATCCAGCTGAAAATTCTTAAATTCTACATCCAAAGAGTTGCATCCCTGCAAACATCCTATACTTATAAAAACCCGTCAAGCTTAACCCGATACGGACAAATCACATAAACTGATAAAACAAAAATGCGTTATAGGCAAAGTGGATAAGGGTCACCGAAACCAGACTGCGGTATCTCTGCCAGATATATCCGAAAGCCAACGAGGGGAAAAAGGTAAGCAAGGCCCAATGAGCGGGCTGGTGAACCAAATGCACGCAGGCAAAAGTCATAGAAGCCAAAAGGTTTGCCAGACTGAGCGGCCCCAGCTTCCATCCGTATCTGAAAAGACGATCAATCCCCTCCTGCAGCAGGAATCTGAAAAAAAACTCCTCAAAAAGAGCCTTGAGAAAAAGAATCCCCAAAGACAGCTTAATGTCAGGTTCAGGCACATACAGGCCTACAAATCCCAAGGAAAAAAATAAATAGAAAATGGGGTCAGTAAGGCTTATCGCCCCCCATTTGAACTGACACCAAATCCCTTTCAAGATTCGGTTTACGATAAAATCATAAACCATACGCTTCTATATCTACCCAATTATTATATTATTCAGACACTTGAAAAGGACAAAACCATCATCCCGGTCAAGAGATTTCCTCTTGTAGCAGGTTTACACCCTCTCTAAAACCCTTAAAAGCACATCTTCCGGCATAACTTTTGTCAGACAGGCCAGATCGCCCCGATCACAACTTTCTTTACCGCAGGGCTCACACTCAAGGCCGGCAACAACTTCCTCGTGTTCAGGGGACGGAAAGACCCAACTCCCGGAAGACCCTGGCATAACGATGCTCTGCGTGCCCACGGCCACGGCAAAATGCCTTGGAGCGGAACAATTGCCTATATGCAGCTCCGCTCTTTCTATCAGGGCAGCCATGATTCTCAACGAACCGGGCTTATCCACCATCACACACTTATCGGCAACTCCGGATTCTTCCATTACCTTAAGCGCGACGTCCTTTTCCCCGGGACCGTAGAGCAGGAAAAATTTAAACTGCGGACGCTTTTCCGCAATCAAACGGATCAACCTCCCGTAATATTCCTCCGGCCACTTACGAGTATGCCTGCGGTGGGACGCATCTATGGTAATCAGCGGTTCATCTGCACCGACCCCCAAAGAGTCCAGACAGGACTCAGCTTCGGCCCGTTCCTGATCGGAAACGAATATTTTCGGGAGTTCCTGATTCCAGTCAATGCCCAAAGGCTTAAGTACTCCGGCCTTGTACATTGCTGCGTAACCATCGGGAATTGATTCCGGCCAGTTGGTATACAGCCAGCGGTTGTACCACGGCGGCATTTCAGCCAGCTTCACCGGGGCATCGCTAAAAAGCACCACCCAGCGACAACGGGGCAACTGCTGAAAATCCACAATCAAGTCATAGCCGGCACGCCCCACCTTCCAATAGAAAGCCAACGCCTTGACCGGATTGCGCAATTTTTCCTTTTTAATTGCCCAGATATGACTGACAGCCGGATTGTTATCAAACACCTGTGTGCATTTATCTTCAGTGAGAACATGAATCTCTGCGTCGGGGAATTTTTTATGTAGAAGGGAAACAGAAGGAGTGGCCAGCACCACGTCCCCGATCTGGCGCAGCTGGCAGACAAGAATCTTCTTTGGATTAATGGATGAAATATCTTTCACGTAAAAAAGCTCACAAATCTTGTTTTGAACAGCAATGATGTCAGGACGGACGGAATAAAACACAACCTCTCGGCAAAGTCCAGACGAAGTAAAAGGAAAATAACTGCCCCAGAAAGGTCCCTACTCGCCAGCCTGCAAATAATCCAGCGCAGTCTCAGGGTCAAGTTTCAGTAAAAAGAGCACCGTTTTTAAAATCAACTTTGACAAAAAGAGGCCAGATCAATTAGATTACAACTAAGTATGTTCCCACAATCATTTCATCAAGTAAAATGGGAGAAACCATGAAAAAAATGACCATGAGCTTAATTGCTCTGCTTTTAATGGCTGTAATTTATCCTCAAACGGCTTTTTCCGCAGACAAAATGAAAGACACCACCTTAAACCTGAGCTACACCCCCATCAGCATCGCCCTTCCCCCGTGTCCGGTCAAAATTGCGGTGGTCAAATTCACGGAAAGCAAACCCATTAAACAAATCGGGAAGAGCAACCTGTTTAATTATCTTCCTTCTGTGGATATCGGCACATGGATGGGACGGGCCGTCTACGCCCAGTTAAAAGCAGAAGGATTGGATGTCGAATATTTCGAAACCATGGATGATGCCGGAGAGATGTTCATAGTCACCGGAATTGCCAACAAAGTATACATCAACCGTCCCGGTCAGCTGGAGGTGCAGTACAAAGTCCGTCTTGACGGCATGGTCACCAGAAACAACAAACTGCTTTTCGCCCAGAACTACATCTCAAAGCAAAAGAAAAACATGAGCAACACCGGGGATAACGCTGGTAAACTTATGGCCGGCCTGCATGATATTTTCAGCATGTTTCTGCCTCAGGCCATAAAAACAATTAATGAAAACAAATAACTGTTTATCACATAATGTAAAATATAATGCCCGGCATACACCCTGTATGCCGGGCATTATATATACATTAGAGAAGGTATGCTATTTTAACAGCTTATGCTTGCATAGTGCATAAATAACCGCTATTAGAACCCTCCCCGAACAAAACATTTCCGACACACTATCCCATTAACATCCTTCCCATGAAGGAATGAGCAGCAATACACTGCAAGAACAATGAATAATTTTATCAACAATATAGAATATCATCTCCCGGAACAGACAATAGACTGCCATGAACTGGATAAAACCAAGCCCCACTGGCATGTCCGCAACTCACTGCCCAAAACCGGGGTCCGCTATCTCCATCACAGCGCAAAAGATGAAACAACCCTGCAACTGGCCCATAAAGCCGCTTCCAAAGCTCTTGCAGGACTTTCAGAAAATGAATTGCCGGACACCCTGATTGTCTGCACCCAGACCCCGGACAGCCTGCTGCCCCATGTTTCAGCCTGCCTGCAGCACGAACTGGGCCTGCCGACTTCCACCAAATGTTTTGACATCAGCCTCGGCTGCAGCGGATACTGCTACGGGCTTTCCGTTGCTTACGGCTACATGGCTGCCGGTATTTCCGAGCGTGTTCTGCTGGTGACCGTAGACAACTACTCCAAAGCTATTGATCCGGAAAACAAGACCTCATTCCTTATTTTCTCTGACGGATCCGCAGCCACAATTATCGATAAACCTGAAGCCGGGCCGTCATTTCTTTTCGGAACTGATGGTAGCCGCAGTGACTCCATACGCTGCCTGAATTCAGGAATCAGCGTTGCAACCGGTAATACAGACGACACTCCCATCGCCAAACCTGATCTGCAGATGGACGGGTTCAAGGTTTTCCAGTTCACAGTAAAAACCATTCCCGGAGAAATAGAGAAACTGGCAGAGCAGGCCGGAACGGGCATGGAGGGCATAGACCTGTTCGTATTTCATCAGGCCAGCAACAAGGTACTTGAATCTCTTGCCGGCAAACTGGATATCCCGGATGAAAAAATGATCATGGATCTGTATGAAGTGGGCAACACAACCTCTTCCACCATACCCATCGCCCTCAAAAGGGCGGAAGAAAGCGGTAAGCTGCGCCGGGGCGACACAATTATGCTTTTCGGTTTCGGAATAGGGCTGAGCTGGTCCGGGGCAGTGCTGAAATATTAAAAAAGCCTCCACCGTGAATCACGGAGGAGGCTGATAAAATCATATCCAATCAGATTTAATCACTTATTTTCTTACATCCGCAGTTGTAGTTGTTATCTACAATTTTGAGCGCGAGACTGAGTGCTTCCAGACCGTCTTCCCCGGTTACCAGAGGAGTAGAATTCTCTTCACAGCACTTAAGGAAGGATTCAATCTCCACACGCAGGGGTTCCCGTTTTTCAACTCTGAAACGGGTGAAATCACCTTCTGCAACACCGAACTTAGCTTTAAACCAGTCGCTCTGGTTTTCATTCTGCTCGGCTGCGTAGTTGGAGTTGAAAGTCAAGTTCTGGTTCAGATAATCGACAGTAAACATGCCGTTTTCACCGGTTACAGAAATTTCCCTGATCTTGGTAGGGGTAACCCAGTTTACATCAAGAATACCGAGAATGCTGTTCTGAAATCTGAGCAAACCAAAGACAATATCTTCGTTGTCAGTATTCATTACTTTTGAAATTTCAGCAGTCATGGAATCGACTTCTGACTGCGCAACGTAACGCATCATGTCGAGTTCGTGGGTTGCAAGATCGCTTGCCACGCCAACATCGGTGATACGTCCCGGATAAGGAGACTGACGTCTGGAGTGGATGGTAAAAATTCTCCCCAACTGACCGTCGGCGAGTCTTTCCTTAAGCTGGGTTACAGCCGGGTTGAAACGTTCAATGTGCCCCACTTTCAGGACTCGGCCCACTTCTTTGGCCTTGGCGATCATTTCACGGGCCTGCTCCACTGTCTTAGCAATGGGTTTTTCAACCATGACGTGGACTCCGGCATCAAGGCAGTCCATGGTTGCCTGATGGTGGAAGGAGGTAGGCAGGGCAATGGTTACGGCATCTGGTTTTTCCTTGTCCAGCATTTCCCGGTAGTCTGTGTAGGGGCGTCCACCGTAAAGAGCGCAGAGCCGATCGGTCTGGGCTGTGTTATGATCAACGACACCAACGAGTTCGGAATCTTTAATATCGGAATAAAGTCGAACATGGTGCTGTCCCATTGCACCTGTTCCGATAACAGCTGTTTTCATTGTTATTTCCTTATGTTCTGATTTGGATAATATTACAGGCAAAAACGTTCAGTAATTCCAAATATAGTCATGCTTACCGATACTGGTAAGAACAAAATTGAGATTTTAAATTATCAAGATTGATTCACGTGAGCAGTAGATAAATCAGAAACAAACGCAGGGCAATAATTAAATCCAAGCTGAATATTTTTAAACTATATGCCTAAAAACCAGTTCGTTTTTAAATTTTCACTTTCTGCAAAATAAACTCTTTTACCCGTGTCACTGATTCTTCAAGGGTTTCCTTATCTGTTTCCACAATCAGATCCGGATTTTCAGGAGCTTCATACGGGGCGGAAATACCGGTGTAATTCTTAATTTTTCCTTCACGGGCCATTTTGTAAAACCCTTTCACGTCCCGCTCTTCGCATACTTCGAGCGGGCAGGTGACAAATATTTCATAGAAATCATTATCCCCGATAATTTCCCGGGCCATCTGGCGGTCACTGAGTAATGGAGAAATAAAAGCACAGAGACAGACGGTGCTGTTTTCAACAAACAGCTTCGCCACCTCGGAAATCCGGCGGATATTTTCAGTACGGGCGGTAGGGGCAAAACTCAAATCAGCACACAAGCCATGACGCACATTGTCTCCGTCAAAAACATAGACTCTCATCAAATCATCAAAAAGCTCCTTCTCCACAGCATGGGCAATGGTTGATTTACCGGAACCCGAAAGGCCGGTAAACCAGAACACAGCTGCCCGGTGTCCGTGGATATTCTCCCTGTCCTCACGAGAAACTTCGCCGCGAAACTTCTGAATATTTTTGTTTCCTGACATTAAGCTCAATCCTCCACCTTATGTAAATACACATCCTGCTGCGGGAAGGGCATGACGATTCCTTCAGCGTTGAACCGCTTGTATATGTCGCGGCTGAGAGTATGGATCAGCTTGCCCCGGTCATGGGGCCGGGCAGCCCAGCAGAGCAGTTCAAACTCAAGGGCTGAATCACCGAACCTG
This sequence comes from Desulfovibrio sp. JC010, assembly GCF_010470675.1. Lineage (NCBI taxonomy): Bacteria > Pseudomonadati > Thermodesulfobacteriota > Desulfovibrionia > Desulfovibrionales > Desulfovibrionaceae > Desulfovibrio > Desulfovibrio sp. JC010. The sequence continues at coordinate 208,815 of NZ_VOIQ01000008.1, forward strand.
CGAAACCGGACCCGTGGTTCCGGTTTTGAAATGGCATAAGAATTACCATGCGCCAGTTCCATAAGAATTTCTTCGACCCGGTCAACATCAGAACCATAAGCCACCCCAAGCTTGATGCGTACCCTGAAATGAGGATGAGGTCTGCTCTGGTTGACCACTTTACCATTGGTGATAACCGAGTTGGGAATGGTAATCATGATGTCATCACGGGTCTGAATTTTGGTACTGCGCATGCCCACAGCTTTGACTTCACCGCGATCCCCGTTATCAAGTACAATATAATCCCCGGCCCTGAACGGACGGTCCATAAAGATTGAAACCCCTCCGAAAAAGTTGGCCAATGTTTCACGGGCGGCCAGGGCAATGGCCATACCTGCGATACCTGCAGAAGCGAAAATCGCGGTTACCGGAATACCGAAATAGCTGCCGACATTATAAAAAAGCACAAATACCAGACCGAATGAGACCAGCCTGCACCCTAGCTTGATCACATCGGCATCAAGAGCTTCTTCCTTGATTTTAGAAGTATGGAGAATACCGCGCATGACCACATCACCGCCAATGAGAATTGCTGTTCCGGCATAAATCGCGAAAACCAGCTCCATCATCATGGTGACAAAAGAAAGAACATCGCCGGTAATATTGATCTGATCATCGGCTATGTACTCAATGACAATACAGACCATCATGGCATAGAGGGGGAAAAGCAACCGCTCCAGACGCCAACTCCACTTGCAGGACCTGCCTTTCAATGTCCGGTGCCACAGCCAGAAACCCCACATATTCAATCCACCCAGCACCATCAGCACGACCAGCGCAATCCACTGCCAAAGGGCCTGTCCTTCATACCCTTCCAGCATCCAGTCAGGAAGGTTCTTTAAAAATCCGTCAGGAATCATCCACCCGGAGGAATAAATATACTGCTCATAAAAACCGGTATAATTCTCGCCCTTGTCAGCGCGATATGGAAGATGGTCCACTTCACCGTAATACTCCTCAAGTCTACGTACAGTCTCGGGAGTAAACAGATAAGAGCCCATGCGCGGACCGTCAGGGCAACGGCCGATGGTGATTTCAGTATGCGGAATGCGCCAGAGCAGAATCTTTTGCTTCTTAACTTCATGCTTGTCAGGCACGTCCGCCATATCCGGCAACTCAATGCGGTCGAGAACCTCGCGCAGACGAAGTACGGACTCAATGCTTACATCGTTGACTATTGTGGGCGGAACCTTGCTGAAATCAAAACAACGCTCCGCACGCTGCAAAAATTCACGTTGAAGAAACAGATCACCTTCAGCTGCTGTGGCCGCCTCGTAAAGCTTGTCAGTATAATGGATGAAGCTGGAAAAAGTTGCTCTCGGACTGGAGGTATCCGGAGGCTCCAACGGGAAAATATTTGAAGCACATACCTGCTGTGTCAACAGAATCAAAAACATCAGTGTAGAAAAAATATAACGAACGCTGAATGACATGAATATCCCCTTATTCAATTTATGCCGCACGTTAACATAATCCGTATAAGGATTACCATTGTAAAATCATTAAAAAAAGCCTGTTTCTGCTAAACAGAAACAGGCTTTCGCATTAAAGATCATTCCAAGCTGAAATCAGACAAATCACCCCAGAAAGTCCATCAGAACTTTCCAGATACGCTCTGAGGCGTGGCCGTCCCAGCCGTCTATTTTCGGGACCGGATTTCCGGTCTTCTTCAGCGCATTCCCCGTCTCGCGCAGAATATTTTCACCGGAAATCCCGGCCAGAACATTGGTACCCTGCTCGATGGTCACCGGGCGTTCAGTATTTTTACGAACAGTCACACAGGGCACGCCCAGCGCGGTTGTTTCTTCCTGCAATCCGCCGCTGTCGGTGATGACCACCTGCGCGTCCTTCCAGAGATACAAAGATTCTCTGAACGAAAGGGGCGGCAGGGTGTGCACGTTTTCGGAAAAGGAAATCCCGAACTGCGTCATCATCTTCTCAGTACGTGGATGGATGGGAAAAATCAGAGGCATGTCTTCAGCAATCTTGTTCAGTGCCTCAACAATCCCTTCCAGAACCTCACGCTTATCAACATTTGAAGGACGATGCATGGTCATGAATCCATAACGCCCGATCTTCTCCTTCAATTCACGGCTCTGATAATTATCCACAACCTCAGGTCCCAAACGGTCCACATTATGAAAGAGGTTGTCGATCATCACGTTGCCCACATGGAAAATAGTGTCCGCATCCTTGCCCTCGCGGAGCAGGTTTTCGCGGCCATGCTCTTCAGTGGTAAAAAAAAGATTGCTGATGGAATCCGTAACCATGCGGTTGATTTCTTCAGGCATGTCCATATCGCCGCTGCGCAGTCCGGCTTCCACATGGGCTACCGGAATATGCAGCTTGCGCGCAGTAATTGAACAAGCCAGCGTGGAATTAACATCGCCCACCACCACAACAAGGTCCGGTTTTTCATCTATGCACATTTTCTCGAAAGCGACCATGATCGCCCCGGTCTGTTCGGCATGGGTTCCGGTGGATTTGCCCATATTGAACTTGGGCTTAGGGATATCCAGATCTTCAAAGAACACCTGCGACATCTGGCGGTCGTAATGCTGCCCGGTATAGACCATCTGACACTCAACGCCCGCAACATCACGCGATGCACGAAAAATAGGCGCGACTTTCATCAAATTAGGCCGCGCACCCGCAACAAGAAATACTTTTTTCATCAGGAATGCCTCCGGCGGCTTAAACCCTTTTGCAAAAGGGTTTAAGAATCCCAAAACCTTTTATTAAGCTTCGCTCTGTTATGCACAGAGCGTCATATTTATATTACTCAGGACCAAACAATTTAGCCTGCAATTCATCCAAAGTGCGGCAGGTCTCGGACTGGAAAATTGGTCCATACCCTAGTCGCTGGGCCTGCTTGAGACGGGTCTCGCCACCTGATGCAGGCCGGATGCGTCCATTCAAATCCACTTCGCCCCAGAAAACAGCTCCAGGCTGCAAGGGACGATCATAGAACGAGGACAGCACTGCTGCCACCACACCCAGATCAAGGCCGGGATCACGCATGGCCAAACCGCCGCCGATCTTGGCATAAATATCCAGCTGACCCAAGTTCAAATTTAGCCGTTTTTCCAGCACTGCCAGAATCAGGTTCAAACGGTTGGTATCAAAGCCCAAGGCGGTCCGGCGGGGAATGGAAAGAACCGTTCGGCTGGCCAGAGCCTGCACTTCCACGGCAAAAGGCTTATGCCCGTCCATGGCCATAACCACCGCCGCCCCGGAACATGAATCGTCCCGGTCGCCGAGAAATAAAGTCGAAGGATCTTCCACAATCTCCATGCCCGCTTCACGCATGGAAAAGACCACCAGTTCATCACTGGGACCGAACCTGTTCTTGAGCACACGCATGATACGCATCATGTGCTTGCGGTCGCCCTCAAGGTACAGAACCGTATCAACCATGTGTTCCAACAGCTTCGGCCCGGCTATCTGACCGTCTTTGGTCACGTGACCCACGATAACCAGTGTGGTGCTGGTTTTCTTAGCCGCTTCCACCAGTTCCGATGAAACCGCACGCACCTGACTGACGCTGCCCGGAATGCCGTCCGCACGGGGCGAGGTCAAAGTCTGCACCGAATCAATGATCATCAAATCCGGCTTTTCCAGTCCTTCCAGAATGGAGAGAGCTTCTTCCGCATTGGTGGATGCCACTGCCAGCAGGCCCGATTGCAGCACGCCCAGACGGTCCGCACGGCCACGAATCTGAGCCAGCGATTCCTCACCTGAAAAATAAACAGCCTTATTGCCCATACGGCATTGCTCGGCTGCCAGCTGCAACAGCAAAGTGGATTTCCCGATGCCCGGTTCACCACCCACAAGCACGGCACCGCCCGGAACAAAACCCTTGCCCAGCACGGTATCAAGCGGCTTAAACCCCGTAGAACGGGCCTCAGTATGCTCAACAGGGATATCCGCCAACGCAACGGCCAGTCCCTCCGCAGGGGCATGGCTCACACCGCCCTTGCGACGCACAACAACCTTCTCCTGCAAGGTATTCCACTCGCTGCAACGAGGACACTGGCCCTGCCACTTCAAAGCCTGCGCCCCGCAATTAGAACAAACAAAAACGTCTTTAGTTTTCATAGGTTGATGCCCTAAAATTAAATTCACATATAAAAAGGCGGGAGATTCAGCCCAAAAGCAAATCTCCCGCCGGTAAATTACATTTCTAACAGCACAATCTCACAAGCTATGCCCAATTAAAAACTATTAAAAGTTTTTGAAGAGTCCAGAGAAACTTTTTCCAAAAAGTTTCTTTGGCCCCCGGAGGGCCGTCGGAGACATCTTACTTCTTAGGCGGATTCTTGGCGTCTACTACGTTGATGACATACTCTTTAACTGCGGGCGAGGGCTTGAAGAAGACGACCATGAACGGCGTATCCATACCCGGCTTAAGCAGCGTGTTGTTGGAGAGTATGCCGACCTTGGAGCCAAGTCCGGCCTCAATTTCTTCCTTGGACTGCACTTCCAGCTGGAACAGGGAAAGGGTGTTTCCGCAAAGCAGTCGCTTGGAATCGAGCACCTGTCCCTTGTCGTCGAAAAGCTGTGCTTCGACTTCAATCAGTTCCTTGGGCTGGTTGAAATTATTTACAACCTTACCTTCGATGATGAACAGCTGTCCGGCCTTGTCGTTGTTGACATAGAACTGGCGCAGATCCTTGAAAGAGAACCTGCTGAACCGCTTGGAAGGCGGCTCGTTGGAATCAGCGGTTCCGGCATCATCGGAAGAAACAAAGGGGATGCTGAATGGCAGGGATTCCCAGACCTTGAAGTACCATGCCGCTCCGGCACCGCCACCGAAAAGGAGCAGCAGCACGAGGGTGATGATCAGCCCTTTCTTGCCTTTCTTTTTCTTCTTGAACGGAGCTTCGTCAAGGTCGTCATCAAGATCAAATCCGGCTATTTCACCGTCATCAAGGGAAAGACCGTCGTCGTCATCCAAATCATCTTCGGAGAAATCCTCTTCTTCGAAGTCCTCGTCTTCCGCTTCAAAAGTTCCGTCATCTTCCTCAATCTCTTCGTCATCATCAAAAAGATTATCTTCGGAAAGATCTCCGCCGTCTTCGTCATCACCGAACAGGTCGTCATCGTCAAAGAGATCAGAACCGTCATCTTCGTCTGCTTCATCAGCAGCGGGTGCGGCGGCTTCTTCGGCGGCAGGCTCATCGTCGTCATCGCCGAAAAGCTCGTCATCTATATCAAAATCTTCTTCAGCCTCAGCTGCGGGAGCAGCAGAAGCTTCTTCTGCGGCAGGTTCCGCAAAAGGATCATCATCGTCATCATCAAAAAGGTCGGCACCTATTTCGGCATCAGCGGAATTATCATCAGAACCGAAAAGATCATCTTCCAGATCATCGGAATCTTCAGCAGGGGCCGCTGCAGGCTCATCGGCACCGAGATCACCGAAAGCGTCGCCGTCCAGCTCATCGCCGAGTTCATCGGCTGCCTCGTCAAAGAGGTCGTCGTCAAAATCTTCTTCAGGCTCCGGTTCTGGTTCCGGCTCGGGTTCCGGCTCCGGTTTTGGCTTGGGCGCAGGCTTGGGTTCCGGCTCAGGTTCCGACTTGGGTGCAGCTTTAGGCTGCTCCTCTTCAAGCATGGACTCAACTTCATCCTCCGGCTCAGGAGCTGGAGGTGTTACCATAAAAATATTCCCGCATTTGGAGCACTTAACCTTTGCTCCGCCCGCCGGAATCTTACTTTCCGGTAAATTGAACTTGGTTCCGCAGTTTGAACACGTAATTATCATGGACCGATCTACCTGCCATTCAATAGGTTTAACCGACTCGTATTTATAACAATTTTAAGAACTGAAAACAGCCGAACTAGGCATTCTCAAGTTCATACACTGCACTTAAATACCTGTATTTTTCAGCATAGTCCATTCCGTATCCCACCAAGAAGCCGTGATCGAGAATAAAACCGGGAAATTCTACTTCCAGATCAATCTCGCGACGTTCCCTTTTATCAATCAGGGCGCAGGTTTTCACGCTCAAAGGGTTACGTTTTTCAAACACATGCTTAAGAAACTCTACAGAATGTCCGGTATCGACAATATCTTCGATGATCAGCACATGCTTGTCAGCGATAGAGACTTCAAGGTCCTTGGAAAAATTCATGTTTCCGGTCCGGCTGGTTCCGGTTCCGTAACTGGAAAGACGCACGAAATCGATTTCAGGATCAGAGGAAAGGGCGCGGGTGATATCTGCGAAAAATAGGTAGGCCCCCTTAAGAACGCAGACGCAGACCAGCGGTTCCTGACCGTAGGTTTCGGAAATCTCCTTACCCAACACTTTGATTCTTTCAGCAATTATTTCTTTGGAATAAACTTCTTTAAGGCTATGGCCCATGACAGTTTTCCTTATCTATTTCAGTTTCATAGTCATTGGAATTTCATCACAATCCGGGAACTGGGGACAATTGATGCAGTCGGCCCAGATCTTCTGGGGCAGCACATGCTTGTCGGTTTCCACAAAACCCAGCTTTGCAAAGAACTTCTCAATATTAGTCAAAACAAACACGTCGCAAACACCTAAGTCGCGCGCTTCCTGAATACAGGCTTCCACCATCCGCGCTCCCAGATTGGAACCGCGTGCTTCAGGTACAACAACCAGAGACCGGACTTCTGCCAGACAATCCCAGCTTATGGCAAGTGCACAACAGCCGATAATTTTCCCGTCCGCGTCCTCGGCAACAAAAAAATCCCGCAGATGTCCGTAAATGGAATTCAAAGGCCGGGGCAGAACCATGGCGTCTTTGGTCCGATCCTTGATTATGGTATGGATATGCTTGGCATCTTCCATCAACGCCTTTCTGATTTTAACCATCCGCGCTTACCGATCCTTTAACATCTTCTTGATATATCTTTCAAACATGGCTCCGGGGTAGCTTCCTTCTTTATCAAAAACCCGCTGCCCCGCAGGGTCAAACATCATGGTTCTGGGGATGGACTGAATCCGGAAAGCGGCCCCCACGTCCTCGGCAGCAAAATAAACCGGATAGTTGAATTCCGCCTCTTTAAGCATGAATTCATCCACCGCATCGCTGTCCTGATCAACGGAAACACCGATTATCACCAGCTCATCATCAGAAAAATTCTTGCGCAGGCCGATCAATTCAGGAATTTCGGCCCGGCAGGGCGGACACCATGTGGCCCAGAAATTGACCAGCACCACTTTGCCTTTATTCTTGCTGATAACATCCTGAACACCCTGGGCGTTAATCATCTCAACGCCTTTGGCCTTTGCAGATGTCTCTGCGGTCTCCGCCTGATTGCAACCGGCAACAAGCGCCAGCAGCAAAACAGTCAATATGCTTATTTTATTAAATATTTTCATACACCCTCCAAAGGGCTGCTTATCTTCGATACGCTATAAACATTGCACTAGCAGATTCCATGGAATAATTCAAAAATCCGCATGCACCCTTACTGCAAAAGGTTCTTGGCAACCTTGACCGCAGCAACGGCATCGGTGGACCAGCCGTCCGCGCCGATGGAATCACAGAATCCCCCGGTAATAACCGCACCGCCGATCATAACCTTGATATCAAGATCACGTTCCTTGATAAGGTTGATGGTATCTTCCATCTTGACCATGGTGGTGGTCATCAGCGCGGAAAGACCGACAATCTTGGCATCGTGCTCTTCTGCAGCATTGACGATGGTCTCGGCAGGCACATCCTTGCCGAGGTCGATTACATTGTAACCGTGGTTCTTGAGCATCAGGCAGACAATATTCTTGCCGATGTCATGGATGTCGCCCTCAACGGTGGCCATGATGATGGTTGCCTTTTCCTCTACATCGCCGGAAGCTTCAAGCAGGGGTTTCAGCTTTTCAAAACCCTTCTGCAGGGTTTCAGCGGACTGCAGCAGCTGGGGCAGGAAATATTCCTTGCGCTCGTACTTCTCACCCACATCCATGATGGCCGGAATGAGGTCTTCGTTGACCAGCTCAAAAGGCTTGCGGCCACCTTCAAGATCACGCTCCACAAGAGAAACGATTGAACCGCGGTCACCTTTGACCACAGCGTCAAAAAGGTTGTCCGCGCCTGTTTTTTCCTCTTTCTTACCACCCGCACCGCCGGACTGGCCGCCGTCGCCGGAGGGAGTCCACTCGGCGTAACGTTCGATATACTGCTCGGCCTGCGGATCGCGGCAGAGCATAACTTCATTGGCGTAAAGGGCTTCGCGCAGCCGCACGGAGTTGGGGTTGGAAATGAATGCGGCCATACCCTGCCCCTGACAGAGAGTCAGGAAACTGGAGTTGAGCAGCTCGCGGGCCGGGAGGCCGAAAGAAATATTGGAAAGCCCCAGTACTGTGGGCAGATTCCACTCCTCACGACAATGCTTGATGAAATCAAGGCAGTGACGGGCAGCCATGGGCTTGGAAGATACGGTCAAGGCCAGCGCGTCCACCATGATCAGCCTGCGCGGGATTCCGATTTCATCAGCCTGCTTGAGCAGTTCGGAAACAACCTCCACCTTTTCTTCGCAGGTGATAGGCAGCTTGCTGCCGACAATGGGCAGCAGGATGAACGGAGCACCGAACTTTTTGCACAGGGGACCGAGACGTTCCATGCGTCCGGGTTCGCCGCTGATGGAGTTGACCAGCGGGGAGCCGGGATATTCCCAGAGAGCCGCTTCAACAGCATCCGGGTTGGTGGAGTCGATTGAAAGAGGTGCGGAGTACTGAGCGAAAATTTCCTTGACCAGCGCGGGCAGGATTTCCACTTCATCAACCATGGGAGCACCCACGTTAACGTCCAGAACAGGAGCACCTACTGCGATCTGCTCTTCGGCAAACTTCATGGCCTCGGTGAACTCGCCCTTCTGGAGCTCCGCAATAAGCTGCTTCTTCCCGGTGGGGTTGATGCGCTCACCGATGATCACGCCGCGCTGCTCAAAACCGATCTTCACGGTCTGGGCACGGGAGGTCAGCACCATCTGGCAGTCTTCCTGCGGGACGGGGCGTTTCCAGCGTCCGTCGCCCACTTTATTGCGCAGGGCACGGATATGATCCGGTCCGGTTCCGCAGCAACCGCCGATAAATTTGGCACCCACATCTACAAATTTTGCGGACTGTTCGGCAAAGGGCTCGGGCTGCAGGCGGAAAACGGTGTTGCGGTTTTCGTCCAGTTCGGGCAGTCCGGCATTGGCCTCCACCAGCAGGGGGGAGGAAAGACGCGGCTGCATATTTTCCAGCACTTCCAGAATCTGCTCCGGTCCGGCGGAACAGTTGGTGCCCATGAGCTCCACGCCCATGTTCTGCATGGTATCGATGAAAGTAGCCGGAGGAGTTCCGGTCAGACAGGCGGCCGGGGATTCAAAGGTCATGGACAGGGCCACGGGCAGGTCGCAGACCTCACGGGCGGCAATAACCACGGCGCGGGCTTCAGCGAGGTCGAAATGGGTTTCACCGAGAATCAGGTCCACGCCGCCTTCCACAAGGCCGGTGATCTGTTCTTTATAAATTTCGACCATTTCCTTGAAGGTCATCTCACCGAGAGGCTGCACAAAATGTCCGGTGGGTCCGACACTGCCGCCCACAAACACTTTATCCCCGGCAACGGAGCGGGCAATGAGGGCCATTTCACGGTTCAACCCGATAACGTCCACATCCGCGCCCAGCTTGGGTCTGCTGCCGCCGAAGGTGTTGGTGGTCAGCACGTTGGCTCCGGCATCCACGTAATCTTTATGAACAGACTTGATTACATCCGGGCGTTCAAGCCCCCACATCTCCGGAGACATGCCTGCGGGCAGGCCGCGGCTCTGCAGAAAGGTTCCGTAACCGCCGTCAAAGAAATATATTTTATCATCACTGAGGGCCTTGCGAAAATCAGGCATGTCTAACGCTCCACAAATTTTATTGATTTAAATACCAACCAAAAGTTTGATCAGCATATTAATTTTTTGTTGAATATTGTTCAGAAGGAAGGTGAAATTGCTAATACTTAAAAAGATTGAAAAGGACAAATAAAAACTATACCCTTGTAAGTTACAGATAAGAACTTTTGTTTACAATAAAATATTCAAATAAATTAAGTTGAACAGGGAAATATACACTGCCCAATGTCATCAAAAGAAGAACCGTTAGAGCTTGAACCTGTTGAAAATGAAGAGGTAAAGATTCCTCCCAAGGCTGACTTCCTGCCCACGCCTAGAGCAAAGGGCGAGGTTGCCACCAAGGACCCGCTTCATTTATATCTGCAGGAAATCAGCCGTTTCCCCCTGCTGGAACCAGACGAAGAGTTCCAGCTGGCCAAACAGGTGCAGGAAAACGGGGACCAGCAGGCCGCTTTCAGGCTGGTGTCCTCGCATCTGAGGCTGGTGGTCAAGATTGCCATGGATTTCCAGCGCCGCTGGATGCAGAATGTGCTCGACCTTATTCAGGAAGGCAACGTGGGGTTGATGAAGGCCGTAAATAAATTTGACCCCGACAAGGGTATCAAATTTTCATACTACGCTGCTTTCTGGATCAAGGCATATATCCTGAAATATATCATGGATAACTGGCGCATGGTCAAAATCGGCACCACCCAGACCCAACGCAAACTTTTTTACAACCTAAACAAAGAACGCCAGAGATTACAAGCCCTTGGGTTCGATCCGACAACCTCTGAACTTTCAAAAAATCTGAATGTAAGTGAAGAGGAAATTACGGAAATGGACCAGCGGCTGGCCAAGAACGACCTTTCCCTGAACCTGAAGTTCGGGGAGGATTCCGAAGCCACACGCATGGATTTCCTGCCCGATCTCGGTCCCGGAGTGGAAGAAACCCTTGCCAACAAGGAGATTTCCACATTACTGCTTGACCAGCTCAGGGCAATTGTTCCAAATCTCAATGAAAAGGAACAAGTGATCCTGAATGACCGCCTTTTGTCCGATTCCCCCAGAACACTTAGGGAAATCGGCGAAGAGTTCGGGGTTACAAGGGAAAGAGTCCGCCAGATAGAAGCAAGACTGCTTAAAAAATTGAGGGAACATCTGGCAGAATCAGTAAAAGACTTTTCACAGGACTGGATACCTGAAAATGAATAAGCTGCTTACCGACCTTAAGAAAGAAGCAAAGGCAATGGCTTCGGCCCTGCCTGTTCCGGTTTTTTACCGCGACCTTGAATCACAGATCGAATTCGCAAGGGACATGTTTTTTGATCATCCGCTCATCATCCGGCTGCAGGAAGATGTGCTGCCTTTCCTTTATGATGAATACGCCCACGGCATCTACCACTCCAAAAAGGTGGCTATCGAAGCCGGGGCAATCATTCTCAAGGAAGGGGAAAACATGGACGGTGACCGGGTGCGGGAGCTGGTCCTGCTGGCCCAGTTCTGCGGGTTGCTGCACGACTCCTGCCGTCTGGACGAAAACCACGCCCTGCGCGGCTCGGAAACTTCCAAGGTAATCCTCAACAATTACCCCCTTTCCGAACGCAGCAAGGAGCTCGTTGCCGAAGCAATCGCGAGACACGAAGCTTTCAAGCCGGAAAAACCCATCGAGAACGACCCGGAACTGGAACTGCTCAGCGGTGCGCTCTACGATGCGGACAAATTCCGCTGGGGACCGGACAACTTCTCCACCACCCTCTGGGAAATCTGCGACTACGAAGACTGGACCGTGGATGAAATCATTGAAAAATTCCCCAAGGGACTGGAAATCATCAAGTCCATTGAATCCACCTTCCGGACTGAGACAGGACGGGAATACGGACCGGAAATGATCGCACAGGGCATCAATATCGGCTCCACAATCTACGAAAAGCTGGTGGAATTCTCCAAAGACCCCAAATACCTCCCGCAGGAAGAACCTGAAAGGCTCTTATGATACAGCACACTGGCTCATCACGCTGCCCACTCAGAATCATTGCCGTAAGCGCACTGCTCGCCCTGCTCATGCTGCAGGGCTGTGCAGGTAAAAAAGCTGCGCAACCTGAATTCAAGCTTCCCCTAAGCCCGGAAGCACAGCTGACCTACGATTATCTGGTCTACATGGATTACCGCACAAGGCTGGGACAAGCCCTGAGCGGAATTAAGACCCCCCAGAAAATCAACGAAGTAGCCCGACTGCAGAGGGATGCGCTGACAGTGCTGAACCGCATTATCGCAGCCGAACCGCAGGAAAAACTCTATCTCGACAAATTTGCCCTCTACTGGACCTCCCAGCAGGTTGATGAAGCCCGGGCCACACTGAAAGAAGCCCTAGAAAAATACCCGGACAGCCGGGACCTGAACATCAGCCTTGCCAACACCTATCTGGTGGATAACCGCAACGCCGATGCCGAGGGTGTACTCAAGGAATACCTGCACAAGAAGCCTGACGATCTGCAGGTCACTGCACATCTGGCCCGCATCTACCTTGAACAGAAAAAATTCGCGCAGGCACTGGATATCCTCAAAGTTATCCCCAAGGACAAACGGACCGCCCAGATACACTACCTGCACGCCAAAGCCAGCGCAGGACTGGGACTGACCCGTCAGGCCATCCGCAGCCTTAACAAAGCAGTTGAAGACAAGCCTGATTTCCTCGAAGCATGGGGCGAACTGGCTTACATGTATGAACTGGAAAAAGATTACGACTCCGCAGAGCAAATTTACACCAAAATGCTCGAGTTCCCGGATGTCTCCAACCATATCCGGTTGCGACTCATGGAGCTCTGCCTCAAGCTCAACAACCCGGAACGGGCTCTGAAGCTGGCCATTGAAGGACCGCGCTCCAAAGCCTTCCTGCTGGAAGCGGCGCAGTTGTTCATCAGCGGCAGATTTTACGGACAGGCTTCCATCCTGCTGGACCTTTTTGCCCAGCAGAAGAGCATTCCTGATTCCTACTATTTCTTTAAAGCCTCCATTGCCTATGAAGGGGAAGAGAACCCCGAAAAGGCACTGGGCTACCTGAAAAAAATTTCCCCGCAAAGCGAACATTATGACCGCAGCCTGCAATTCCGGGCCCATCTGCTCATGGATCTTAAGCGTAACAAGGAAGCCCTTGAGGTGATCCGCACCGGACAGGAGAAATTCCCGGAAGCTGTAAATTTCTACCTGCTTGAATCCGGCCTGCATGCAGAAGCCGGAGACATTAAATCCGCTAAAGACGCCCTGCTGCGCGGCAATAAGAACGTTCCCGGCCATCCGAAAATTCTTTTCCAGCTCGGAGTACTGGAAGAACAGGAAGGTAATCTGGACCGGACCCTGCAATATATGGAACAGATCATCTCCAGCTACCCGGACCATGCCGATGCCCTCAATTTCGTGGGCTACATTCTGGCCGAGCGGGGCGAGCAGCTGGACCGGGCCATGGTCCTCATCAGCAGGGCCAACAGACTGGAACCGGACAACGGCTACATCCTCGATTCTCTGGCCTGGGTCAATTACCGTCTGGGAAATTTTGAAGAGGCATGGAAAATTATCAAGCGGGCCGTTTCCCTGAGGGATAAGCAGCCCGAACTCTGGGATCATTACGGTGACATCGCCGCTGCACTGGGCAAAAAGAAATCCGCAGCCAAAGGTTACCGCAAGGCACTGAAGCTTGAACCCCAAAACGCTGAGCAGATCCGCAGGAAACTGGAAGAATTATGATTTTCAGTTTCCACCGCATAGCATTACTGCTGGTGCTGCTTTTAGCTCTGGGCGGCTGCGCCGCCCGTAAAGGCCCAGCTCCGGTCCCTGAAAAATCTTACGCAAAATTCCGCTCCATATACGGAAACTGCAATGCAACCGGGCTCCGGGCCAAGGCCAGCCTTTATTATACTTCAAAAGGTTCCGGCCACCGCACCACCATGACCCTCTGGGGCGACTACGCATCCCCACTGCGCCTTGACGTGCGCGCCGGAATCGGAGCCTATATCGCCCATATCCGCGAGGACGAAGCCGGACTGACCGCATTTTACCCGGACCAGAAGACCGCCTACAGCCACTCTTCTCCCATCCGGGCGGTATATCTGCTGGGCCTGCCCTTTCCTTTCTCCCTGAAAGACCTTGCAGGACTCATCTCCGGCTGTTATCCCAACCTGATACCAAAATCATACGACAGCGTGGTTCCTGATAACGGAAACCTGCGTTTTATCTTTGATAACGGTCCGGTCAGCTCCATTGTGCTGGCCGAGCATTGCGTCCCGGTGGAAATATCGGGACGGGGCGAAATTTCATGGCGCATGGAGTTGTCTTCCTACGAAAAAGACGATTCCGGCAAACTGCTGCCAAATAAAATCGGAGTATACACTGAGGCGGGTGACAAAGCCCTGCTGCGTATAAAATCCCGAAACTTCACAGCAAAACCGTGGCAACCGGAAGCGCTTGAACTCAAGCTGCCTGAGGGTTCCGAGGAGATCAGCCTCGAACGCATCAGGTACGTAAAATTTGAATAAAATATTTTAGCTTTTCATACGGAGGGAAGTATGAGCGGGCAGGATTTTAATTCTAATGAAAAAAGTAGTGGACTTCTTGAAAACTTTAAACTAGGTCTCGATGTCTGGCTGGCGGAGATGAAAGGAATCGTTTCCAGACTGCTTGGAAATTTCGAAGTCTGCCAGCTTGAAAAGCGTCTTGAGAAAGAATACGCGCTTCTGGGAAAACTCACTACAGGTGATGTTGACGGAAACGCGGAACTGTGTAAAAAGCAGATCGAATTTTTCAAAGATGAAATCAGCAGGCTCCGCAAAGAGCAGGCTGCCAAGCGCGACGTAAAATATCGCGACAATGAACGAAAAATGGATATCTAACCGGTAACGGTTTCATATATAGAGTGGTGGGGTTCCCGAGTGGCCAAAGGGAACAGACTGTAAATCTGTCGGCAACGCCTTCGGAGGTTCGAATCCTCCCCCCACCACCACTTTGAATCCCCGGATGATTCCATAAAAACCAAAAGTACAGGGTGTTACAAACACAGTTGAGCACGGCCTGATTAACATAGTTCTGCGGGAAGGTTCTCGACAGAACTGTTTTTTTGTTGTGCCCATGACGTTTTAATCATCCTGAGCGGGAGATCTGGATATGGCCGGTAAAGTTGTAATCGGTTCGGACCACGGGGGCTTCGTCCTCAAGACATTTGCCATCAAACTGCTCAGCGACATGGGCTATGATGTAATTGATGCCGGACCTGAAGAAGCTGTCAGCTGCGACTATCCTGTTTACGCCGAAAAAGTAGCCGAAACGGTTACCGGGGAAGATATTCCCGGCATCCTCATCTGCGGAACCGGACTGGGTATGTCCATGGCTGCTAACAAAATCAAGGGCATCCGTGCCGCCATGTGTACCAACGAGTACATGGCCAAGATGGCCCGTGCGCACAACAACGCGAATATCCTCTGCCTCGGAGAAAGGGTCATCGGCCCCGGTCTGGCGGAAGAAATAATCCGCGCCTTCATGACATCCGAATTTGAAGGTGACCGGCACCTGCGCAGAATCAATCTTTTCGATAAATAGTTGAAATCCCGTCAGCATAATTGCAGGCGGGATTCTTTAATTTATAACATCAGTCGGTATTGCTCAGGGAAGTGGGCAGGGAAGTGGGGCGGTTATCCGTCAAACATGAATACCGCACAAAATATCATTCTTTAATAGGGGAACTCAAAATGAGTAACAACCAGTTGGACCAGAAAGCGGTCAACGTTGTCAAAGGCTTGATCATGGACTCCATCCGCAAGGCTAATTCCGGCCATCCCGGCGGTTCCATGTCTTCCGCGGACTTTGCCTACGTCCTGTACAAGGACTTCCTTAAATTCGATCCCAGCAATCCCGAGTGGGCAGACCGCGACCGTTTCGTAATGGCCGCAGGTCACGAATCCCCGCTGCTCTACTCCATCCTGCACCTCTGCGGCCTGTTGACCATCGAAGACCTCAAGCAGTTCCGCCAGCTGGACTCCATCACCCCCGGCCACCCCGAACACGACATGACCCCCGGCGTTGAAGCCACTTCCGGCCCGCTGGGTCAGGGTTTCTGTGTCGGTGTGGGTATGGCAACCGCTGAGGCTTTCCTCAACGCCAACACCAACGACGATGTTGTAGACCACTACACCTACGTTCTCTCCTCCGACGGCGACTTTCAGGAGCCTGTAGCACTGGGCGCAGCAACTCTCGCCGGACTCTGGGGACTGGGCAAACTGGTAGTTTACTACGATTCCAACGACATTCAGCTCGCAGGTCCCACCAGCAAGTGCGACTGCACCGACTTCAAAAAAGTTTTCGAAGCCATGTGCTGGCACGTTGTGGAAATCGATGGCCACGACCACGATGCCATCCGCGCAGCAGTAAAAGCAGGTCAGGCTGAAACTTCCAAGCCGACCCTGATCGTCGGTAAGACCGTAATGGCGAAAGGTGCCGCTACCTGCGAAGGCAGCCACTCCACCCACGGTTCCCCGCTCTCCCACGAAGAAATCGAAGCCACCAAAAAATGCTTCGGTCTTCCTGAAAAAGAAACTTTCTACGTCCCCGAAGATGTTGTTGAACATTTTCAGGCCCGTTTCCCCGATCTCAAGGCACTGGCCGCCCAGTGGAAAGAAAAATCCAACGCAGCCCTTGCCGCCGACGAAAAAATCGCCGCTTTCTGGGCCGATGCCAACAAAGACCGCAAGGACATCAAACTGGAACTGCCTGAGTTCGAAGCAGGTCAGTCCATTGCCACCCGTAAGGCCTGGGGCGCATGCCTCGACGCCATCACCGATGCTCTGCCCACTCTCGTGGGCGGTTCCGCAGACCTTGATCCCTCGAACCAGACTGCGAACTTCCGCAAAAAGGTCGGCGACTTCGCCATTGACGGCAAGACCGCGCGCAACCTCGCTTTCGGTGTCCGTGAATTCCCCATGTCCGTTATCCTCAACGGTATGGCCCTGCACGGCGGCGTTATCCCCTTCGGTGCAACCTTCCTGACCTTCTCCGACTACTGCCGTAACGGCATGCGCATGTCTGCGCTGCAGCATCTCCCGGTCATCTACATCTACACCCACGATTCTTTTTACGTAGGTGAAGACGGCCCCACCCACCAGCCCATCGAGCACGTAGCATCCCTGCGTCTCATCCCGAACATGCTGGTGCTGAGACCCGCAGATGCCCGCGAAACCGCAGCCTGCCTCGAAATCGCCATGGCACAGGACAAACGTCCTTCCTCCCTCATGCTCACCCGTCAGGGACTGCCCGTCCTCGGCAAAGATGAGTACCCGCAGGTGGAAGAAGGCGTTAAGCGCGGCGGTTACATTGTAAAAGATTGCGAAGGCACCCCGGACATGATCGCCATTGCCGCAGGCTCCGAAGTATCCATGGCTATCGAAGCCGCTTCCATGATCGAAGGCAAAAAGATCCGCGTGGTCTCCATGCCTTCCGTGGAAATCTTCGAAGAGCAGGATCAGGCATACAAAGATTCCGTACTTGACCCCAATGTCCGCACCCGCGTGGCAGCAGAAGCAGGCCGCCCCGAAGGCTGGTACAAATACGTCGGCATTGACGGCGCAGTACTCGGCATCGACCACTTCGGCGCATCCGCACCCGCAGCACAGCTGGCAGAGAAATACGGCTTCACCGCCGCCAACCTCGCCGAGCTGATGAAGAAACAGTTCTAAGCTGGTTCGAGATACATAAAATCAAAAAATCCCCCCGGAACGGTTGTTCCGGGGGGATTTTTTGTTTGCTCTAAAATTTATAAGAATTTTTATTCCCAAAAAATCTTGCGAACTTGTTTGTTACCCACAAGCTGATGAAGAATGCGGTAATTATTTCTTTCCTTACGAATTCTCCCGGCTACAATAGCCTCATGTATTTCAAGTTTACGGGCAAGGGCAATTGCTCCAGCCTTACTCCCACACCGCTTAGCATCGCTTGTTGACCATTCAACCTCAGGTATCAAAACTCTGGATGCGATCATATCAGCCTCAGCTTCTATAGTAGAAAGAGAAGTTGAGGAACTGTCTTTGAAATCAATAATACAAGGTTGATTAACATCTAAATGTTTAACAATATGGGCAAGCTCATGCAGCAAAGTAAACCAAAAATAATCAATTCTATCCTGTCGCAAAGTCATACCCACAACTGGTGTGCCATCATCAAGCAGCATGGCAACACCATCAAGATACGTTCCCTTAATTGCTGGTTCAACAATAAGAATAATCCCATAACGTTCTAAGTATTCTTTCGCTAAAACAGGACCGTCAGCATAACAGCTCAGGTGTGCAAGACGAGACATATTCTCTTCAGTAAAAGACCCCGGAAGATATTTCACATCAAGATCTTTTTTACGTGCCTGATTCCTAACAATTAACTCCCAAGCAAAAGTTGCATACCAGTCCCCGTCTTTTCCATTCCACGAACTCTGACGACGGCAGGAATGTACCAACGGAGGGGAGCCAGCTGCTGCAATGAATTCGCGCATATTCTCTTCAGCTTTTTCCGCTAGCTGCTTCAAGGAAAAATAGCCCCGTTTAGCCAATTCTCTTAAAGGAAAGAGCGCCCAATCCAAAGAAGAGTAGCTTTTAGGAAACTCAGCACGGGGTTCTTGAAGTAAAACTTCAGGAGAAATTCCTAAACCTTTATTAAGTTTTCTCATCATATCCAAGGTTAAGGATCTCTTTTCATTTAATACTTCTGAAACTTTACTTTTGCTTCCTAAGTATTGAATAAGGTCTTTTTGCTTAAAGCCCAACTGCTCCATGCGAAACTTAATCGCAGCAACAGGAGTCGGAAAATCGATTGGAAACTGTTCTTCTTCATACTTTTCAACAAGGTGTGCAAGAAGCTCAAGCTGATCCAAAACTTCAGGAGAATCACCAGCTACCATGAGCCTTTCGATCTGCTCAAGGGCCTCCCTGTGATCTTGTTCTGTCTTAATTAACTTCATCATATTACACCTTCTCTGCATCCACTTTGTCATACTCAGCGTGAGTGCCTACAAAACGGATAAAAACAATTTTACTTGCGAAATGAACAGCCGTTATTATCCTATACTTGTTACCTTTTATGTTGAAGACATAGCGATCTTTACCGAGGGGAGAAACATCTGGATACCTTGCCTTAATGTCAGTCCAGCTATCCCAAGATGCAACGTTGACTTCATGAAACCAGCAGTCAAGCGACTCCTTTGCATCAGAATGCTTCTTTCCATAATCACGTAAAGTAGCTCGACTAATTATTCGCATAGGTTCCCTGAACTCTCCTAAGCATAGAATAAACAGTTCCCAAAAACTGTCAACACAAAAGGTTCCCAAAATATGAACTAAAGTACCCCTACCCCACGATAGCATCCGCCACAGCAACACAAACAGCAAGTGCCGCATGATCACTCTGCCCGGCAAACTCTTTACCATCTTTGGTCAAAACAGCACGCCAATCGGTTTCAGTCATGCTGCCGCGGCTTAAATCTTCCAGCTGGAACTTCCAGCCTTCTTCTTCCATTTTCTCCGTGATCTTAAGAGCCTCATGGATATCTTCCATGGCCCGTTCAGGCATGCTGTCGCCGAGATTTTCCTTGAGCAATGCTTCCAGACTTTCGTATGTATATTCAGCCATTTTATTTCCTCCAAATTGTTCGGTTAATTCTTATATGCCTAGTACGTCTTGATTGACGTTGTTTAACCAATTAAACAGTTGTAATTTTGCATGGCAGACCGATTTTGCCTTGGTTTTTTAAGACCGTGCCGGAGCTTGGGTCGTCATGCTTTGTTCTTCTAACCCGAACCGTTGCTTGGGAT
>NZ_VOIQ01000009.1 GCF_010470675.1 Desulfovibrio sp. JC010
CGCTGGCAAAGCTCATAAAGTTGCGATGGTCGCATCAATGAGAAAGTTACTTGGCATTTTGAATGCCCTAATTGCTAACGACCAATATTGGTCTGAGCAGCCTGCGTAGCTTGACTTTTGCCACCGTTGCTCCGGCGGCTCTCCGAGGTCCAGAGAAACTTTTTGAAAAAAGTTTCTCTGGACTCTTCAAAAACTTTCATCAGGGCTTCGCCATTTTTAATTCGAAGAACGCAATAACGCGCTACTTGCGAAGCATAATAAAAGATTTTGAAGGGATGGGGTCTGGGGAAGGGAAACTTTTGCAAAAGTTTCCCTTCCCCAGCCGCCGGAGGCATTACAAAATTTCGCTGATAGCAGAAAGGTCGGAGATTTTGCCGACTGTGAGCAGGGTATCACCTGCTTCGATGACTTCTTTTGGACCGGGGTTAAAAACCATTTCGCCGTTGCCTTTCCGGATGGCGATAATGATCAGGTTAAACCGGGGACGAATCTTGGATTCGATCAGATCCAGCCCGACCAGCTCGGAAGAATCGCTAACGAAAAGCTCTTCCATTTGCAAATCAATTTCGCTGCGCATGGTAATATCCATGAAACTGGTCACAGTAGGCCGCAGTACAGATTGGGCCATGCTTACGCCACCGATTGTATGCGGCAGTACCACCCGGTCCGCCCCGGCAAATTCGAGCCGTGAAATACTGGTCGTGTTATTGCCGCGGGCAACAATATTCACGTTTATATTGGACTGACGGGCAATCAGGGTCACGTAGACGTTGGCAGCCTCATCGGACATAGCGGCAATCAGCGTACCGGCATTGGACAACCCGGCCATGCTGAGAATTTCATCATTGGTGGCATCACCTTCAATGCAGGCGATCCCGGCTGCTTCCATCTGGGATACAAGCTCAGGATTATTCTCGATAACAACAATATCCAAACCTTCATCCAGAACTTCTTTGGTCACAATTTGACCGATACGTCCATATCCGCAGACAATTATGTGCCCTTTCAATTTACCGATTGTATTCTGCATTCTGCGTCTCCCTAGAATTGCCTGCAACCGCCCTTCCACCAGCAGTTGGGAAAAAGCACCGATCAAATATGCAAAACCACCCACACCACCGAGAATAAGAATGGATGTAAACAGCCTGCCCTGATCGGACAGAGGCAGCACTTCCATAAAACCTACAGTGGAAAGAGTGATAACAACCATGTAAAAGCTGTTCAGTAAACTCCAACCCTCCAGCCACATGTAACCGATAATACCGCCGATGAAAACAAGAGTCATGTAAATGAAACCGGCGATTAAACCCCAGAACATTCCGAACTCCCGTCTCAAACGAAGCAGCTTTACGAATATGGATTTGGATTTCATTCCTGACAGCCCAGGTTGATTGTTAAACGACACTGTTATCCGAGACTAAGAATCTTCTCCCGCAAGCTCTGAATGCGGTCACGCAGTTCGGCAGCCTTTTCAAATTCAAGTTCTGCCGCGTACTTGCGCATATCTTTTTCAAGCTTACGAACTTCTTTTTCCATTTTTGCGGGATCAAGTCCATACTCGGCCACATCTTCAGCCGCAATCTTGACCTCACCGCCCGACCAGTTATCAGAGTACAATGTTCCCAGCATATTATCCAGTGATTTAGCAATGGTCCGTGGAACAATGCCGTGAGTCTCGTTGTACTCCATCTGTTTGGCACGACGGCGGCTGGTTTCGTCCATGGCAGTGCGCATGGATCGGGTCACGTTGTCGGCGTACAGAATGACCCGCCCTTCGGAGTTTCGGGCCGCGCGTCCAAAGGTCTGGATCAGGGAACGGGTGGAACGCAAAAAGCCTTCCTTGTCCGCATCAAGAATGGCCACAAGGGAGACTTCCGGAATATCGAGACCTTCGCGCAGCAGGTTGATACCTACCAGCGCAACGAATTCCCCGGCCCGTAAAGACTGGATGATCGCCATTCGTTCCATGGTATCAATGTCGGAGTGCAGATACTTGGCTTCCACACCCATCTGATTAAAATAGTCGGTCAGGTCTTCGGCCATGCGCTTGGTCAGGGTGGTGATCAGCACCCGCTCGCCGCGCTTCTCGCGTTCCTTGCATTCGGCCAGCAGATCATCCATCTGCCCTTTGACCGGACGAACTTCGATTTCGGGATCAAGCAACCCGGTGGGACGGATGATCTGCTCCACTACAAGACCTTGCGCTCGCTCCATCTCCCATGGCCCCGGAGTTGCGGAAACATAGACGGTCTGCCCGATTTTGTCGAGAAACTCCTCAAAACATAACGGTCGGTTATCAAGCGCGGAAGGCAGCCTGAATCCGAAATTGACCAAAGTGGTTTTGCGCGAACGGTCACCGTTGTACATGGCTCCCACCTGCGGCACGGCAATATGGGATTCATCCATAAAGAGCAGAAAATCGTCCGGAAAATAATGAATCAGAGTTGCCGGAGGATCGCCTTCCTTGCGCCCATCCAGATGGCGGGAGTAGTTCTCAATGCCGTTGCAGTAACCAATCTCTTCGATCATCTCCAGATCATACATGGTGCGCTGCTCAATGCGCTGGGCCTCGATGAGCTTGTTGTCATTCTTATAGCTTATCAGGGTATCGGTGAGTTCATTGCGGATGTCTTCCCGCGCGCGTTCAAGGTTATCCTGATCCGAAACAAAGTGACTGGCCGGATAGATAACGGTCTTGCGCCTGCGTCCGGTGACTTCCCCGGTCAAAGGGTCGGTTTCAAGGATGGAGTCGATCTCATCACCGAAAAATTCAATGCGCAAAGCCTGCTCGCGGGCATAGGCCGGGATGATTTCGATGACATCTCCGCGCACCCGAAAAGTTCCGCGATGGAAGTCGTAATCGTTGCGCTCGTACTGCACTTCCACCAGCTTATCCATGAGTGCTTCCATAGAAAGCTCCTGCCCTTCTTCCACCGGGATGATCATCTTGGCGTAGAATTCCGGTGAACCGAGACCGTAAATACAGGAAACGGAAGCCACAATGAGCACATCACGCCGGGTCAGCAGGGCGTGGGTGGCGGAGTGGCGCAGTTTATCAATGTCATCATTAATGGACGAATCTTTTTCAATGTAGGTATCGGAATGCGGCAGGTAGGCTTCCGGCTGGTAGTAATCGTAATAACTGACGAAATACTCCACAGCGTTATTAGGAAACAGGGCCTTGAATTCATTGAAAAGCTGGGCGGCAAGAGTCTTGTTGGGTGCCATGACCAGTGTCGGGCGGTTCAGCTCTTTGACCACATTGGCCATGGCAAATGTTTTACCAGTACCGGTAGCTCCAAGCAGAATCTGGTCCTGCACACCGTGCCTGATATTTTCAACCAGTTGCTTCACCGCTTCGGGCTGGTCGCCCTTAAGAGTATAATCACTGACAAGCTCAAAATTGTTCGCCATTATGGTAGGTTCCCGACTTGTGCTGTTATATTAAAATAGTTATGTAGAATTGATTAACAAGCTGACAAGCTCATTAAAACATTCATTTTGCGAGGTAGCAATGATTCCTATAATCCAGATTGAAAACGGAGAAATCCCCAGCCCCCGCGGTTACGCTGTATCCATGGTCATCAAAAGCTTCAAAGGTCGCCGTGATGTAGAAGTACATCTTTTCCGCCCTGAATGGGACGAAGCCGACGCGGCTGAAATCAAATGGGACGGCCTGTTCGGAGCACCCGCAGCACTCGATGCCGTTCCCAATGAAGAAAAAGACCGCAAAATCGTGCTGGAATCCTTCACCATGGAAGAACGCGATCAGGTAGTTGATTACCTCAAGGAACATTACTCCTCAAGGCTGGAATCCATCTTCTCCACCCCCATGGAATTTCCCGTACCCGCAGGTCTGCCGCCCCTTTCCTCCATCACCGAGGGCAAAGACATCGGGCTGATCAAGTTCGAAAAAGTACCCCACTTCGACCTGCCCTTCGCCCTGCGCGGCCTCTATAACCTCGGCGCGCACCGTCCGCTGGTTGAGACACGTGAGGGGGATGATAATTAGGAATGCATCCGGCGGTCCTTCAGGGACCAAAAAAACTTTTAATAGTTTTGACTCTGTAATAGCGCATCAATATTTTATCCAAATTTAAAAGCGGAGGATTCATCCCGAATCCTCCGCTTTACTTTTTGCAAACAAAACCATCTTGACATAATACCACAAAGTAATACCATACTCTTATGAACAAGAAGCAACGCAAAACACTTGAAGCTGTCTTTAAAAACCCGATCAGTCCGTCGATTACTTGGACAGACATTGAGGCGTTGCTGGTCGCACTTGGTGCAACCAAATCTGAAGGAAGAGGATCACGAGTTCGTATTAAACTAAACGGCGTAAGGGCAATCTTCCATAGACCACACCCGGAACCAACTACAGACAAAGGTGCGGTAAAATCTGTTCGCCGCTTTCTTGAAGCGGCAGGAGTAAAGCCATGAACACAATTCAGTACAAAGGCTATCTGGGGAAATTCGACTACGATCCCGAAGCTGACATTTTTCACGGCGAGGTTATCAACCTCAAAGATGTAATCACCTTCCAAGGCCGTTCCATAGACGAACTGAAAACAGCTCTGGCTGAATCCGTTGAAGACTACCTTGATTTCTGCCGTGAAGAAGACGAAGAACCGGAAAAACCATATTCCGGTAAAATTCATTTACGCTTAAAACCAGAACTCCACAGAGAAGCCGCGTCAGCCGCAGCTATCTCCGGCAAAAGCCTTAATGCATGGATTTCAGATACATTGACCGAACGAGTAAAAGAAATTCGGTAAGACGCAAAAGATTCCAGAACCAATGAAAAAGCGGAGGATTCACCTGAATCCTCCGCTTTATCATTTCTAGCTCAAAATTTCCGTTATCAGATCATACTCCCCTTCCATGAATTCCCATCGTCCGCGCAGGGCAGGGAATTCAAGCGCCTCATCGAGCTTTTCCAGAAAGTGATCCCGGCTGACCTCTTCGGCCCCAAGGGATTTGAGATGGTCTGTGGGCTGCTGGCAATCAATGAAATGAAATTCGCGGTTCTGCAGCCAGTGTACGAGATAGGAAAATCCGACCTTTGAGGCATCCGGCTCAAGGAAAAACATGGACTCCCCGGAAAAGACCTTACCCAGTGAAATTCCATAAAGCCCTCCGGCAAGATTGCCGTGGCTGTTCCAGACTTCCACGCTGTGCGCGAAACCGAGCTTGTGCAGCTTCACGTATGCATCGATCATTTCGGGCAGAATCCACGTGCCGGCCTGACCGGGGCGGAATTTGCGGGCACAATTGGAGATCACGGCCTCGAACGCATGGTCGAGGGTGACCGTATATTCCCTTTTCCTGACCTTGCGCCGGACCCGGCGGGAAACATGCAGCTTGTCGAAATTAAGTATCAGGCGCGGATCAAGAGACCACCACAGAATGGGCGAACGCTCATCATACCACGGGAAAATACCCGAGGCATAAGCTGATAACAGCCGTTCCGGGCTTAAGTCTCCACCGACCGCCAGCAGACCGTCCGGTTCCGCCTCATCCGGGTGGGGAAAAATGGGGTCTTCAATCAATCTGTAAACAACCATAATAATCCTTTGGTTTTCCGCCTATACTTTATAATAACTGATTATTATGATTTGGCAATAGAGTTTAGATTATTATATTGGAAGGCAATTTTACTAATCAGCAAAAAAAGGGAAGCTCCCAACGGAAGCCTCCCCTTTGAATTTAATTTATGAATTAAGCAACTATCGGCTACTTGCCGACAGGCTTAAACTTGAAGCTGAGCTTCTCATCCTCGCCCTTGCCCTTGGTGGAAACCTGTACGGTTCCGCCCTTGACCAGCTTGCCGAAGAGAATCTCGTCAGCAATTTCATCCTTGATGGAAGTCTGGATCAGGCGGGCCATGGGCCTTGCGCCATAGGCCGGATCATGGCCCTGCTCAGCCAGCCAGCGGCGTGACTTCTTGTTGACCTCGATGGTCACGCGGTTGTCGAGCAGCTGTCCGTTGAGTTCCTTGATGAACTTGTCAACGATGAGCTCCATGACATCAATCTGCAGGGAGTTGAACGGTACAATGCTGTCCAGCCTGTTGCGGAATTCAGGGCTGAAAATCTTTTCAACCGCCTTGAGTCCGCGCCCCTTGTCTTCGCCGCCCTTCACGCTGGCACCGAAACCGATTCCGCCCTTGGCCATTTCACGCGCTCCGGCATTGGAGGTCATGAGCAGGACAACGTGCCTGAAATCAGCCTTACGACCGTTGTTGTCGGTCAGAGTGGCGTAGTCCATTACCTGCAGCAGGATGTTGAATACATCCGGGTGGGCCTTTTCGATCTCGTCGAAAAGAATTACGCAATGCGGGTTCTTGCGCACGCCTTCGGTGAGCAGTCCGCCCTGATCAAATCCCACATAGCCCGGAGGAGCACCGATGAGGCGGGCCACCGCATGCTTCTCCATGTACTCACTCATGTCAAAACGCATGAAGTGTACACCCATGGTGGAAGCCAGCTGGCGGGCAAGTTCAGTCTTACCTACTCCGGTAGGTCCGGTAAGCAGGAAAGACCCGGTGGGCCTGCCGACCTGCTTCATGCCTGCACGGGAACGGAGGATGGCCTTGGTGATCAGGTCCACTGCCTCGTCCTGCCCGAAGACAACACCCTTCAGGTTCACATCCAATTCCTGCAAGCGGGAACGGTCGGACATGGTGATGCGGCGTGTGGGGATGCGGGCCATCTTGGAGATAACCTTTTCCACATCAGCAACCACAATGCGGTTGTCCTTGCGCTTGCGCTGGCTGAGATTATAGAACGCCCCGGCTTCATCAATGACGTCGATGGCCTTGTCCGGCAGGAAACGTTCATTGATATGCCTTGCGGAAAGCTCCGAAGCGGCCTTGATTGCCGAGGGAGCGTAATTCACATTGTGATGCTCTTCGTAATATGGCTTGAGCCCCTTGAGGATTTCTATGGTTTCTTCCACAGAAGGTTCGCCGATATCGATCTTCTGGAACCTGCGGGAAAGCGCACGGTCCTTTTCAAAATGGTTCTTGTATTCCTCGTAGGTGGTGGCCCCGATACAGCGGATTTCACCGGACCCGAGGAACGGCTTAAGAATATTGGACGCATCCATTGAACCGCCACTGACCGCACCGGCCCCGACGATGGTATGGATTTCATCCACAAAGAGGATAGCCCCTTCCTTATTCTTGAGCTGGGCCAGCACTCCCTTGAGACGGGATTCAAAATCACCGCGATACTTGGTTCCGGCCAGCAATGCCCCCATATCAAGAGCATACACATCGGTATTTTCAAAGGAAGCAGGAATGTTTCCCTTGGCAATGGCAAGAGCCAGACCTTCGGCCATGGCGGTCTTACCCACACCGGGATCACCTACAAAAATGGGGTTGTTCTTGCGCCTGCGGGAAAGAACCTGCAGGGTACGCTCAACCTCGCTATCACGCCCGATGAGCGGGTCAATCTTGCCGTCCCGCGCACGCTCGGTGAGGTTGGTGGTAAATTCTTCCAGCGGAGATTCCTTGTCCTTGCCTCCGGCAGGCTTGCCTTCAGGGGAAGCTCCGCCGTCACCGGTCCGGGGATTGGGGCTTATATCCAGCCCTTCGGCCCAGTCACCGCTTTCGCTTATGGAGTGTGAAATATATTCAAGGATATCGAGGCGCGAGATGTCGTGTGTCTTCAGGAAGTAGACTGCGTAGGAGTCCTCTTCCTCAAACATGGCGGCAATCACATCGCCGACCTCAACCACATCCTTCCCGGCGGCCTTCTTCTGCCAGATAGCACGCTGCAAAACGCGCCTTACTCCCAGAGTCTGGATAACTTCAGTATCCACTCCGGTGGGCAGGGGTTCGAGATTCTCATCAAAAAAACGTTCCAGCTGGCTGCGAAGCTTGGGAAGCTCAGCACCGCACCCGGCGATGATGTCCGCTCCCAACTCCTCCTGAATAATCGCGTACAGCAGATGTTCAAGAGTGAGGAATTCGTGATTTCTGAGCCTGACTTCGTTAACCGCAGAAGTCAATGCCTGTTCCAATGTCTTACTGAGCATACTAGACCTCTTCGATTGTGCATTTCAGCGGGTAGCCTGCCTGCTGTGCAAGCTGCTTGACCATTTCAACGCGTGTTTCAGCAACTTCGGCCGTGTAAACTCCACAAACCCCAACCCCTTTGTTATGGACCTGAAGCATTATTTTCGTGGATTCCTCTTCTGTTTTCCTGAAAACCTGCATGAGAATAGCTACAACAAACTCCATGGAAGTGTAATCATCATTGTGCAGCAGCACCCGGAACTTCCGCGGTTCCTTAAGCTCATCCTCAAGCAGTACATCCGACTCAAAATTTTCTTTATATTCAGCCATTTTTTTAACTTCAAATATTTTTATGTTTGACTATAGTTAACAATAAGAACAATTTCCCCACCTGTCGAGGAAGTTTTGTTTATTTTTAAGCTATAAAAAACCTATTGGGCTATAAAACCTGTACCTTAAAGCAGAACTTTAACTTCTTCAGGGGTAAAAACAAAATTTTCATCCGGGTCCAGTCCGGCTTTCATTCTATGGTCCCGGTTCAGTTCATGATAGGTTTTACGGCACGCATCAGCAGATTCCAACCCGAGCAGATCCGCGCAGGCCAAAATTCCGTCCTCTGTTCCCTCAATTTCAATAAACGGGCCAAAAGGCAACTGATCCAGACAAATATGACAATCCGCAAAAGCCCACTCTTCCCTGATTTTCTCATAACGAAAAACAGGCGCGTACCCCAGAACCTGCAAGGCGGCTACAGTCTCATCAAAATTAGATACCTCGGTCTCATGCTCGATATAGACCTTGGCTTTTCCCGAAACAGGCCCGGAAGGGATTCGCTTGACGGTCATGGTTGTTTTTTCCGCCTGCCGAACGCGCAGCAGGGCCGATCGCTTGTAAAGGGTACGTCCTGGATCATCTAGAACAATGTTGCGTTCATAATGCCGGGTCAGTAGGTTACCACCCTGCACTGCCATGATCTTCCGAGCTTTGTCGTGATCTGCATTCAGATATTTCAATTCGGTTTCAAGGGCCATTTTGCTTTTCTCTCTCAGCTTGAAGTGCTACAAAATATTAATAAATAAATGCCACTGAAGGACTTAAATATGCATAAATTCTTGTACGTCGCGGCAGGCGGAGCAGCTGGAAGCCTCTGCCGCTACCTTGTTTCCGGTGTGGTTCAGCGCATGGCTGATTCAGCTTTCCCGGCCGGGACATTCGCCGTAAATATGCTCGGTTGCCTGTTTTTCGGATTGGTCACCGGGATGTTTGAAGACCGTCTCGGATTTCCGCCTGAAATGCGGCTGTTAATCCTGACCGGATTCATGGGCGCATTCACCACCTTCTCAACCTACATGTTCGAATCCGCCAATCTGGTCAAATCCGGCCAATGGGTCATGACCGGACTGAATATCGGCGGACAGAGCATTCTTGGTTTTTTCTGTATTATCGGCGGGCTGGCACTGGGCAGACTGATAGTTTCCTGATTTCAAATAACTGTATTAACCGGAGTACCTGATATGACATTAACCGAAAAGGCTGTAAGACTCAAAATCTTTACCGGAGAAGAAAACAGGCTCAAGCACCGCCCCCTATATGAAGTAATAGTTGAGGAAGCCCGCAATCAGGGACTTGCCGGAGCATCCGTCTACCGGGGGGTGATGGGTTACGGTGCCAACAGTCAGGTACGTACCACGTCCATTCTCAGACTTTCCGAGGACCTGCCGTTAATCATCGAAATCATCGACAAGGCGGACAAAATCGAAAAATTCACAGAATTCCTGAGCGAGAACATGACCGAAGGTCTCGTCACCTCGGAAGAGATCGAGATAGTAATCCACAAGCATAACAAAGGCGAAAAACAGTAATCAGCCTAGCGGTTGCAGAAATTAACCACCGCTCCGGGAATATTCTTGAGCGGCATGATCTTATCCACCCCACCCAGCTTGATGGCTTCCTGCGGCATACCGAAAACAACGCAGGAAGCTTCATCCTGCGCAATGCAATGCGTTCCGACATCGTGCATTTCTTTCATGCCCTTGGCCCCGTCATCGCCCATTCCGGTCATAATCACCGCAACAGCATTTTTACCGGCACTGGAAGCACCGGAACGGAAAAGAACGTCCACAGAGGGTCTGTGGCGACTGACCAGAGGCCCGTCTTTAATTTCAACATAATAACGGGCACCGGAACGCTTGAGCAGCATATGTTTGTTGCCCGGTGCAATCAGGGCCTGTCCTCGCAAAATACTGTCCCCGTCACGAGCTTCTTTTACGGTAATACGGCAGATTGCGTTCAGTCTTGAGGCAAATGCGGCTGTGAATTTCTCCGGCATATGCTGCACGATTGCTATACCCGGACAATCAAGGGGCATACTCTGCAGAAAATTCTGAATTGCTTCGGTTCCCCCGGTGGAAGCACCTACCAGCACTACTTTTTCCGTAGTCTGCAGGGTTGTGGTCTTGGGGCGGGACTTAGGCAGAACCGCATCAGCCGAAAGCTTGGGCTGCACAGTCATGGGCCGGGCGGAAAGCTTGCGCGGCTTGGTCATGGCTGCGGCTTTAACTACATCACAAACACGGATGCTTGATTCTTCAAAAAATTGCTTGGTTCCGACTTTGGGTTTGGTGATGACATCAATTGCCCCGTACTCAATAGCCTTCATATATGCGTCAGACCCCTGCTCGGTGAGCGTGGAACAAATCACCACCGGGATGGGATGCTGGGTCATGAGCTTGCGTAAAAAGGTCAGTCCGTCCATCTTTGGCATCTCAATATCAAGAGTGATCACATCAGGGATAATCCGCTTCATAATCTCAGCAGCGGCAAAAGGATCTCCGGCACTGCCAACAACTTCTATGGACGCATCTGTTGAAAAAAGCTGCTGCAATGCCTGACGAACCAAAGCAGAATCATCAACAATCAAAACCTTTGTTTTCTTCTTCATAACTAAACCTTTTGATAAACAGTGGGAGCAATCTGCCTGACCGGAAGTTCCATTCCTGAAATACTCTCTGAATGCCCAATAAACAGGTAACCACCTCTGGATAGAGTTGAGCAGAATTTCTGAAACAGGGTGTACTGAGTAGCCCTATCAAAATATATGACAACGTTGCGACAGAAAATTATATCTTTCTGATCCTTAAAAGGAAAAGGCTCCATAAAATTCAAACGTTTGAAATCAACCTTATTCCTTAATTCAGGTTTCATGCGGACCAGCGGCTTAGCCTTATCCTTACTTTTAAGCAGATACTTTTTCTTCAAGGCCATAGGCACCACATCCACTTTATTCATGGGATAAACTGCGTTCATGGCCTTGCGCAGAATATCAGTGGAAATGTCCGTAGCCAGCAATGAATATTTGAAATTAGCATTCTTTTCCGCAAACTCATTCATAACCATGCACAGAGTGTAAGGCTCTTCACCGCTGGAACATCCGGCAGACCAGACTTTGACCGGCCGACTATTACGCTGTGTCAAATCTGGTAAAATGGTACTGAGCATAAGCTCAAAATGTTTCGGTTCCCTGAAAAAATCCGTAGTATTGGTGGTAACCACGTCAATGAGCTGGGTCAGCTCCCTTTCAAAACCACCGGGGCTGAACAAAAAATCGCAATACTGGGAATGACTGGCAAAACCGAGAGCACGCAACCTTTTCTGAAGACGGGCCTCCAGCATGGTCTTCTTGGAAGGCGGCATCTTGATCCCGAATTCCTCTTTGATCAGCTTGCTGAATTTACCGAAATCAGCATCTGACATTTTGGGATTCAAATTCAGCGGTCCCCGGCCCTTATCCTGCTTATCTTTCTTCGCAGCCATCAGCCTGCCGCCTTTACTTCTGCCAGAACTGTCCGGAAAAGTTTTGGAATATCAAGAATCAATGCAAGGGTTCCGTCACCTTTGATAGTTGCGCCGGAAATGCCTTCCACATCTCTGTACACACGGCCCAGACTCTTAATTACAGTCTGGTGCTCACCGATAACAGTATCAACGACAACACCGATCCTGCTGCCTTCAAGCCCGGTAATTACAATCTGCTCAATGGGAGGGGATTCACCCTCAACTTCAAACCACTCGCGTATCCTGATGTAAGGAACAATTTCCCCGCGCAGGTTTACAAACTGCTGCCCGTTGGCTTCCTCCACATCCTTGGCGGTAAGTTCAACACATTCCTCTACAAGTGAAAGCGGAATAACAAAATAATCATCGCTGACCCGGACCTGCAATCCGTCAATAATCGCAAGGGTCAGGGGCAGCCTGATAGTTATGATCGTGCCTTTGCCTTGTTCACTGGTAATGTCGATACTGCCGCGCAGAGAATCAATGGCCCGCTTAACCACGTCCATCCCCACCCCGCGCCCGGAAACATTGGTCACGCTCTGGGCGGTGGAAAAACCGGGCTCGAAAATAAGGTTGAAAATTTCTTTGTCCGTAAGGTCCTGATCAGCTGAAAGAAGACCTTTCTCAATGGCCTTAACTTTGATGGCCTCCTTGGACATGCCTTTTCCGTCATCTTCAATGAGGATCATGACATCGCCGCCGGAATGTTCTGCGGTAAGGGTGATAGTGCCCCGACGAGCCTTGCCCTCTGAAGCACGGGTTTCCGGATCTTCAATTCCATGATCTATGGAGTTGCGCAGCAGGTGCACAAGAGGATCGCCGAGCCTTTCAATAACCGTCTTATCCAGTTCGGTCTCTGCACCATTGGTATGCAGGTCGATCTCCTTGCCCAATTCTTCAGAAAGGTCTCGTACCAACCGCCTAAACTTACTGAAAGTAGTGCCGATGGGCAGCATACGGATTCCAAGAGTGCTGTCCCGGAGTTCATCGGAAAGACGCTCCAGTTCCTCGGAAAGCGCGGTCAATGAAGGATCGCCTTTTGAACTGACTACCTGGCTGATCTGGGCCTGCACAATAACCAGCTCGCCTACAAGGTCCACCAGATAATCAAGTTTTTCCGCCGAAACCCTTATGGATGAAGCGGTATCAACCTTTTTGCGTGCTTTCTTTGAAGCCGTCTTGAATTGCTTGGTCGCATTCTGTTCGGCCAGTGCGCTGTCCACCTTCTCTTTGCTGACCACACCTTTTTCAGTGAGCAACTCACCCAGAGGTTTCTGGTCAGCCAGCACAGCATCAATGGCTTCGGAAGGGACATCCCCCCTTTCCACCAGAATTTCACCGAGTTTCTTCACCGGACCGGCTTCGACTTCTCCATCAATCTCATCAGCTGGAGCAAAATGGTCGGCAACATCTTCACGGGCCACTTCCCGAACATTCACTGTAACCGGAATGTCGGTAAAAAAGAAAATTTCCTCAATAGACATGGAGTCGGAATCACTTTCAAAAACAACATCCCACCATGGCTCAGCGTCTTTATGAAGAACCTTGGAACGAATATCCCCCAGCCGTCCCAGTTCCTGCAAAAGAGAATCAAGGCTGTCTTCATCGACTTCACTGCCCGCAGCAACCTTGATAATAATTTGAAAAAGACTCCGCAGAGGCTGATCTTCAGGTTCTGCGTCAACCTGCTTTTCAGCAGCCGGAGCTTCCGCAGCCTGTTCCTCTGCCGGTTCCGGTTCTTCTGCAGGGGCAGCAGCCTCAGCAGGCGCACCGCCAAGTGCGCCGGAAGCAACATCCTTCAATCCATCCAGAATGCCGTTGCCAAGAGCAAAGTCACCTTCACCGGAAGGAGATTCAAGCATGGAATAAATATGATCGCGAGCAGAAAGAGAAAGGGTCAGCAGGGGTTTTGATATGGCAAGCTCCCCGTTCCTGACCATATCAAACACGGTCTCAACCTCGTGGGTAAATTCGGCAATAGCTTCAAAACCGAACATGGACCCGGACCCTTTAATTGTATGCAAGGCCCTGAAAACGCGGTTGATTATATCCATATCATCAGGAACATCCTCAAGCTCAAGCAATGAGGTTTCAAGTTCACCCAGCAGTTCGTATGCTTCTTCCTTGAAAACTTGAGTGGTCATATCATCGGACATAAAGAATTCTCCAAGTCATTTGAATAGGCTGATAAACACTTCTATTTTTAAACATTTAATCAGTTTCAATCAAGCAGTATAATTATCATACACGTAAAAAAACAAAAAAAGGCTCTTTTCAATCAAAGAGCCTTATGGTTTTTTCTGTTTCTGATAGATAACAGATGACAAAGCATCACTGTTAACCCTTATGTTTACAGCACTTATAACTTCTTACGCCTGGCAAGCATCCTCAGAGTCTTACGCCTGCGGTAGCGGCGCACGAAAAACAGGGCGATAAAATATGAAATAATCGACAGAGGGATGCCGAGCACAACGCCACCGAAAATAAGAATACTCACACCCTGCCAGCCGATATCCATAAAATCTGAAACCTGCCACGCAGCAGGGTCGAAGGCAATGTCGATGGGCAGAAAAAAAGTCCCGATCTTGAATTGTACATAGTAAAACAGCAACCAATTAAAGGGGTTGGAAACCCAGGTGGCAATTGCTGCTGCTATCTTGCTGCTGCGAGTAATAAAGGCCATAACCACTGCGATTACGGTCTGCAGCGGCAATCCCGGAATAACAGGAAAACACCCCCCGAAAACACCGCATGCCACTCCCATGGCAATATTATGAGGTGAGGCATTGATCCGCATCACCTTGAGATAATATAATTTGAAAAGCCGCTTAAACTTTTCCATCCTGCTGTAATCTTTCTGCATCAACTTCCCTTTGCTGATTATTTTCAATTGTTCCCGGATTAATCCAGAACATCAAAACTATGGAATTTCATGGCAAAACCGGCCCTTCCCTGTGTGGCCGATCTCAGATCGGTTGAAAAACCGAACATATTCCGCAGTGGAGACAAAGCCTGAACAATCTTCTGACTGTTACGGTCGAGCATATTTTCAATACGCGCGCCCTTGGCTCCGAGAAGACCGATCACATCCCCCACAAATTCTTCAGGAACAGAAACCTCTACATCCATAATCGGTTCCATAAGCTTGGGAGAGGACGCGCTAAGTGCGGCTTTAAGTGCTTTTCCCGCAGCCATATGATAGCCGGGAACGGATGACTCACCGTCCCGTTTACGCAGCTCAAGGATGCGCACTTTCACATCCTGAACCGGAAATCCTTTAATCACGCCGCTCTGCAAACCGTCATCAACGCCCTCGGCCACCGCGTCCATCCAATCCGAGGACCATGCATCAGGATCAATCTCGAAAACAATATCCCGTCCCGTTCCGCGCTCCTGGGGTTCCACCGCCAGACGCACATAGCCATAATGCTTATCTTCGCCGAGGAGCTTGTCGAATTCTTCCTCGGCCTCGGCATTACCGCCCGGCACTTCCTGATAAACAACCTGCGGTTTACCGGACCTCGGTTCCAGCTTGTACTCACGGCGCATGCGGTCCAGCACAACTTCAAGATGCAGTTCGCCCATACCGGAAAGAATGATCTGTCCGGTATCTTCGTCAGTCTTCAAAGCAAGTGTCGGATCTTCCTGCAGATACTTGTCCAGCACTTCATCAAGCTTATCGGATTCCTCCACATTACGCGGCTCAATGGCCATGGAAATAACCGGCTTGTACAGCTCAATCTGTTCCAGTACCAGCGGTGTGTCTGCAGTGGATAAGGTATCCCCGGTGCGGGTGTCCTTCAGCCCGGCAGCCCCCACTATGTCGCCTATCCCGGCAACATCAAGCCGCTCCTTGCGGCCGGCGTGCATTTTGAAAAGACGGGCTATCCGTTCACCCTTCCCCTGCGTGAAATTTGTAACCGTATCCCCGGCCTCAATCTTGCCGGAATAAATACGCATGAGCACCATCTTACGCCCGGAATCCATGACCACTTTAAATGCAAGAGCCTGAAACGGACCGCCCGCCACAGGCTCAACAACCTGTTCAACGCCTGTTTTAGGATTAATACCGCTGACCTTGGGAGCCTCAAGCGGACTGGGCAGATATTTGCCGACCCCGTCCATCAGCGGCTGCACGCCCACATTTTTCAATGCCGAACCGGCAAAGACCGGAACCAGCTTCAGTTCAAGAGTCGCCTTACGGATAACTTCATCAATATATGCGGGATCAATATCATCTTCCAGATAGCGTTCCATGAATTCGTCATCCACTTCGGAAAGCACTTCACACATGCGTTCCCGCCACGGTGCGACCAAGTCCTCATCCTGTGCGTCCAGATCAAGAGTGTCAAATTCTTCACCGTTGCTGTCCTGATCAAAGACCAGCTTCTTCATGCGGATAACATCATAAACCGCGCTGAATTCATCCCCGGCCCCGTCCGGGACCTGCACGGGCAGACTTTTAATCCCCAGCTTATCGGACATGGATTCGAGCACCGCATCAAAATCAGCACCCAAGCGATCCATTTTATTAATGAATACAAGCTTGGGAACCCTGTAGGACTCGCTCTGACGCCAGACAGTTTCCGACTGCGGCTCTACCCCGCCCACAGCACAGAAAACCCCCACCGCGCCATCCAGAACACGCAGAGAGCGTTCCACTTCTATAGTAAAGTCAACGTGTCCGGGGGTATCAATGATATTGACGGTCTTATCATCCCAATAGCAGGTAGTTACAGCGGATGTAATCGTAATTCCGCGCTCCTGCTCTTCGGGCATATAGTCCATGGTAGCGGTGCCTTCATGCACCTCCCCCAGTCTGTGGATGCGACCAGAGAAATAAAGCATACGTTCGGTAACCGTGGTCTTACCCGCGTCAATATGGGCAATTACTCCTATATTGCGTATCTTTCCAATACCTTTCACAGAAAAATCAGGCTTAGCATTCACAGGTCACCTTCCCGGTCTATAGCTTATTCAGCAACAGCAAGAGCTACACATTCCCGCTTGAAAAAGGAGCAGTTAAAACCATTCCATAGCCAGCAACCTTCCTGACCGTGAGTCAGTACAATGCTGAAATTCAGCAAGGCATCGCCCACAAGCTCAGCAGGGACTACTGCTGCATCGGATTCAACTTCAGCGAGGGAATCCTCATCCACTTCAACAAAATCAACATCAGGATGAACAAAAGCAAGCACATCCATGTCCGGGGAATCTTCTTCCTTACAGACGGATATACTGGAAATTTCCGGGGCACGCCAGTAGCGCACACCGGGACCGTACGGCAGCAGCATGAGATCAGTACGCAGGTCAACAATGGCACCGTCAGAGCCGGAAGACATCAAATGCTCAAGCAGTTCTTCGATCTTGTTCTGCGGCAGTTTGACCACGTCCTCCTGTCCTGCCAGTTCAAATCCGGCCAGCACAGCCTGCGAAATTTCGCCCTCTCCGCCAAAAACCGCAAGCACATTTTTCACACCGGCAGCAAGGGCCGGAACCAGCGCGGCCAGAATACGTACCGGGGAAACGGATTTCGCGTCCAGCAAAAGCACGGTCCACTCCAACGGCGTACTGGTTACTTCAGTTTCAAAGCCGCCGCGCCATGTATTCACGTCCCATGTCTTAAGCGGTGCGTCCGGAGAATTTACTCCGTACACCTGTGCGATGGTCTTTTTCAGCCACGCACGCTGGGGCGGCAGGGTCGCTTCATAAGCCGCGCCAAAAGTTTCGTCTTCTACTTGATATTCCTGCAACCATTCTGGAAATTGAAACATAATAGATGCCTCCGGCGGTGTGTAAATAAAAGCCCGGCAGACTTTTGTCTGTCGGGCTGATTTTGCAATATGTGCGGCAAGACTAGAGCCAGTCAACAAGCTCTTTCCAGCTTCCCTGAAGCCTTTCGCGTTCTTCCTGCGAAAGGGTCTTCTGGTACTCGTAATAAGACATCTCGGCCTGTTTCATGGCATATTTGCGCACTTCGGGCAGATCCTTGAAATTACGGACCACGTAGGCGTAACGCTTCCACGCGG
Organism: Desulfovibrio sp. JC010; assembly: GCF_010470675.1. NCBI lineage: Bacteria > Pseudomonadati > Thermodesulfobacteriota > Desulfovibrionia > Desulfovibrionales > Desulfovibrionaceae > Desulfovibrio > Desulfovibrio sp. JC010. Next base: position 17,887 of record NZ_VOIQ01000009.1, read on the forward strand.
AACCGAATTTTTCCGAACGCCAGAAAAAATCGGCAATATACAGTTCATGGTCAGCCAGAGCACGGCGGCATTTCACAATGTAGGCTTTTGAAGCTTTGGCGTATTCACTGTCCGGATAAGCTTCCTCTACCCTGTAAAAATATTCAAGGGCTTCGTTGATATTGTTCTGGGGTCGGTCAATTGAGCTGAACAGATTGAAGTTACTCAGTCCGATCTGAAACAGAACATAAGGGATTTCCTCGTTACCGGGATGCAGTGCGGAAAATTCCTTGTAGGCTTCAGAAGCATCAAAAAACTTTTTATCCAGAAAATATGCATCACCAAGGCTGATTTCAGCTTTTACAGTATAAGGGCTGAAAGGATAACGGTCCTTAAGCTTGGAAAAACACTCAGCAGCATCATAATATTCCTTCTCCTTCATAGCCTCCACACCGGCTTCATAAAGCTCCTGCGCAGTATCCTCAGGTTTGGGAAGAAAATAATAGTCTACAAGTCCACAGCCGGAAAGACTGATAAGAAGAAAAGAGGCTAAAACAAAAGAGAAAAATTTATTTCGCATTATTTATGTTCCAGATACGCATAAGCGGCAGTGGCTGCTGTGGCACCGTCTCCCACTGCCGTGACAACCTGCCTGCATTTTTTCGAACGGATGTCGCCTGCTGCGTATATTCCGGGAATACTTGATTCCATTTCGCAGGTTGTTTTTATAAATCCATACTGGTCAAGTGCCAGCTCTTTTGGAAAAAAGCTGCACACTGCGTCAAAACCGACAAAAATAAAGACTCCGTCCACATCAAGAACGGAATAATCTCCGGCACTTACATCTTTGATCTCCAAACCGACCACTTCCGTATCACCGACAATTTTCGAAACAACAGAATTCATAACCGGTTCAATTACCGGATTGGACAGACACTTGTCCTGATAAACCTTATCGGCCCTGAATTCGTCCCTGCGATGCACAAGGTAGAGCTTCTTTACAAGCTTGGCAAGATAGATGGATTCCTCAAGCGCAGAATTTCCGCCGCCGATCACGGCAACAACTTTATCACGGTAAAAGTTGCCGTCGCACAGGGCACAGTATGAAACCCCGCGGCCGAGCAATTTTTCTTCGTTGGGAACCTTTAATTTTCTGAAAGTAACACCGGAGGTTATGATAACCACCTGAGTCTTAATATGATCACCGCTGGCAACCACAACTTCATGATACTCGTCTCCGGGAATAACCTGCAGAACTTCATCATAGACATGGTCAAACTTGTAGTCTTTAACATGCCTGTCCATTCTGTCGGCCAGCTCGTAACCCTTAATCCCGTCAGGGAATCCGGGAAAATTTTCAAGCTCATCCGTCAAGAGCATCTGTCCGCCATGGGACATCTTTTCGACAGCAAGAAAATGAACTCCTGCCCTCGCAAGATAAAGGGCGGCCGCCATTCCGGCAGGGCCGCCCCCGATTACAACGGCGTCATAAGACTTCATTATTTACAGAGCCTTGCTGCTGATCATTTCCTTAATGCTGCTTTTGGAAACTGCACCAGTGGTCTGGTCTACAACTTCACCATCCTTAAAGAGGATGAGGGTCGGAATAGCACGGATGCCGTACTTGCCGGGAGAAGCAGGGTTGTCGTCAACATTCATCTTGCAGATTTTCACCTGACCGGAGAATTCTTCAGCCAGCTCATCAATCACAGGGCCCATTGCACGACAGGGTCCGCACCACGGAGCCCAGAAATCAACCAGAACAGGCTTATCACTATTGAGAACTTCTTCTTGGAAATTGGAATCGGTTACCTGCAGAGCCATGATTTTCTCCTTGTTACAGTATTCTGGTGTTGTGCCCTTCTAAAAAAAGGCACATCAAATTGTCTTCTTCCGGAACACTCTCTTGTGAGTGTCATTCAATTTTGAAATCTAATTATGGTTCTCCACTGTGTCAAGACAGACACAACAGCTAACCACTTACTTTTGATAATACCCACCCTTAACGGCAAAGGCAACACCATCTTCCGATATTTAACCTTCGCATATCCAATCGCACGGCACCACCCGCCCGCGCGGGATGGCATCAAGGTCCAGATCATGCCTGCAACCGGCACTGGCCATCAGATATCCGGCATAAGCAATCATGGCACCGTTATCAGTGCAAAGATGCATGGACGGCAAAACCAGCGGGATGGAAAATTTATCCGCAACATCGGCCATCACCGAACGGACCACCGAATTGGCGGCGACACCTCCGGCCACAATCAGGGATTTAACGCCGCGATTTCGCTCAAGAGCCCTTTCAACTTTTACTTCAAGACTCCGTCCGACCGTATAGTTAAAGGAAGCCAGCATATTTTTGCGCTCTTCTGAAAGAGCCGGATCTTCATCGCCCTCTTCCGGTATACCCATCGCATCAAGGCGCAAATAAGAATGCTGGTTCACGTAATTAGCCACGGCTGTTTTCAGGCCGCTGAAGCTGAAATCAAGATTGTCATTATTTATGTATGGGACGGGAAAAGTTTTTTTATCAACTACCCCCTGTCTGCCGAGATCATCAACCAGCTTACCGCCGGGATAGGGAAGGTTCAGGGACTTGGCAGTCTTGTCAAAAGCCTCGCCAGCAGCGTCATCCAAAGTGCGACCCAGCAGAGTGAATTTCAGCGGGCTTTCAATGAGATAAATATGGGTATGTCCGCCGGACACAAGCAAACCAAGAGACGGGAACTGCAACTCCTGCTCCAGACCGGCAGCAGTAAGATGTGCCCAGAGATGATTAACACCGACAAGCTTGGCCCGACTGGAAAGCACCAGTCCTTTGGCAAAACTAAGCCCCATAAGCAGGCAGCCCTGCAAGCCCGGACCTCTTGCCACGGAAACCACATCAATATCATCAACGGTCAGATTCTGTTCCTTGAGCAGTTCACGAAACAGGGCAGGAAGCACACGCAGATGTTCGCGGGAGGCAATTTCAGGAACCACGCCGCCGAAAAGGGCATGCACATCCACCTGTGAGGCAAGTTTTTCAGCAATAAGTTTTCCGTCACGCACAAGGGCAAGCCCTGTTTCATCACAGGAGCTTTCAATACCGAGACAGAGCATTATCCGTCATGCTCCTTATAAATTTTACTGATAGTTTCCACTTCGTGGCGGGAGCCGATAAACAACGGAACGCGCTGGTGCAGGTCGTCCGGTTCGATGTCGAGAATACGCTTGGTTCCGTCTGTGGCCCTGCCGCCGGCCTGCTCTATAAGCATGGCCATGGGGGAGGCTTCACAGAGAAGACGCAACTTGCCGCGCGGCTTATCCGGATCACGGTGATCCGCAGGATACATGAACACACCGCCGTAAATAAGGTTGCGGTGAAAATCAGCCACAAGTGAACCGATGTAACGTAGACTGTAAGGCTTGCCGTGAATATTGTCCTTGGACTTGAAATAACCGACGACCTTTTTGGTAGCCTCGGACCAGAAGGGCCAGTACCCTTCATTTACTGAATAAATATTACCGCTATCCGGTATTTTCATATTCGGATGGGAAAGGAGAAATTCACCGACACCGGGGTCCATGGTAAAACCGTGCACACCGTCTCCGGTGGTGAAGACCAGCATGGTGGACGATCCGTATAAAATATATCCGGCCGCCACCTGCTCACAGCCGGCCTGAAGGACATCAGTGGACTGCACCGGAGTACCCAGCTTGCTCTTGCGGCGGAAGATAGAAAAGATTGTCCCGATATTGACGTTGACATCAATGTTTGAGGAACCGTCAAGAGGATCAAAAATGATAATGTAGTTTCCCTGCGGAAGTCCGTGGGGAATCTCGATTATGTCCGCATTTTCTTCCGAGGCCATGGCACAGAGAACGCCGGAACGGGCCATGCGGTGAATCAGAATACGGTTGGCATATTCATCAAGCTTCTTTACTTCCTCGCCCTGAACATTGACCTCACCTGTAAAACCGAGAACATCAACCAAGCCAGCCTTGTTCACTTCCCTTGAAATAATTTTGGCCGAAAGAACCAGTTCGTTGAAAAGATGTGTAAACTGGCCGGTGGCTCCGGGAATTTGCTTCTGGTGCAGTAACAGGTGCTCAGTAACAGTAATCTGCTGGGTCATTTATCCTCCTTCGGAATGTCCCTGCTGCGTGATTTTCAGAAAGTAATAAGCTTTATACCAGATTTTTCGGATAAGACCTACATTTTAGAAAAAGAGAATGCCATCGTCATCATCAGCTTCGGAAACAGCTTTAGTCAGGTAAACTATCTGTGTATCACCCACATAACGGGCCAGCCAGACATAACGCTGACCGTCAACATTGACCACACCCCTGACCTGTTCATCCAGCAATTCATCCCAGTCAATCTTCAGGAGAGCTTCCCTGTTCAGATCTTCGGAACCGGTCCATACTCCGCCGCCGTCCGGCTGCATGATGATCAGCTTCTTGGGATCAGGACAGAAATTCAACAAAATCCGGGGATCAAAATGAACAACAACAAGCCCTTTAAAGTCCGCATCCTTAAAAAAAGGAGTAGCGAGATACATCTCTGGGCCGAACTCGGAATAACTTACAAAAGACTTCAGGTTGATCTCGTTCCAGTCCCCTTCATATTCAATGAGCGGTCCCGGCTTGAAAGGTTTGATCTCAGCTTCGGGAAGCTTAACCAGAATACTGGCTTCATCATCCACAGTCAGCACTCCGCTGATCCACGGAAAGCGCATAAAAAGAAGCTTGAACCAGTTTTCATCCGGATGGGAATCCACTGTGGAAAGATTCTCGCAAAGGGAAAGGATTTTAGCATCCACAGGGGTAAAAAGCAGAGCCAGCTTGTTGTCGTCAGGATCTTCGATCCCGCCGTGCTTCAAATTGATTTCTGGGTTGGGGTCAACGGTCTGCTGCGCATCATGCCAGACCTTACTGCCATATTCGCATCCGCTGACACAAAACAGCAGCACTAAAAAAGCAAAAAGTGCGACAGATCGCACTGAATTTTTAAATTCCATAATTGATACCCGGATTCCGTGCATACACAGCACGAATCCTTATGCATATTATTAAGTTATCTCTTTAAATAAAGCCGAAACAGGGGAAATTATCTGGTTGCCCTTGCTTCCAACCGTTCAGCCAGAAGTTCAAGGGTACTCATAAGCTTGCTCTTGGCATGCTTGAAATACGGATCTTTACTTGCATCGTCCCCGGCAACATCATCCAGCGGAGTCTCGCTGATCCGGCTGGAGATATCGGCCATAAAGGACATAAGCTCTTCTTTTTCCTCATCCGAAGCCTTGCAAAGCAGTTCGCGGTAGATCTCAAGAGCCCCCTCGAGGTCCCCCTGTGAAGCCAGCACTTCAGCCATGGTCTTGGTCCTGAGACTGTCCATGACAACAGAACTGGTCAGATCTTCACCGCTGTCACCGTCAAAATCAACAAGAGCCGCCGCTTCGGTTATTTCATCAGCGAGCAGATCACTGCTTTCAGGTTCAGGGCGATGAAAACCGCCTGCAGATTCATTAATGTCAGTTGCTTTTGCTGATTCGGTATTTTTTTCTCCGCCTTCAAGCGCAACCCCGGTCAGCTGCTTAATACCCTCGGCCATGACATCAGACCATGACATGGGCGATCCGTGAAGGGCGGAAAAGAGAAAGGCCATGGCCCCGGCAACATCACTGTTGCCCTCGGAAACAGAAGCACCCCACATCTGCCAGAATGAGGGGTAGGAAGAAAAAAGTCTGGTCAGCGGAGCTACTGCCGCTTTTGCCTCTGATTCGCGGCCCAGCTTAGCAAGAGTCTCCACCAGCAGCAGGCGGGCTTCAAGATAGTCCGGATGACGGTCGAGCCCCATCCGAAGAGTGGTTACAGCCTTTTCATGGTTGCCCATTTCAACATAAAGGCGGGCCAGGGGAAAAAAAACTTTAGAGCTGGGCTCCAGAGCCAGAACTTCCTGATACCACTCAATCTTGCTTTGCATCTGCACCTGCTCCCTGTTTATTTTCTTTTACTGATTCAGGAAAAATGTACAAAACTTCGTTATCCTTGACGTAATTCATCCTGCTGCGGATGATTTTCTCCTGATACGCGCGGTCTGTCTTAAGCCTGCGTATTTCCCTGCTGAGTTCAAGGGTCCGGTTGTCTGCAGCTTCAATCTTATGCTCCAGCTCCTGCACCTTTTCATCCAGTTCAAGATAGCCGAAAAATCCCTGTTCACTAAGTCCCAGACGGATTAAAAGCACAAGGTTGATTATGACCAGAAGTCCCAGCAATACTCTACGCCGCAGCATTGAACATGTCCTTACTGAAGACGGGTAAACATTTTTCTGGGCGACTCAACCTGTCCCAGCGGGACTCTGAGTTCAAGCAGAAAATTATCAGTGGCGGTTTCGATCCTTTCAACTTCGGCCTCACTCACCCTGATTTTTTCCATTTTGCTCATGAACCCTTTAAGCACTTCAAGTTCTTCAACAAACCTGCTGTTTAAGTCAAGCTTTTCAAGCTCCTGCTCCATCTCAATAATTGTTTCAAGACAATTATTGAGTCTGAGCACCAGATTATGTCGATCATTGCCGTTCATGGTTAATCCTGTCTGTAAACTTTTTCTAGTAAATTTTTATTATTCGCTAGTTAACCAGACTTTATGCAAATTGTACATATAATTAGCACCGGAAAATACGGTCAGGAACACAGCCGCGTAGAGAATCCACATTCCCAGATCGTGCATGTCAATGCCGAAGTACGGATAATGCAGCAGCAGCGGTCCGAGCGCAAAGCTCTGGGTAACGGTCTTGAGCTTACCGAATTTATCGGCAGCCAGCACCAGCCCCATATCTACAGCGATAGCTCTCAGTCCGGTAACAGCAAGCTCTCGGCAAACAATCACAACGGAAATCCAACCACTTACATACCCCATGTAGCTGAGCATGATCAGTGTAGAGCAAATAAGAAGCTTATCCGCCAGAGGATCAAGAAACTTACCGAGATTGGTTACCTGATTGCTGCGCCGGGCAACATATCCATCAAAAAAGTCGGTCAGCGAAGCCAGAAAGAAAACAAAGGCCGCCAGAAACATGGTCAGTTTGTTCGGGTAGTAGAGAAGAACTACAATTAAAGGTACCGCAAGAATACGTCCAAGAGTCAGGGAATTGGCAAGGTTGAACATAAAGTGTCCCGGGTCGAGAAATTCATTTAGTCAGAGCGGCTGCCCTGAAGCCTGATTAGCCTTTGCGTAATGCGGGGACCATATTGGCCCCCGCAGGAACTGCATGATTCTGTGCCGATGAAGACAGTATGTCAACCCGGCAGTTGATTTACGCCATAAAAAAGACGTTTTTTATTAGGTATGGGTGCTGGAAGCGACCTCAAAGCTGCTTTCTGCGGCTTCGGCGATTTCTTCAGCCACCTTGCGGAAAGCAAGCTTGGCCGGGGAATCTTCCTCAAGCAGAACTACAGGCTTGCCGAGATCACCGGCAACAACGGTGGTGGGATCAAGGGGAACCGCACCGAGGAAAGGCAGGCTGTACTTTGCAGCAAGCTCTTCACCGCCGCCCTTTTTGAAAAGGTCGATATTTTCGTGGCAATGAGGACAGACAAGCCCGCTCATGTTTTCAACCACACCCATGATGTTGGCCTTGGCATACTGCAGAAAGTTGATAGCCTTACGTACGTCGGCAAGGGAAACTTCCTGCGGGGTGGTCACAACCACTGCAAGGGATTCGGGAATGGTTTTCAAAACGGTCATGGGCTCATCACCGGTACCCGGAGGGGAATCGACTACGAGAAAGTCAAGCTCGCCCCACTGAACGTCGGAAATAAACTGACGGATGGCGGAAGTCTTCATGGGACCGCGCCAGAGCACAGCCTGATCCGGGTCCTTGAGCAGGGATTCCATGGAAACGACATGCAGGTTGTCATTTACCTTCTTGGGAACAACGAGGTTTCCGCGCTCAACATCAAGCTGTCCGGTAATTCCGAGCAGATGCGGAACACTAGGACCATGAATGTCAACATCAAGGATACCGACCTTGAACCCTTTGTCAGCAAGGGCTGCTGCGATGTTGACCGCAACGGAACTTTTACCTACGCCGCCTTTGCCGCTCATTACAAAAATTTTGTATTTGATCTTCTGCAGAGTTGAGGAAATCAACTCATTCTGCAGAGCCTGGGCTGCACTTGCCTTTTTGTCGCCGCCCTTCTGCGGGGCAGAAGAACAGGAACTGCACGATGAACTCATATCAATGCCTTTGTTGTATATTAAAAAATCAGGGAACTTCTCCCCGTTCAACTTCAGCTAGTCTCTGGCTGAAGATACCCATTCCAAGATAATCACTGCTGCGAATCCGGCAACCATCAAAAGCACGGCACTCGCAAATTCCCCGTCATAAGCAGGAGGCAGCACATTGGCCTCGCTCAGCACGTGGACCTTACCCCGTATCACCACTGAATCAAGAACCTCTTTCCAGGGCCAGATTTTACGCATGGCCCCGGCCATGAATCCGGTCAAGAGACTAACGGTTATGGCGTGGTGTTTTTCCAGCAGAAAATGCAGCACACGGGAAAAAAGAGAAATACCGAAAGCGCAGCCGCAGACAAAAGCCAGCAGAATGGCCCCGTTTTCCAGATTTGTGGGATTGCGGATGGCTCCGGTGATAAATTCGTATTTACCCAGCAGCAGAAGGATAAAAGCTCCGCTGATACCGGGCAGAATCATGGCGCAGATGGAAATTGAAGCGCAGATAAAAACAAACCAGAGAGTGTCGGGCGTAGTTACGGGAATCAGACCAACCAGAAAATAACTGAATACGGCCCCACAGATGCCCGAAAGAATATTCTTTGCAGAAATCTCACCAACCCGCCTGCCCACAACAAGGATTGAAGCGGCAATAAGCCCGAAGAAAAGAGACCAGACCTGCACCGGATGGGTGCCCAGCAAAGTATGGATAACACGGGCCATGGAAACCATAGCCACAACAATCCCGAACAGCAGGGGCAGCAGAAATTTAAGATGCGCTTCAGCAACTGCCCCGGTCAGATCAAATTTGAGCAGACTTTTGATGAACCTGCCGTTGAAAGAACGAATGGAATCAATGAGGTTATCATAAATTCCGGTGATAAAAGCCATGGTGCCGCCGGAAACACCGGGAATAATATCAGCCACGCCCATGCAGATACCTTTAAGAATAAGTACCAGATAATCACGCGCAGACTCAGGGCCCGGACCATTTTTCCATGCTTGAATGAAATTCATAACGACCTACCAGCCTTGCTTGCCCACCAGATCAACAAAGGCGCAGCCGCCCATGTCGGTGGTTTCGATTTTACCGTCAGTCTTAGTTACCAGCATGAGCCGCTGCACACGCCGCTGCCCGCCTACGGGAATGACCATGATACCCGGATCAGCCAGTTGGTCAATGAGGTATTGCGGAATCTCAGGTCCACCGGCAGTAACAATTATACGGTCATAGGGTGCATTCTCCGGCCAGCCCATGGTGCCATCATCCAATTTGAGCTGAACATTGAAATAACGCAGATCAAAAAGCAGCTTGCGCACGGAGACAAAAAGCTTGCGGATACGTTCTATGGAAAAGACATCCGCGCCCATCTCGGCCAGCACTGCGGCCTGATAGCCGGACCCGGTACCGATTTCCAGAACTTTGTGCCCCGGTTCTATACGCAGCAACTCGGACATGACTGCAACGATGTACGGCTGAGAAATAGTCTGCCCTTCACCGATGGGCAGGGCACTGTCGGAATAAGCACGGGAAGCAAGGGCATCCTGAACGAACAGGTGCCGCTGAACTTTACGCATGGCGTCCAGAACATTTTTATCAGCCACTCCACGGGCTTCAATCTGCTCTTCCACCATCTTCTTTCTGGAACGTTTCGGATCGATACGCACTTATCCCCCGGCAGGCTTGCCCATGGCAATGCCTGAAAATTATTTTAACCATGAATTGCCGGGCAAATAATAACAGCCGGATTAATTCATTGTTTGCAGTTGAAAATCAGATTTTAGCGGTCAAGTCAACCTGAATGGTCCAAATTGACGTTTAAAGCCGTTTTTTCCACATACATCTTGACACAAAAGCGACATAAAGAGAGATTATAGTAAGGACAAAAGGAGGACCACATGCTGAAAGTCAACGATCTCATGACCACGGAACTGTTCACCCTTAGCGAATCTGATAATTTAAAAATGGCCAGGTCGCTCATGGACCTGCAACGCATAAGACATATCCCCATTGTTAACGATGAACGGGAATTCATCGGACTTGTAACCCACAGGGATATCCTGAGGGCTACAATCTCCCAGCTGGCCGACATTGACCCGGCCACACAGGGTGAAATTGATTCCGGTATTCCTGTCGGCGAAATCATGCGCACCGACATTAAAACCATTTCAGCAGATACATCGCTTAAAGAAGCCGCAGAAACACTGCTTAACCATAAGTACGGATGCTTCCCGGTGGTCAACGATAAAAACGGACTGATCGGCATCCTCACCGAAGCGGATTTCCTGAAGCTGACCATCAGCCTGATGGACGCTCTGGAGAACAGTGACGATTAACCCGCCCTCCTCCTGAAAAGCCCGTCCGGACATCGGTTCAGATGCGGCCTTTCGTGTATTCATAAAAAAAGGAATTGAGCACCACACTCAATTCCTTTTTTTTAAAATTCCCCATCCAGCATCAGATGTGAAAAATATCCGACCACAAATGCCACATAGTACGGCAGCAAAAGCGGGAACGGCTGCCCATAAATATAATAAGGCAGGATCAACATGGGCATGGGCACCAGCAGCATGGCCCACCAGGTATGGGTCCAGCCCCGGTGGGCACTGACACCGGGAAGCATGGCAAGAACTCCCAGATAGGCAGCCCATTTAAATTTTTCCAGATAAATCAAAGATAAAGACATAATAAGCATGGCGGAATAAAATATCCTCTTGCCCTTTGAATCCGTATCAATATCCGGGAAAAGCGCGCCCAGCACGCAAATCACAAACAACGAAACCACCTGCTCCGGATCGATGACATACAACCCGATCTGAACCAATCCCACAAGCACCAAGGCCCCTGCTACAACGGACCCCGTAATATGACCTTTATATCCCGGCATTTAATAACTACTTATTTTAAATTATCACAAAAAAAAAATGTCCCTCTGCAAAGAGGGACACTTTTTTCATTAATATGTCAAACAGCTTACATAGCGTCGCTGGCGTCGAGTTCTTCGATCTGCTTGTCGATTTCCTTCTGCAGCTTCTCGGGCAGACCCATGATGTCCACGTTGAGGAAACCGCGCACGATGGTCGAGGTTGCTTCATCCTCATCCATACCGCGAGCCATGAGATATTCGATCTCTTCCTGCGCGATCTTACCGACTGCGGCCTCGTGGGAAAGCTCAACACCTTCCACGGTTCCTTCCAGTTCGGGAACAGCATGAATACGTCCGCCGCCGAGAATCAGTCCCTGACACTCGATATGACCACGTGCGGGAACGTGGTTACCCTGAATATGACCACGGGATATGATGGTACCGCCGGTGGTGATGGTGCGGGAAATGGTCTCGGCTTTGGTGTTGGGTGCGTTCTGGATAATGCGGGTTCCGGTATCGATGTAGGAACCTTCAGGTGCCACCAGAACAGAGTTGAAACGTGCAACCGCGCCTTCACCGTTCAGGAAAATGGTCGGGTAGGATTGAACGTCCTTAACCTTTTTCATGAGCACGTAGTTGTTGATGAGAGCTCCGCCCTCTTCAACAACACCCATGGTGCGGGGACGTACAACAGTATTTTCACCCCAGTTATGAACCATGGTGAAAGTAAGCTTGCCGCCCTTTTTAACGTAAATTTCAGAAAGTCCGAAATGTCCGCCGGAGAATTTCTCATGGGCAGCAGCACAACCGGTTATGATGTGCAGCTCGGAATTCTCTTCTACAACCACGATGTTGTGGATGTTCTGCCCGGAATTTTCCGCCTTGAGAAACAGGCAGGACTGCACGGGCTTTTCGATCTTTGCACCCTTCTTGGTGCGCACGAAATAACCGCCGTGCAGGTTTGCTGCGGCGTTGCGGGTAAACTCATCTTTTTCTTTATCAATAAGGTTGAAGTAATAGTCGGGCAGGCCGTCATATTTTTCAAGGGCCTTTTTGATATCCATTACTTCAACATCTTTATCATTGGTACCGCAGTGCACGTTGGAGTGATCCACCTGCATGAAAGTGGCACTGACATCAGTGGAATCCACATCCACACCGGCCATGATCAGCTGTTCTTTTTCCTCAGCTTCGATTGAAGCGAGATCTTCGATTACTGCGTGTTCCAGACCTTCAAATTTAAAATCATTCAGATCAATTTTACTCATGATATTTCTCCGTGGATTTATTCTGCTAGTTCAGGCATTTCACGCATTCTTTGTATCCGTACTTGCGGATATGCTCCAGAATGTCGCGAGGTCTGGCTTCACAGCAGAGATGTCCATTGAAAAGAACCTGTCCACGGTCAGCATTGATGTAATCAAGAATGTGCCCGGTATGGGTGATGATCAGGCCGCAGGTATTGGTGCCTTTTTTCATCTTCTGCTCTTTCATGCTAAGGTCGATGTTCGGCTTGATTTCGCCGTCGAGCAGGGTGCGGACCATTTTACCGATCAGGTGCATGTTTTCGAGGTCAACACCGGATTCAGGCTCATCAAAAAGCAGCAGGCCGGGATTTTGGGCCATGAGCTGGAGCAGCTCGGAACGCTTGATTTCACCGCCGGAGAAACCGGAGTTGATATCACGGTCGAGAAAATTCGTCATATTAACACGCTGGGCCAGCATTTCCACATCAACGTCGGAACCGTTTCCGCACATCTTTACCAGATGACGGGTCTTCAAACCGTGAATGGTCGGGGGACGCTGAAAGGACATGCCGATGCCGAGACGGGCGCGCTCATAAATGGGGGCGTAAGTGATATCTTCACCCTTGAAAGTAATTTTACCCTTGGTAACTTCATAATTGCTGAAGCCCATGAGGGTCATGAGCAGGGAGGTCTTACCGGAACCGTTGGGTCCGAAAAGGATAAAGGTCTCCCCTTCTTTTATATGTAAGTTGAGGCCCTTGATGACCTCTTTATCACCGATATTGACGTGCAAGCCTTCTATCTTAAGCATTGAAATTCCTCACTTTATAAGCGAAAAGCCAAAAATGGAGTTATTTAGTCGAAATAAGTACGCCTTGAAGAGCTAATAAAATTCACATTCCAAGTCCAGCGTAAATAATGATTAATTTCACAATATCCGGCCCTGTGCTCAACAAAACGTGCCCTGAAAAAATGGTAACGGTTGCGGAAAAGTCAAGCCGCAAAATTCAAAATCTCAAATTTCCTGCACACAAAGATTTACTTCAATGCGGATTATGACTAATTTGATAGCTCATTTTTTCAGGAGAGACTTTTATGGCTAAAAAGAAAATTAATTCCCTTTCAGATCTTAAGGGTTTGAAATTTAAAGATAACAAAAAAGAAGAACATGTTCCCAAGGCGGTACGCAAAGCACTGGAAGCAGTAAAGAAAAAGCCCGCCCCTATCAAAGAAGAAGAGAAAGAAATTGAAGTGGATGATGATCAGGCTTTCATGGATGCCATGGTCGGCGTGGACCGCATGGACAATTCTACCGTAGCAGTCCAGAAACCCAAACCGACCCCGGCTCCCAAAAAATCAGAAGAGGACGAAGGCAAAGAATACCTGAGCAGCCTCGTTTCCGGTAAGATCGAATTCGAACTGGAATATTCCGATGAATTCATGTTCGGCTTTGTGCGCGGCACAGATTCCAAGGTTTTCCAAAAGCTGAAGCAAGGTGCCTTCAGCCACGAATCCCATATCGACCTGCACGGCATGAATTCCGAACAGGCTTTCGACAACCTGCTCTTTTTCATCCGCGAATCATTCCTGCAGGGCCAGCGTTGCGTGCTGGCCGTGACCGGGCGAGGCAAGAATTCCCCCGGCGGTCATTCTGTACTCAAACGCGAAATTCAGGAATGGCTGACCCGCGATCCTTTTCGCCGCGTGGTACTGGCCTTCTGCACTGCCCAGCCCAAGGACGGCGGAGCCGGAGCAGTATACATCCTGCTGCGCAAACAAAAGAAAGTGCAAGGCAAAGTCAAATGGGATAAAGGCATTAACTGGGGAAAAGAGTTTTAAGAGAACAGTTGATGCGCTTCGCGCTTTTTGATGAAATGATTTTGCCTCCGGCGGCTTAAACCCTTTTTGAAAAAAGGGTTTAAGAATCCCAAAAACTTTTATTAGGCTTCGCCGGGTTAAATTCAAAAGGATTCTTTGTGGAAATTTTTGATAATCCTGATCGTATAAAGCTCGCTTTTGGAATTCCGTTTTTTAATATGGATTTCAATGAGCTGATGCTGACCGTGGGAGAACGGGCCGGGGCGAAGGAAAAAACCATGATCTTCGCGCCCTCTTTCCCGTGGATGCTGGATTATGCAAAATCGCCATCCCTTTGTCCTTTTACGGCGGACTTCATTCTTCCTGCGGATTCATCTCTGGTAAGCATGGCGGACAAGGCCGGAATCAAACTAAAAATGCCGCTGGAATATTTTGAGTTCCCGGAGCAGATTGCCCGCATCTGCGCCCATTACGGATACAGCCTGTTGCACATTTCCGAAACCGCGCTCAAAACGAATATACTTGTCCGGGATGGTTTTGTGCCCTTGTCATGGGATTTGTTCACCCATTTTAAGACCACGGGTGAGCTGGATGATATTGACGTGCAATCAATCTGCGGAAGTGCCAATAACCTGCGCCCTGACATAGTACTCATCTCAGCCCGCGCTGATTCAATCCGTTCCTGCATTCCCAAAATCTACGAACAGTTGCATGACTGTGTGCTAATCTGCATTCCGCACGATGTGGACAAGAATAAATTCGAAGACAAGCTGGACAATATTTTCACGCCTTTGCTGCTTTTGCGAGAAGAAATGAATTTCCTTGAAAACCTGAAAGCCAAATCCGCGCTGGCCCTGCCCTCTTCTGTCAGCCATGATGAAAGCAGTATCCCGCCCAAAATAGAGATTCAGGGAACGCTCGACACCGCACTGATCCCGGACCTGCTGCGTACCGGAACCCGCATGCTTAAGCGCAACTTCTCACCGGCACTGGATTTATCCGAAACACGCAACGCATCCCTCAAAGGGCTTGAAGCCCTCAATTTCCTGAGCCGCAAATTCCGCGAAGCCGGCAAGAAAATCACTATCAGCGATGTTTCACCGGAGCTGAATAAAACCATCCATCACACCGGAGCTGCTGTTCTTTTTGATAAATTTCCGGGAATCCAAAATGAGTTGTAGCAACTATCTTAATACTTTCGCAAAGCTCAATTCGAAGACAGTTTAAACGCGCTACTTGCAAAGCATACTAAAAAGTTTTGAGGGGATGGGGTCTGGGGAAGGGGAACTGTTCCCAAAAGTCCCCCTTCCCCAGCCGCCGGAGGCATTCCTACAACATATTCACCGGATCTAAATCCATGGTGATGCGGATCTGTTTTTTGTCTGGATTGCAGCGCAATATTTTTGCATACAGCTCACGGGTTTTGAGCCAGTCGTCAGATTTCAATAAACAATTAAACCGCTTGCGTCCGCGCAACTGGGCCAGTGGCGCGGGCACAGGTCCCATGGCCATAATCCCGGCCTCTTTTGCAGCTTCGCGAATATGGCTGAAAAACGGCGGGCAAAGCTGTTCCCCTTCCCAGCCCATGGGATGACTGATGCGGATCAGGGTTAACTTGGTGAATGGCGGATAGCGGAACCGCTTGCGCTTCTCAATTTCCTTTTCGAAAAATGTCTTGTAGTCGGCGGAAGTGACTGCACCCCAGATGGGATTCTGCGGGTTGCGGGTCTGAATAATGACTTCCCCCGGCTTCTCACCGCGACCGGCGCGCCCGGAAACCTGCACCAATAACTGAAAAGTACGTTCTGCGGAACGGTAATCGGGCAGATTGAGACCCAGATCACCCTCAGAAACCACCACCAGCGTCACGCCGGGGAAATTGTGTCCCTTGGAAAGCATCTGGGTACCGACCAAAACCTGCGCATCACCACGGGCAAAGCTCTTCAGGATTTCATCAAGCCGCTCCTGCCTGCGAGTGGAATCGCGGTCCATGCGTAAAATTTTCGTTTCCGGCGGCAGTGCCTTGGCGACCTGCTCTTCCAGACGCTCCGTGCCCCCGCCCAGAGGCATGAGATTGCTGCCCCCGCATGTGGCACAGGGCAAAGGAAAATGATAGGCATTGCCGCAATAATGGCAGATCACCCGCTCGCGCCCCTTATGATAGGTCATGCTGACATTGCAATGGGGACACTTGAGGGACTCTTCGCAATCCGTGCAGTAGATGAGTGGGGAAAAACCACGGCGGTTAAGCATGACCACGGCCTGCTCGCCCTTCTCGACCACCTCTTTCAAGCGCGCTTCGGTCTCGGGAGCAAAAGGCTGCTCCGGATTCTTGATGGAGCTGGTATCGACCACCTTGACCGCCGGAAGCACGGATTTCCCGACCCGCTTCTCCATGGCGATAACATCAAAAGCACCCTGCTGCGCGGCATGAAAGGTCTTGATGTCCGGGGTTGCGGAACCGAGCACCAGCAGGCTTCCGGTCATGTGGGCCAGCACGTAAGCTACTTCCTTGGCCTGATAAGGAAGACGCTCCTCCTGCTTGTATGATTCATCATGCTCTTCATCCACGATAATCAGGCCGGGATTGCGCACCGGGAGGAAAAGAGCCGAACGGGTTCCTACAATCAGGGCCGGACTGTCATCCTCAGCCAACGCACGAAAGATGGCTTCCTTACGCACCGGGGTCTGGTAGCCGTGATAGAGATATTTGCGGGCATCCGGAAAGAGAGGACATATGCCGTTCCAAAGGGCGTAAGCAAGAGCAATTTCCGGCACCAGTACTATTACCGACTTGCCCTGCTCCATGCATTTACGGGCCGCAGTCATGTAAACGAGAGTTTTACCGCTCCCGGTGATTCCGTGCAGCAGCTTGACCGCGCTTTTGGGTTCGTCCAGCGCAGTAAGCAGTTCATCAATGGCTGCCTGCTGCTGCTCTGACGGCACGAAGTCCCACTTGGGTCCGGTAGCTGAACACTTCTCGGAGGGATTGCGTTCTTCTTCGGGCGGAGGGCCGATCTTGACCAGCGAATCGGAATGAAGCTTCTTGATCACCCCGGTGGTCCAATCGCCCATGATGTTTTTGAGGAATCCTTTTTCGCGGGGTCCGTTTTCAAAAATAAATTCCAGAATCTGCAACTGACGTGCGGCGTTGGGGCGCACAGGCCATGGCGGATCGGAAGTCAGGCTGACGTATTCCTCTTTTTCAATAGAAGCAGGCAGGCTGACATTCATGCGCCCTTCATCGTAAATTTTAACCAGCTCCATCCTGCGCTCGACAGGCATCCGGGCAATATCCAGAGCCTTCAGACGGGCGGGGAAATCTCGATCCGCAACCTTGAAGGAAATTTTGGCACTGCGGAAACGTTTGGGCACCACATTTTCCAGCACCTTGCCAAGGGGCTGCATCTGGCGGGCACCGATGTTGCGGTATAATTTGAAATGATTGGAATTTAAAAGCGGCTCACGTTCAAGAGGCCAGATAACGGATTTAAGTTCGACCCCCTCAGGAGGAATGTCCACTGTCTCAATGAGAAAAGCCACGCGTACGGAACGGCCCAAAGGCACGAGAACCCGCTGTCCTTCCATTAATTTGGGAAGGTCGGCGGGTGCTTCGTAAGTGTAAATTGAATATGGCGGGCTGGCCAGACAGGCCTGCCAGAGAGTGCTCATTACTGCTCTTTACCCGGTTTGAGACATTTTTTTAGAAACTCAAAAACCTCACCGGACGGCACTGCGCATCCCTTGGATTTACTGATGGCTACAGGAGCGAATTCCGCAGGAGCAATCTTTTTACGGATGCTCTTCCACTGGATATTGAAATCAAGGGTTTCCTCACCGACTTTCATGATCCCGGTATGGGGCAGCATGAATCCGGCGAACTTGGAATATGTGCCGAAACGGACTTCCCGCTGCGGAGCAAGCACAATCCTTATCGGTGCAAAATTCTCATTATTGAACCAAATCTGGGGAGAGTTATCATCACCCTGCTCCGCACCGAAAACAAATGCCGGGATGTCATCAAAGAATCCGTAGCTTTTGGTCGCATTGGTCATGCCCATCTCCATCCAGTCGGCGACAGGATCATCCGGTGCCCAGAATTGAAGCATGGAAACAGGCATATCCGCCGCAGGCGGACACTGGGCAATGGTCTTAAAATATTGCCCCACGGATTTTGCCGTGACAGTCGCATTGGTCCCGGTCTCGGTAAAGGTCTGCTGCCAGTGATCATGTCCGCGTTTGATAACAAGGGTGGTTCCCGGCTCTGACGGAAAAGTCAATTCCGCTTCATAGGAAGTCAGCGCACCGTATTTCCGGTACATTGTCTCATCAATTCCCTCGTCAGACGGAAAAAAAGCCCTTGCCGGGCCACTGCAAAGCAGGCTCACGGCAAGGACTGAAAATACTACATAAGTATATAAATTCTTTACGAACAAGACAAAAGCTCCCGCAATCTGGCTACAACGTCATCACGCAATTCTTCATCCTGAAGGGCGAAGTAAATATTTGCGGTAAGATACTCCACCCAGTCCCCGGCGTCAAACCTCTGTCCGCGCAGTTTCACGGCCAGCAGCTTGTTATCCTGCGCCAGTCCCTGCAGGGCATCGGTGAGCTGGATTTCTCCGCCCACACCCGGCTCAAGATTTTCCAGATGATCAAAGATTTCCGGCAGCAGAACATAACGACCTACGATTGCCAGTCTGGAAGGAGCTTCGCCGATGGCGGGCTTTTCAACCAGAGAACGGACCCGGTACATACCCGGAGCGAACTCTTCACCCTGAATGATACCGTAACGGTTAACCTTGTTCTCGGGTACTTCGATTACGCCGACCACCGCCATATTCTCGGTGCGTGCGGCATCAATAAGCTGCTTGATGCCCGGCTCCAGACCGAACATGAGGTCATCGCCGACCATTACGGCAAAAGGATCGTTTTTACATACTTCCTTGGCACAGAGAACAGCATGTCCGAGGCCGAGTTGCTTTTTCTGACGCACGGAAATGATGTTAACCATCTCCGCAACTTTTCTTACTTCTTCAAGAATCTCAGTCTTGCCGCCGCGCTCAAGCACATCTTCAAGGGAAAGGTTGTAATCGAAATGGTCTTCAATAATTTTCTTATTCTGGTTGTTAATGAAAACAACATCAGTCAGTCCGCTGGACATGGCCTCTTCCACCACATGCTGCACAACAGGCTTCTTAAAGATAGGCAGCATTTCCTTGGGAATGTTTTTGGTGGCAGGCAATGATCTTGTACCCCATCCAGCAACCGGAATAATAACTTTCTTGATGACCATTGATCATATCTCCTTGAAATATTGAATGCTTTGTAGCGACCAAACGAATTATCAGCGTAAATGCTCTTCCAAAACTCCTGCAAGCTCGGAAGTATAAAGATCAACTTTGGAACTGTCTTCTGCTTCAACCATAACTCTGGCTACGGATTCAGTTCCGGAATAACGCAACAGAACACGTCCCTTTCCGGCCAATTCCTGCTCAACCTGTTTGAGGGCTTCCTGCACAGCGGGAACTTCCTCAAAAGGTCTTTTCCGCTTAACGTGAACGTTCTGTAATTTTTGCGGATAAAGCTCAAGCAGTCCGGAAAGTTCGGAAAGCGGTCTGTTCTTCACACACAGTATACGCAATAACTGCAAGGCTGCAAGCAACCCGTCGCCTGTGGTGCTGAATTCCTTAAAAATAAGATGGCCGGACTGCTCACCACCGAGGATGGCTCCTTCACGGCGCATGGCTTCCACCACGTGACGGTCACCCACCGGGGTACGCAACAATTGTCCGCCCTTTTCTTTCATGAAATTTTCAAGGGCCATGTTACTCATTACAGTGGCAACAAGCATATTATGAGTGAGTTTACCGCGTTCCATAAGATCGGCAGCGCACATGGCCATGATGACATCGCCGTCAAGGACCTGCCCCTTTTCATCAACAACAATGAGGCGGTCAGCATCACCGTCAAGGGCGAGACCGATATCGGCGTGCTCCTCCACTACCCGCTGTCCGACAACTTCGGGATACAGGGATCCGCATTTGGCATTGATGTTCAGCCCGTCCGGCTTGTCGCCGATACGCACAACTTCCGCTCCCAGCTCTTCGAACATATGGCCGAGGCTGTAGGCAGCACCATTGGCGCAATCGAGAACAAGCTTGACTCCTTTCAAAGTCATATCCTGCGGGAAGCTGTATTTGAGATAAACAATGTAGCGTCCGCGGGCATCTTCAATCTTGAAGGCACGCCCGACTTTCTCTGCCTGCGGATAATCCCACTGGGTATCCGGAGACATGACCATTTCCGCAATTGTATCTTCAGCTTCATCGGGAAGCTTGTAGCCGTTGGCATCAAAAAATTTAATACCGTTATCCATGAACGGGTTATGGGAGGCGGAAATGACAATACCGAGATCGGCACGCATATTACGGGTCAGAAAAGACACCGCAGGAGTCGGCATGGGGCCGACCTGGAATACATCCATACCCATGGCACAAAGCCCGGAAGTAAGTGCGGATTCAAGCATATACCCGGAAAGGCGGGTATCTTTACCGATAATTACTTTATGCTGCTGTTTTCCGTTTCTGAAATAAGAACCGGCCGCAAGCCCCATACGCAGGGCAACTTCAGCGGTCATGGGGTGAATATTAACCTGACCGCGCACACCGTCGGTCCCGAACAAACGTTTAGTCATCCATCTCTCCAAAATATAAGCAGGCCGCTCATTATTGCGCTTGGGACGTCGGCCTTGATATAGTTACGGTTATTGCTTCAGGCTTTCTCTTTTTCACAGTGCAGCCCTTAGGCAGGCTGACTTCGAAAGGAATGACATTCTTCCCTTCCGGGATAGCCGTATTCAAATCAATTGAAGCAGTAATCTCATCTCTGAATCCATTTTGCCTGAAGAAAGGCTTTGGCCCTTCCACAAGCAGCCTGACGTAATTCTGACTGGCGGTAAAGTCAATATCATCCGGCCCTAAAATATAAAGAGGCACCTTGACCCACATCTTTCCGGAGCGCACTGCAAAATCAAGACTCACACTGACCAGCCCCGGATTGGACTCCACAGTCTCCGGTAATTGCAGGGGAACTTCCCCATGCCAGAATCCGGGAGAATCGGTATCCAGCATAATCGGCTGGGTTCTGACCTGTTTGATTTTTTTAAGCACCGAAGCCGGTCCGCGCAGGGTTACTTCATCCGGTTCACTGAATTTTTTCTTAAGGGTATAATCGCGGTGCAGATCACCTTCCCATGCCGGCAATACCCGGACCCGCTTCTTCACAAACATATCCATGGCCAGATTGATATGTGAAGGATTGATCTCCACAACCTCAAGGGCACTGCCCAGTCCGAGGTTTTCCGGCACAATGGTAATAGGATTGTTACCGACCACCAGATGTCCGGTATCAAGGGAATAGGCCATTTTCTTGGTATCAAGATTGCGGATCAAGCCTTTGGGGCCGCGCAGCCGCACGGAAACCTTGCTGATCATACCATCGCGGATAATCATGCCTTGCGGGGGATTGATAATTTCCAAAGGAAACTCCACCCACGTCTCAACAAGGTCACGCCCGGTAACCAGATACCAGGTCAAAAGGGCCATCATCAGGGCCGTTGCGGCTATTTTCCAGTGCTGTACTTTCATCATGTCAAAACGTTTTTAAGAACCCTTTTCAGACGCACAATATCAAGCTTGGTAATCAACTTGCCGCCGATGGCCGCAGACATAGTCCCGCGTTCTTCAGAAACAACAAGGGCGATGGCATCGGTTTCTTCACTGATCCCCAAGGCCGCCCTGTGCCGGGTGCCGATGGCGCTCTGTCTGGTGGAGACCTGCGCCAGCGGCAGAATACAGGATGCCGCAACCACTTTGTTGGACTTGATAACCACCGCTCCGTCATGCAGCGGGGTATCCGGCCAGAAAATATTGATCAGCAGCTGCTTGCTGACCTGTCCATTGATCTCGACCCCTTTTTCTAAAATATCACCCAGCGGGACGTTTTTCTGGATGACCAGCAATGCCCCGATCTTCTGGCGGGCCATGGAATCCATGGCGGCACAGATTTCATCGATAACCGCAATTTCAAAATCCTGCTTACGCCAGAAACGGCCTGCGCCCATCTGGGCCAGACCTTTACGGATATCCCTCTGAAAAAGGACAATAATTACAAGGAAGATGGAACTAAGAAAATTGGTCAGCAGCCAATTGAGGGTATAAAGACCGAAGACATCAGAAAGGTAGTAAACCAGCAGGACCAGAAGAAGTCCCCAGATAACCGCAGCAGCACGAGTGCCGCGCACCAGCAGGATAATATAAAAATAGACAATCGCCACCAGACCGATGTCCAGCAGCTCTTTCCAGGAAATTTGAAAGCCCAGAAACTCAAACATCAAAAATCCCCGCCGATCTCCTTCACTATTTTCAACGTCTGGCTGGTCAAGCCGACTTCATGCACCCGGTGAATCGGAACTCCGCGCGCTGCCAGTACAGCTGTTGCTGCTTGAGTGGCATTCTGCCGCTCATCGGGTTCCAGCCCCAGCAGTTTACCCCACAAAGACTTGTTTGAAAGTCCCATGTAAACCGGAAAACCCAGATCCATGAAACGGTCAATCCGGCGCAGAATCTCCAGATTGTGCCCAAGAGTCTTGCCGAACCCTATACCGGGATCAATCACTATATGACTTTCGGGTAAGCCTGCTTTTATGAGTTTTTCAAGACTTTTTTCAAAAAAACTCAAAATATCTTCTATGACACTATCATAACTCGGTGCCAATTGCATCTCTTCCGGGGTTCCCTGACTATGCATGAGCACGTAGCCGGGTTTTAAATCAGCCACAACTTCCAACAGAGCCGGGTCCTGCGCAAAAGCGGAAACATCATTCACAATGGCTGCTCCGGCCTCGATTGCGGCACGGGCCACCCCGCTCTTGACTGTATCAACAGAAACCACATGCTCACGGCTGAGTTCCTTGATCACCGGAACCACGCGGGCAAGTTCATCTTCCAGAGAGACAGGATCGGCAAATGGCCTGGTGCTCTCACCGCCCACATCAAGGATATCCGCACCCTGTGCAGCGAGCATGCGGCCATGTTCAACGGCCTGCTGCAGATCATAATTTTTGCCCCCGTCATAAAAGGAATCGGGGGTGACATTGACAATACCGGCAATAAAAAAAGGGGCAGGGCCTAACACCCTGCCCCCCTTAACGGTCCATGAATAATCGCGGGACATAAATCCTGTATCCTTATTCGGAACTCTTTTTATCTTCTTTTTCTTCAGTCTCTGCCGATTCTTCGGAGAGCTTGAATTCTTCTTTCACTTCAGTTTTGGCTTCAGGCTTGTCTTCAGTCTGTTCTGAAGGCTGCTCTTCAAAAGCGAATTCACCCTTGTCTGCATCATCTTCCTTTTCAGATTCGGCAACAGGAGTATATCCGGCCTTGGAAGTAGAACCGTAAGCCCTTGAAGCTGTCGCAGCATTGGAAGGTGCTACGGACTCAAGGGGAGGAAGGGTCCCACCGGCCATGAGGGTATCGAGGTCGTTACCGTCGATAGTCTCACGCTCAAGCAGAGCTTCGGAAACAGCATGCAAAGCCTTTTCATTTTCAGAAAGGAGCTTGTTTGCAGTCTCGTAAGCAGTGTCGATAATCCTTCTGACCTCGGAATCGATGAGGCGAGAGGTATCTTCACTGAAGTCCTTGTGCTGCACAAGTTCCTTGCCGAGGAAAACCTGATCCTGACTTTCACCGAAAGTCATGGGACCGAGTTTCTCACTCATACCCCACTGGCAGACCATGGAACGGGCCATCTTGGTAGCGCGCTCAATGTCGTTGCTGGCTCCGGTGGTGACCTGATCAAGGATCAGCTCTTCAGCCACACGTCCGCCGAGCAGCATGACCAGAGTATCTTTGAGGTACTCTTTATTATAGTTATGACGGTCATCCACAGGCAGCTGCTGGGTTACACCCAGAGCGCGCCCGCGGGGGATGATGGTAACTTTGTGTACGGGGTCGCAGTTTTCCAGCAGCTTGGCGATGAGAGCGTGACCTGCTTCGTGATAAGCGGTGGTCTTCTTCTCTTCATCAGTAAGAATCAGGCTGCGGCGTTCACGGCCCATGAGGACTTTGTCTTTGGCCTCCTCAAAGTCGGCCATCTTGACGTAGTCCTGATTGTTCTTCGCTGCGTACAGAGCGGCCTCGTTAACGAGGTTTTCGAGGTCCGCACCGGAAAAACCGGGGGTTCCGCGGGCAATAACATCAAGATCAATCTCACCGGCAAGGGGAGTCTTGCGGGTATGAACCT
Organism: Desulfovibrio sp. JC010; assembly: GCF_010470675.1. Lineage (NCBI taxonomy): Bacteria > Pseudomonadati > Thermodesulfobacteriota > Desulfovibrionia > Desulfovibrionales > Desulfovibrionaceae > Desulfovibrio > Desulfovibrio sp. JC010. The sequence goes on from NZ_VOIQ01000009.1 coordinate 42,327, forward strand.
TGAGGATATGCGCACGGCCCTGAACATCCGGGGTAGGCACAACAACCTGACGGTCAAAACGACCGGGACGCAGCAGCGCGGGGTCGAGGACATCAGGTCTGTTGGTTGCGGCGATGAGGATGACACCTTCGTTGGACTCAAAACCGTCCATCTCAACCAGCAGCTGGTTCAAGGTCTGTTCACGCTCATCGTGTCCGCCGCCGAGGCCAGCACCACGCTGGCGACCCACCGCGTCAATTTCATCAATAAAGATAAGACAGGGCGCATTCTTCTTACCCTGTGCGAAAAGATCACGCACACGGGAAGCACCGACACCGACAAACATTTCAACAAAGTCGGAACCGGAAATGGAGAAGAAGGGAACTCCTGCTTCCCCGGCAACAGCGCGGGCAAGCAGGGTTTTACCGGTACCGGGGGGGCCCACCAGCAGTACACCCTTGGGAATGCGTCCGCCGAGGCGGGTAAACTTTTTGGGTTCACTAAGGAACTGGACAACTTCGGCAAGCTCATCCTTGGCTTCGTCAACTCCGGCAACGTCTTCAAATGTTACGCGGGCTGTTTCCTCATTTATCATGCGTGCTTTGGAACGCCCGAAGGACATGGCTCCGCCACGGCCTCCACCGCCTCCCTGCATCTGACGCATGAAGAAGATCCAGACCCCGACCAGAAGCAGCATGGGAAACCATGATATGAACAGAGTCATATACCATGGAGCCTCTTCCTCAGGCTCGGCCACAACTTCGATTTTGTTTTTCAGCAGATGCTGAACAAGGGCCGGATCATCAGGATTGTAAGTGACAAAACGTTTGTCACCGACCATTACCCCGCTGATTTTCTGCCCCTGAATCTTTACTTGAAGGACTTCTCCTTCATCGACTCTGCTTAAAAAGTCGGTGTAGGAAAGTTTGAGCTGGGAAGTCTGCGGCTGATTAAAAAGATTGAACAAAACAATCATCACCAGCATGATGGTTACCCAGACCAAGAGATTCTTGGCAAAACTATTCAAAGTCTATCTCCTTGGATATGCGTCCGCCCGGCCGGAACATGTCAATATGCGGCAGGCAGCGGACTGAATTTACATTATTTCTTCAGTATCGATCAGTTATTAATAAGACTAATTGGGGAAAAGGCAAGCCATAAACAAAAATATTATTAGCACTTGCCCTTTACCAGCAAAATTGGTAGCCATTTCTTCTTCGAAGCGGAAGTGTATCGTAACCGGTGTTGCGCCTGGACTTCAAATCCAGTGGACGGGTTAACCCTCGTCGGTAGGTTCGACTCCTATACACTTCCGCCATTCTTTTTTTACCAGCCTACTACATCTTGACCAAGCCCGCTTTGCTGGCATAAATTATATATAAATAATATATGGAGGCAAAGTGAGTTTTACATTTATTGATCTTTTTGCCGGAATAGGTGGATTCCACCAAGCTGCCAAACATTTTAATGGTGAATGTGTTTTCGCGAGCGAAATTGATAAATACGCTCAAAACGCATATTTCCATAATTATCATATCCATCCCGCAGGCGACATCACCCAAATACCTGAGCAGGAAATTCCTGAACATGATTTTCTGTTTGCCGGATTTCCGTGCCAGCCATTCAGCATCATAGGCCAGCAAAAAGGCTTTTCAGACACACGTGGGACCCTCTTTTTTGACATCGTAAGAATTTTAAAAGCCAAAAAAACATCATATATTATATTAGAAAATGTCAAACAATTATCAACACATAATAAAGGTAAAACTTTAAAAACTATTCTCAGAGTATTAGAAGGACTGGGCTACAAAACCTGGCATAAGGTCTTGAATGCTATTGACTTCGGGCTACCACAAAAAAGAGAACGCACAATCATTGTGGGTACTTTGAATAATCAATTAAATTTTGAATGGCCCAAAAAAACAATCGCAATGAAATCTTTGTCTCAAATCATTGAATCTGATGTTGACAAAAAATTTTATGCAAGTGCTGATATTCAAAACAAACGCCAACAAAAGCACAAAAGTCAATTTGATCTTGCCATTTGGCATGAAAATAAAAGCGGAAATATTACAAGCTATCCATATTCTTGTGCTTTGAGAGCAGGAGCATCATACAATTATCTTCTTGTAAACGGAAAAAGAAGATTGACTCCTCGCGAAACTTTAAGACTTCAAGGCTTTTCCGAAGATTTCAAAATAGTTTGTTCCGACTACCAGACAAAAAAACAAACTGGTAACGCTGTTCCCGTTCCTATGATTCAAGCTGTATTAGAAGAGGTACTCCATGCAAAGGCCAAAACTGAGAGACTCCAAATCAAAGCAATCCCAACAGTCATACCCACTGGGCTGTTTCCCCAAAGAAACCACACAGGAAATATGCAAGAAATTAATTTATAATGCAGTAGTAGGCAAGAGCAACATAACAGGAGACGATTGGGGCGAAATTTTCGCTCACGCTGTTGGCGGCACCCACCTAGCAAGCCCGATAGGTCTGGCTGATGTTGTAAAAAATAATGAAGCATGGTCTGTAAAAACCGTTCAGAGCAAAAAGCCGCATACAACAAAATCGGTCAGAATTATATCAGGTCGAAACAACCTAACGTACTCGTATGATATTGATAATCCATTTAAAAACGTACAACTCTCAGGGGAATGTGTTCTCAACATCTGGAATGAACGACTAGATATCGTACATCAAAAATTTTCTAATTTAAGAACAATTGTACTAATCCGCAACATGGACTCATTTGAATTTACGTTGTTTGAAATCGACACACATCGAGTTCTAACTCGCGAGTTCAAATGGGAAATAAATAAAAATAGAAATTTTATTGCTCGCGATCTTTCATCTAACAAACACACCTTCACATGGCAGCCCAATGGATCACAATTTACAATAATACATCCTGTTCCTGCATCAGCAATCAAATTTAAATTAAAGCATCCGCCCACTCTCAACTATGAAAAAACATTAGAACAAATTGGATATGACAATTCTTGGATAAACTTTCTTTAGCAAATAAATAAAAGCTCCAGCCGACATCGGATGGAGCTTTTTCATTTCTGCCAATAAGTATTTCTAACTGGCCAGCCACCCCTGCAATTCACTGATCTGCGCGTCAACGGACTCCGGTCCGGTACTACCGGGGGAAACCCTGCGTTTTACAGCAGCTTCGTAGGAAAGCACTTCAAAGACATCTTCTTCAATTTTATCGGAGAAAGTCTGAAGTTCTTCAAGGCTCATATCTTCAAGTCCCCTGCTCTCTGCTTCGGCCTTGGCAACAGCGGAACCGGTGATATGGTGCGCTTCGCGGAACGGGATGCCCTTGCCCACGAGGTAGTCAGCCAGTTCGGTAGCATTCAGGAAGCCCTTTTTCAGGGCAGCTTCCATATTTTCAGGATTAAAGCCCATGGCATCCATCATATCAGCCATGATGACCACGGAGGCGTGTACGGTCTTATCGCAATCAAAAAAAGGCTCTTTGTCTTCCTGCATGTCGCGGTTATAAGCCAGCGGCAGACCTTTGCAGGTGGTCAGCAGGGAAATCAGATCACCGAAAACACGTCCGGTTTTACCGCGCATAAGTTCACAGACGTCCGGATTCTTCTTCTGGGGCATGATGGATGACCCGGTAGAAAACTCATCAGGCAGCTTGATAAAACCGAAGCAGGGGTTGGCCCAGATGATCAGCTCTTCGCAGATGCGGCTCAAATGGGTCATGACCAGACTTCCGGTGAACATGGCTTCCATGACAAAGTCACGATCGGAAACAGCATCAAGACTGTTGCGGAAAGTCTCAGTCATGCCGAGATGTTTTGCGGAAGTCTCCGGCTTGAGCGGATAGGTGGTTCCGGCCAGAGCGGCAGCACCCAGCGGGCATACATTTGCTCTGTTGATGCAATCCACTACCCTGCTGTGGTCACGCTTGAACATCCATGCATAAGCCAGCATGTGATGGGCAAGACTCACAGGCTGTGCGGGCTGCAGATGGGTATAACCCGGCAGCAGCACTTCCCTGTTCTGGTCAGCCTTGGCAGTGAAAGATGCGATGAGTTTTTCCAGCGCGGTCTTCCATGCTTCAAGGGAACGCAGCACGTGCAAACGGAAGTCAGTAGCAACCTGATCGTTACGGCTGCGTCCGGTATGCAGTTTACCGCCCACAGGTCCGACAATCTCGGTCAGCCTGCTTTCAATATTCATATGGAGATCTTCCATCTCCTTTTTCCATTCAAATTTGCCGGATTCGATCTCTTCCAGCACCTGATCAAGGCCCTTGACCAGAGTTTCGGCCTCTTCAGCGGTCAGCACGCCCTGCTCGGCCAGCATTGTGGCATGGGCCTGAGAGCCGGAAATGTCTTCACGGTACAGGTTCTGGTCGTAGCTTACGGATTCAGTGTAATCTTCTACGGACTGGGCTGTCTTGGCAGCAAACCGGCCGCCCCATAATTTATTATCTGCCATATTCCCCCCTAATCGACGTCTTCGACGTCGCCTTCTTTGATCCATTCGGAACCGGAGGAAGTCTTGCCCTTAAGACGCAGGCCCACCAGCTTGATGAATCCTTCAGCGTCTTTCTGATCGTATACTTCGTCTTCTTCGAAAGTAGCGAGATCTTCACGGTACAGGGAGTAAGGAGACTTACGGCCTTCAGGAATTGCGTTACCCTTGTAGAGCTTCAGTCTTACGGTACCGGTAACGGTCTTCTGGGTTTCGTCGATCATGGCCTGCAGCGCGATACGCTCAGGAGCGAACCAGAAACCGTTGTAGATCATTTCAGCGTACTTGGGGATCAGGCTGTCGCGCAGGTGCATTACCTCGCGGTCCATGCACAGACCTTCGAGGTCGCGGTGCGCAACGTGCATGATGGTTCCGCCGGGGGTTTCGTACACGCCGCGGGATTTCATGCCCACGAAACGGTTCTCAACCATATCCACGCGACCGATACCGTGCTTGCCACCCAGCTCGTTAAGTTTTTCAACCAGAGCTGCCGGGGAGTACTTGGTACCGTTGATTGCTACGGGATCACCCTTTTCGAAATCAATGGTGATGATTTCAGGCTCGTCCGGAGCTTCCTCGATGGGACGGCAGTAACGGTAAGATTCCGGGGAAGGAGCATTCCACGGATCTTCAAGCTCGGCACCTTCAAAGCTGACGTGCAGCATGTTGGCATCCATGGACCAGGGTTTCTTACGGGTGGTGGGAATCTCAATGTCGTTTGCTTCTGCAAACTTCATGAGATCGGTACGGGACTTGAGGTCCCATTCACGCCACGGAGCAATGTGCTTCAGCTTGGGGTTCATGCCCATGCCGCCCAGCTCGAAACGGACCTGATCGTTACCTTTACCGGTAGCACCGTGAGCCAAAGCCTGCGCGCCTTCCATCTCCGCGATCTCAACCATTCTCTTGGCGATGAGCGGACGTGCAATGGAAGTACCGAGCAGGTAGCGGCCTTCATAGATGGCACCGGCACGGAATGCGGGAAAAATAAAATCGCGTGCGAATTCTTCACGCAGATCTTCAACAAAAGCCTTGGTTGCGCCGGTCTTGAGGGCTTTTTCCTCAATACCGTCCAACTCCTCACCCTGACCGAGGTCAGCAGTAAGGGTGATCACTTCGCAGTCATACTCCTGCTTGATCCATTTAAGGATGATGGAGGTGTCCAGACCACCGGAATATGCCAGTACTACTTTATTAATTTTGCTCATTTTTTATAAATCCTTTGCCTCCGGCGGCTTAAACCCTTTTGCAAAAGGGTTTAAGAATCCCAAAACCTTTTAGTTTGGCTTCGCCGCTTTCAGCGTTAAATTATCTTTTAATTAAATCTATCTTTAATCCCTTCCGGCGAAGCCTAATAAAAGTTTTCGGAGAGTCCAGAGAACCCTTTTCCAAAAGGGTTCTTTGGCCCCCGGAGGGCCGCCGGAGGCATTCTTAACTATTCAATAGTATGCATGTGCGGGACAGCCTGCACGGGGCCGAGCAGCTTTTCTACTGCATCGTAGTCCACTTCGATACCGTTGACCGCCCATTCGAGGATGGCTTTCTGCATGTGCAGCCTGTTTTCAGCCTGATCAAAAATGATTGAGCGTGGTCCATCAAGAACTTCAGCAGTGACTTCCTCGCCACGGTGTGCGGGCAGGCAGTGCATCACCTTGCAATCAGGGTCGGCATGCTCAAGCAGCTTATCATTAACCTGATAAGTGGCAAAAGCCATTTCGCGCTTCTTCTGCTCTTCTTCCTGTCCCATGGAAGCAAAGACGTCGGTGTTCACATAGTGAGCACCTTTAACTGCTTCGACGGGATCATGGCTGAGATTGATCTTTGCGCCCATGGACAATGCCCGGGAAAGAATATCGTGATCCGGCTCGTATCCTTTGGGGAACGCGAGGGTCAGGTAGAACGGGAAGTAAATGGCGGCATTGATCCATGAATGAGCCATGTTGTTGCCGTCACCTACCCATGCCACGTGGACATTCTCAAGATCAGGAGTTCTTTCGTAAATGGTCAGCATGTCGCTCAGGACCTGACAGGGATGGTAGCGGTCAGTCAGGGCATTGATAACCGGAACAGAACCGTGCTCCGCAAGGGTGCGCACCTTCTGCTGCCCGAAAGTACGGACAACGAGCGCATCAGCATAGCGGGAAAGAACCTGTGCAGTATCTTCCAGCGGTTCACTTCTGCCGAGCTGTGATTCAGCCGGGGTCATGAAAATGGAATGGCCGCCGAGCTGCTCGATAGCTACGTCAAAAGAAACGCGGGTACGGGTGGAAGCTTTTTCAAAAATCATGATAACGGTCTTCCCTTCAAGGGCGTTATTCCTGATTTTATTATCTTTCAGTTCTTTTGCGCGCAGCAGGAGCTGGCCGAGTTCTGAACGGGGAACATCATTGATTTTAAGAAGATGTCTGATCATCGTAAAACTCCAGATATATTTGAGGTGAGCCTTAACTGACAGTAAAAAATAGCAATCGGGAATTATTGCCTGTTAGACCCGCCATTGTAAACCATAAATGTATAATCATGGCCTGAAAAAAGGACAAAAAACGGGATTTACTCATGCGCAGCATATGGACGGCCCCGGCCGGGACCATACTGCAGGGGATCGGGTTGGCTTTTAAGCTACTGCCAACCCAAGGTTCGCAGTCGAACCTCAGGAGATACGGATTCAACAGCTGAGTCGGTGAGTGAATACATTTCAGGGCCGTGATCATACCCGGCAAGGTGCAGCATTGCATGCGCAAGCAACCTTACAGTGTGCTCTTCCGGCTGTTGGCCGTAGAGTCTGGTTTCACGGACAAGGGTATCCACAGACAAAACTATCTCTCCTAAAAAACTATTCTTTTCCAGATCCGGTGTCTCGGAAAAAGGGAAGCTGAGCACGTTGGTCGGCCCTATGCACCCCAGAAATTCTTCATTGACTTCAGCAATGGCGGCATCATTGACTATTTTAAGGTCAAAGTCAAAGCCTTCAAGCCCCAGAACCTCAAGCAGCATATCCGCCATACGATGCAACTCCCGCTTTGTAAGAGGGAAATTCGCATCCGGCATACATTCTATGCTCAGGTTCACACTCACTACTTTCCGCCCTTGCACTCGTAATGGTCGTAAGCTTTTACGATACGGGCTACCAGCGGATGACGGATAACATCGGAATCCTCGAACTTGATAAAGCTGATTCCGCGAACATCATGCAAAATGTTAATGGCATCCACCAGACCGGAAGGATCACGGTTAGGCAGATCGATCTGGGTGATATCCCCGGTAACCACTGCCTTGGAGCCGAATCCCAGACGGGTGATGAACATCTTCATCTGTTCCGGGGTGGTATTCTGGGCTTCATCGAGGATGACAAAGGCATTGGAAAGCGTCCGCCCGCGCATGAAAGCCAGCGGCGCGATTTCGATAATGTTTTCCTCAATCATATCCTGCACCTTGCCCATATCAAGCATATCGTACAGGGCATCATAGAGAGGACGCATGTAGGGATTGACCTTGTCCACGAGATCACCGGGCAGAAAACCGAGCTTCTCCCCGGCCTCTACTGCCGGGCGGGTCAGGATAATCCGGTTAACCTCTTTGCGCTGCAGGGCGTAAACTGCCATGGCCACAGCAAGATAGGTCTTCCCGGTTCCGGCAGGACCGACTGAGAAAACCATGTCGTTCTCACGAATGGCGGAAAAGTAGGCCCGCTGGGTCAGAGTGCGCGGAGTCAGGGTCTTTTTCGGGGAAACCGCAAAAAGTTCATCTCGGAAGATTTTAATCAGGTCGGCCTGCGGATCACGGCAGAGTATACGGTAAGCAGCTTCCACATCCTGCGGAAAAACCTCTTTGCCGGACTTGAGCACCCTGTAAAGCTGGGTAAAGGATTTCGCCACCGGATCAATGAGTTCTTCATTATCGGAAATAAGCTGCAGGGAATTGCCCCTGCTTTCAATCCTCACTCCGGACTGGCGTGAAATGAGATCAAGATTGGAATTCTGGGCACCGAACAGCACACTGGCCAGCCCCACATTATCAAATTCAAGCTTTACCCGAAACGTTTCTTTATCTGCCATTAATCATTTCCTGTTAATTTTGGAGCATGGATACGGCAGGATTCGAGAATATGCAACTAATTAAGGTAATCAGAAAATTACGCACCAAGCAGATCATCCACTGCTGCCAATATGGCTTTGGCGTTAAAAGGCTTGGTAAAGGTATACTTCACACCGAACATCTTAATCCAATCAAGTGAATCATAATTTGCAGAAGAACTGCCGCCGGACACTGCGATAATCTTTACGTCCGGATTTTCTTTCATCAACTCTCTGACAGTCTGCACGCCTTCTTTCTCAGGCATAAAAATATCTGTAATGACCAGATCAACCAAGTTCCTGTCGTACCCCTGAACAGCCTTTACTCCGTCTTCGGCTTCGGTGACAAGGTGCCCTTCTTTCTCCAGCATTGCTTTAAGGACCTGACGTGAAATTGGATCATCATCTACGACGAGAATCCGGGGCATATAAACTCTCCTTAACTTCCCAAAATAATAAATAAGACAATGGATAAGAGCTGTCGGAAATATTTCACCGCAGCTATCACGCTAGGGATTAACTGTTAAAAAAATTATTTTCAAGACATTAAAAGAAAAATATTAGTAGCGTGCTTTGCGGCTGCCCTTGAAAATTTCATATTCCAGCAGGCGGCATTCGATCTTGGCATTATAAAAGATGATTCTTTTCGAGGACTTCAAACCGATAAATTTAGCCAGATCGAGGTTCCCGGTAAAAATATAGCCCTTGTATCCCTGACATTTGTTTTTGAAAAAATCACCTATGGCGGCATAAATTTTCTCAAGCTTTGTCCTGCTGCCCAGACGCTCACCGTATTCAGGGTTCATAAAGACCACCCCGCCGCCATCAGGTACCTGCGTTTCACGGAAATCACAGACATCAAATTCAATGTGATGCTCCACCCCGGCAGCACGGGCGTTTTTCTTTGCCGCCTCTACAGCCTCAGGATCAAGATCAGTGGCAATGATCCGACCTTCGATGGAATCGCGCTCACGATCCTCGGCATCAATGCAGAGATTATCCCAGTATTCAGGATTATAGCCGGGCAGTTTCATAAAAGAAAAATACTCACGCATCAAACCCGGAGCACCGTTCAGAGCCACCAGAGCGGCTTCAATGGCCAAAGTTCCGCTACCGCACATGGGGGAAACAAAATTGCCGCGCCCGTACCATTTTGCGGCCCGGATCAATGTAGCAGCCAGAGTTTCCTGCAAGGGTGCCTTGGCCGGGAATTTGCGGTAACCGCGACGGGAAAGAGGCACACCGGACGTATCAAGATAGACAGTACATTCGTCATCCCTCCAGTGCAGAAAAACAACAATACCGGACATATCAGGCCCCGAAGAAGGACGCCTGCCGCTCTTCTCGCGAATGCGGTCCACAATGGCATCTTTGACCTTCACATTGGCGAAGCGGGAGTCGTTGACGGTTTCAGTACGTACAGACGAAGTCACGGTCAGGTAATCATCCGGCCCGAGAATATTTTCCCAGACCATATCTTTCACCTGATTATACATCTGGTCCGGGGTATCGGCCTTAAAACGCTTAAGCTGATACATAACCCTATGGCCGCAGCGCACCCAGAGATTAAGACGCATGCAATCATTCAATGACGCCTTGGTCTCCACACCGGCGGGAAGCTCGGCCCGGATTTTAAATCCCAGACGCCCCATCTCTTCAGCGAGATAGGGACTGAAATTCTTTGGACAGGTAACCAGCACAATACTTTTACGTTCAAAATCCAACATACGAACCTCACCGGACAAAATATGCCCATCAAAACGATATTTCACGCGGGACGCAGACCATGATCCTGCATACACACTTTAAGACAATAAAAAAAGGCCCTGCCGTAACGCGGGCAGAGCCTTATAAACATAACTAAGCTAAACAACAAGCTCTTATTTCTTAAGAATCGCTTCCATTTCATCAAAATCAGCCAGAATCTTCTCATCCTTTTGAGGGGCAACCATATTCACAGCCATGATGGTCAGGAAGTTGGCCACAAAACCGGGAACGATTTCATACATGGTTGCGCCCAGTCCGGCGTCTTTCCAGAATACGAGCACGAGTGTACCAACAATCATGCCGGAAAGTGCTGAAATCCAAGTGGTTTTTCTGCTGAACAGAGAAAACAGGACTACCGGACCGAAAGCGGCACCGAATCCGCCCCATGCATAGGAAACAAGGCCGAGAACGGTATTGCCCGGAGTCAGGGCCATGCTCATGGCAATGATGGAAATAACCAGAACACAGAGACGCCCCACGAGCATGAGTTCTTTATCAGATGCTTCGCGGCGCAGAATTTTTTTGTAAAAATCCTCAGTCAGCGCGGAGGATGAAACCAACAGCTGGGAGTCAATGGTGGACATGATAGCAGAGAGGATAGCCGCCAGCAGCACGCCGCCCACCCAGGGATTGAAAAGCTTGGTGATCATATAAATGAATACCTTTTCCTGTTCGCCGCCATGAAGTCCGTCAAACATGGGAATGGCAACCATACCGACCACAACTGCTCCGGCAAGGGAAATTACAACCCAGATCAGGGCGACAGCGGTAGCCTTGGGCAGTTCTTTAATGGAACTGATCCCCATAAAGCGGGTCAGAATATGCGGCTGTCCGAAATAACCAAGCCCCCAGGCCATGGTGGAAATAACGGCGAGAATGGAAAGAGGCGCGCCTGCACCGTTGTGAAAAAGACTGGTGGAAATATGTTTGGCCGCCATTTCAGCTTCGATGACGGAAATACCACCATTGTCGATGGTACCCAAAATAGGAACAAGGACAATGGCGAAAAACATCAGACCGCCCTGAAAAAAGTCGGTCCAGCAGACCGCCATGAATCCGCCAAGAAAGGTGTAAGCAACAATAACGATTGCCCCGGAAATAACAGCCACGGAATAATCAATGTTGAACATGGACTCAAAGAGCTTACCCGCAGCCACCAGACCGGAAGAGGAATAGATGGTGAAAAACATCAGAATAATGACCGCAGAACCGACCCGCAGCAGGCTGGTGGGATCGTTAAAACGTTTTTCAAAAAAGGATGAAATTGTAAGGGTGTCGGTCATCTCGGTGTATGCGCGCAGACGGGCGGAAACAAAAATCCAGTTCAGGGCAGTACCGATAAAAAGGCCGATGGCGATCCATGCCTCAGTCATACCGCCAAGATAGACAGCACCGGGCAACCCCATAAGCAGCCAGCCGGACATATCACTGGCCTGTGCGGAAAGAGCTGTAACCCAGCCGCCAAGACCGCGTCCGCCGAGAATGTAGCCTTCAATATTTGAAGTACGCTTGTAGAAATACCAGCCAACTGCCAGCAGGAAAACCAGATAAACACCAAAAGTAAGCAAAGTCTCAGTCTGAATCACAATAAATCCTTTTTGAACAAGTAAAGAAAACAAAAACAACCTAAAACGTAAAAAGGGGCTACTATTTAACCATCATGACCATTGTGCACAAGATATTTTTTTTCGGCGTTGATTATACGGAGTTTTTGGTGTTGCGGATTAAATTATTCCGTTTTTTGCATAAAAAGATCATTATTTTCATTTGAAACAAATCTATTTACGAAGAACAACACTAGCGTTAGATTTGCAATATGAATAAACGACTCGGCTTTCTCATACTCTTCAGTCTCTGCGCAATCGTCGCTGTTCTGGGCGGCAATTTTTATCTCAATACCTACGCTCCTTTCCTTAATGGAAATAAAGCCTACGACAGTGCAGATTATGAAACCGCACTGGATAATTACTATCAGGCCGCGGAAAACAATTACGCTCAGGCGCAATATAATCTGGGACACATGATCCTCAACGGTTACGGCACAAAACAGGATCCGCTGATAGCTTTTGAATGGATTGAAAAAGCAGCAAAGCAGGGACTGCCCATAGCCTGCACCGGACTCGGCAAGCTTTACCTCGACGGAAACGGAGTCATAAAAGACGAATTGCAGGCAATCAAATACTTCCGCTTCGCATCGTTAAAAAATGAACCGGAGGCTAACTACCACCTCGGCCGGATCTACCTGAACGGGCTGGGAGTAATGCCCAACAATATTCAAGCATTCAAATGGTTTAAAAAATCAGCCCGTACCGGAAACGCAGCCGCCCAATATCAGCTCGGAAAAATGTACAGACAAGGAAGAGGAACCCCGATCGATATTGAAGCATGCATGGACTGGTATACAAAAGCCGCTGAACAGGGAAACACTGTAGCCCAGAACAGCCTTGGGCTTATCTATTATAAAGAAGGAAAATATGAACCGGCGCACAAATGGCTTCTCAAATCAGCCAAGCAGGGAAACGCCAATGCGCAAGACCTGCTCGGAGTAATGTACGCATACGGTAAAGGTGTGGATAAGAATTACAAAAAAGCTTTTAAATGGTTCAAAAAAGCAGCCCTGCGTAACAAGGCAGACTCCCAGTTCAACCTCGGCTATCTCTATTATTGCGGCAAAGGGGTCGCGCGAAACTACCCTATGGCCCTGCTTTGGTTCCGCAAGGCTGCTGCGCAGAAGCATATCAGATCAATTCAGGCTCTCGGCGAAATGTATTACAAAGGAACCGGGGTCAGCAGAAATTACAAACAAGCCATGGGCTATTTCCAACTGGCCGCTTACCGCAAGCTACCGGAAGCATATCATTATCTGGGTTTGTCATACTACTATGGCCATGGAGTAAATAAGGACTACAGCATATCTATCCAATATTTCAGAAAAGCCGCAGCTGCGAAGAACAAATACTCACAATACGCCCTTGGTAAAATTTATGAAAAAGGTAACGGTGTTCCTGTGAACCTGACCAAAGCCTATGAATGGTACACCCTGGCGGAAAAAGGCGGGCTGGCAAAAGCGAAAAAAGCCAAAAAAGAGATTGCCTCCCAAATGAGTGTTCAAGAGTTCAAAAAAGCACACGACATGGCTGAAAAAATCTATGCAAATCAACTTGACAGCTAAGCCCGGTTGCAAAGAATATAGCGGTTCACCAAGACCAAACTTCAAACAAAGAGATCGCTTATGCTGACACTCATACTGGCAGGGATCACCCTGCTGACCATAATCGGAATTTCAATTTATGCGAAAAAGAAAGGCCAAAGCGGATTCGGAGTCTTTTTTCTACTCTACTGCATAATTTCAATCATCGTTTACATAGTAACCCTGCCGGAAGGCAAACCGTTCATGCTGGTGGATATTCTAGGCCAGATCGGAGTCATCGTGACCTCCATAGGCGTAATCGTTGCCCACGCCAAAGGGGCCAGAAAAATTCTATACGCCCTGCCCGGCCTGATCATCCTTGGGATATCACTCTCCATCCATATGAGTAAATTCCAGCCCCCCGCCCAAAACGGGACCGCAACCAACCAGACCGTAATCATGGATTCCAACCGGACCAAAGAATAAACAAATCCCCTGCCTTGAACCGTCAAAGCAGGGGGATTATTCTCTCAAAAAATTTAATTTACTTAACCGACCAGCTTAACCAAAGCAGCAATTGAGGCAGCCCGAACCTACTGAATAACCCGCCGCTCCGGATTCATCTTATCAATCACATCATAAATCATTTCCGCGAATTTACGCAGCCTGTCAGCATACCGCTCATCTTCAGCTTCAGCAACCAAAGCATCCTGCTCCGCCAGAGTTGCAACCGTCTGCAATTGCACCGCGCCCTGCGCCATGGTCATCCGTCCGGCCTTCATTTCCTCAGAAATATATTTAACCTGATCCGCATATTTTTTTAAATGATTCATAGGCCGTATCCATACATAATATCAAACAAAACTCAAGCCCCGGCCAGATCAAACAAGTCCGCAACGACTATCTGCCGTAGACAATGCTCAAAGAGGAACCTTCCGGCAATTTGTCCGTAAGGGCCTCCATAAGCTCGCTGACGGTGAGTTCGCGCTGCAGCTCACGGGTGATCCGTTTTTCAATTTCCACATAGGTCAAAGCACCGGAAGGTTCATCGGAGAGAACCCGGTATTTCGGCCCGCTCCCGGTACGAATCCAGTTGGGATCAACCCCGGCAACCTCAAGTGCTTTAAGCAGCCAGTCTGAAGGGATGGAATTCCTGCGTTTGGCATCTGAAATAGAAGACTGCCTGATGCCAAGCACCTCCGCCAGCTTCACCTGTGTAACTTTAGCATCAAAAATTAGAACCTCCCCCAACCGGGCCAATGCTCCTTTGAAATCAAGATTATCAGTCATAAAAGCCTCTCCATAAAAACAATTCGTCACTACGCCGCCCATACGGCTTGTGCTTATTTATTATTTGAAATAACTTTTACCCGCTTTTACAAACTTAAAAGCTAAAAACTAGGTAAAAAGTTTTCTTCATTTCCTTTTTTTGGTTTATAGACAAACTTTTTACCCATTTCAAGAACTATTTTATAAAAAGAGTGATACACTTCCCATGTCCGATATTGTTGAACGTTTTTTAAGCATTAAAAATCTTGTGGGTATCAAGCGCAACGAGTTCTGTAGACGGGTCGGGGTTTCGGCCACCACTCACGATAATTACCAGAAAGGCAAAGGCACGCCCAAGGCCCCCTTTCTGTGCAAAGTCTGCGAAGAATTCTGCATCAACGGACACTGGCTGCTCACCGGGGAAGGCGAACCTTTCATGGATGAATCCCCCGCTCCGGCGCGTCCTGCCGACCCCAATGTGCTGAACACCGGAGAAAACATAAATCTCATCGGCCTCGCCCAGTGCGGCATTGACGGCTGGTCCCAGACCATGCCCATCGCCATCAACAGCTCTGTACCAGAATTTCACAAGGACTACATCGCCGCCCTGACCATCGGAGATTCAATGGTTCCCGCAGGAATCCTGCCCGGCAACATCGTCTATTGCGATCCACGCCTGCAGCCCTCCATCGGGGAGCCTGTATTCGTCATGCGCCGCGATGCGCAGCAGGAAGAATCGGCCGGGGTGAAAATCTACAACGGGCAGGATGAAAAATGGGTCTATTTACAAGGCTGGCTTGGGAAGCAGGGAGATAAGCCGCAGAAGGAATTTTGTATTCAGCAGCTTGTTGACGAGGTTGGGTTGATTGCTCCGGTTGTTATGATAAGGCGGCGGGTGTGAGGAGGAGCGACAAATCTAAACAGTTCAGCACAAATAAATAGAAAGCCTCCGGCTATCAGATGAGGCTGAATTTAACAGACAGCACAATACTTAAAATAAATCTCTTACCGCATTAAGAATCTCACTAATTTTACTACTCGTTAGCTTCGCGACCGGATTAAGAATATCCCGGTTTGCGGTTAGAATTTTGGAATAAACAGCAAAACTCTCATCCTTCTTTAAATATCCCTGATCAATATCGCTTTCAAGGATTGAAATTCTCGGAAGATGTATATGGTTTTGCGAAGTCACTGCGCACAAAATGTAATCATTACGTCCATGCATAGCGAGAACAATCGCCGGACGCTTTTTAGCATTAGTCAAATCTGTGTATGGAAAAGGAACCGTAACTATTGAACCTACTGTAAGTGTGCCCATGCTTCATCCTCCTCCGGTGAGTCCCAAACTTCAGCAAGAGATGACTCTGAAGATACTAAACAGAAATCAGATAATTCATTAATTTCATTAACTGCTGCCAGATACTTGGTATAAAGTTCATGCGGCTTTTCTTTCAATTTCTCCCATTCAGAAGCATACCTTAAAAAGGTTTTAGTCTCGCCAACTTCACAAGCGAGACCTATGATAAAATCAAGCATTTCTGGATTAGAAGGCTCAAGATCACATGCTACCTTTGCATACGAAAGAGCATCTTCAGAATCTCCGCACACTGCCATGGATGTAGCATAATTAAATAAAAGCAGACTATCTGTCTTATGCTGCAAAGACATCTTATGATACCTGTGCATAGCTTTTATATCATTTTGAACACTGGCAATACTTCCCATGGCAGAAAGCCCTTTCGCAATATCTATACGCTTCAAATCCGCAGCTTTATCAATGAGAGAACGCAACAGTCTGGCTCGACTTATTTCATCGATTTCGTTGTTGTTCATCAAGTCATTAAGACTACCGATTATTTCATTAAATATCACTTCAGCAGCGGGAATTGGAATACTCATCATAATTTCCTTATTTTCATCTTACATCAAGATAATTAGCTATTATACCCTATAAAGCAAGCATATTTTCAAGCTTCAACTTATTAGAAACAGCAATAATGCTCACCGAAATATCCCGCGCCAAATGAAGCAAACTGCAGTTACTCCCCCCACAAAAACACCCCCTCAAAACATCTATACGGATGATGCTCTGAGGGGGTGTTTATATTAATGTTGGTACGAAATATTTACTACACTGCCCTATCCTTAGGCTCCACCCGCAAAGAAACTCCAAGCGCACCCAGCACTTTCAGGATCGTGCTATAACGAGGCTGAGAACCGGGACTTAAAGCTTTATACAGACTCTCCCTGCCAAGTCCTGAATCCTTGGCAAGCTGAGTCATGCCTCTGGCCTTGGCAACATTGGACAGGGCAATCAACAGATCGTCAGGATCACCAGTGGCAGCTGCAACGCTCAGGTATTCGGAAATCATTTCTTCGCTGTCTAAATATTCGGATGTATCAAAAGGTTTTGTCTTAACCATGATTACTCCTCTTTTATTTCTGCGGCCAATTCATGGGCCTTTTTGATGTCTCGCTTTTGGCTGGATTTGTCCCCGCCTGCCAGCAGGAAATACAATCTATCTCCTACCTGAGTATAATAAACACGATAACCGGGTCCGACAGAAATTCTCATCTCAAAGACCTCTTTACCTACCGACTTACAATCACCGAATAAACCACGTTTAGCCCGGTCAATTCGTAGGAAAATATTGGCTTTTCCAGTACGGTCTTTGAGCTTGGTAATCCACTTGTCGAAGATTTCTGTGCTATCAAACTGATTCATGCCAAAATGTATCCATCTGAATACAAAATGTCAATAATGACTCCACAAAAACACCCCCTCAAAACATCTATGCGGATGATGCTCTGAGGGGGTGTTTATATTTGCAATGGTGCGAAAGGAGAGACTCGAACTCTCACGGCTAGGCCGCTAGATCCTAAATCTAGTGCGTCTACCAATTCCGCCACTCTCGCAACCAAATATTATGGGCTATTTTTCAAATACCGTCCCTCGTGGATTAAACCACAAAAGACGATATCCCGTGCAGCCGTTGCGTTAATATAAGCAGTGTTACAGCTTGTCAACAAAAATCGCTAAAATTCCATGGAAACGGTCATTTCCGGCTAACCTGACATGGCCGCAAGCAGCTTTTTAAGCTTTGCTTCAAGCTCGCTAAAGTCTTTTGCCAGCAAACGCAGACACGGCTCGATTCCTTTTGCACCTGAATCACAGACAACGTCGATCATTTCCGGTTCCGGATGCTCGGACATGGCCTTGCAGGTGCCCCATTCCAAGGTGTTTTCCTCGGTTCCGGGGATCTCGCCCGGCTCGTCGGCACGATCAAACCATGCTTCCACAAACCCGCACTCAGTCACCGAAGCCATAATCCGTTCGTTGAGTCGCAGCCCGGCAGCACATCCGATTTCCGAGTTGGACTTGCGGGCGCAGAGCAGCACCTTGGCGATATGGGTGGAAGCTCCGAATTCAGGATGTCCGCAAACCATAACTTCGCCTTTGCGGGTGCAGGATATCCTTCCGCTGAACGCAGCAACATCATCTATGTCTCTGGCATACGGCAAGGCCGCAGCCACATTCATGCGCACTTCCGGGATCAATTCATTTAAGCCCTTCATGCACTCAAGACGCAAGCCGAATTCATGAAGCTCCGAAAGTACACCCTGCTTCATCTTTTCAATGAGCATGGGTGCCAGATGGTTGGGCGGTCCGCTGCCTTCGCCTAGATCAAACCCGGCCCGCAGTGCGAGGTTCAGGTACTCCTGTGCCTTACGCACGGAGGTTACCATATCATAACCTTTTGCCAGCCCGGAAGCGATGGTGGCGGAAAGCGTACACCCGGTACCGTGGCTGTTTTTTGTTTTTACGCGCTGCTGCATGAGCGGGATGGGCTGTTGCCCTTTAATGCCCAGCCAGTCTGTAGCAGCCACAGAATCAAAGTGTCCGCCTTTTACGAGCACGGCTTTGGGACCCATTTCAAGCAGAATTTCTATGGCCTTGAAAACATCCTCACGGCTCTTGATTTCCATGCCTGTGAAGAGCTCGGCTTCGGGCACATTGGGGGTCAGCAGGTCTGCCAAGGGAAAAATTTCCTTCATGGCTTCCACGGCATCATCCTTGAGCAGCTTGGCTCCGCTGGTTGCCACGCATACAGGGTCGATTACCAGCGGAAAATCCTTATCCTTTAAAGTCTCACCCACAGCCCGGATGATGGGTGCGGAAAAAAGCATTCCGGTCTTGGCGGCCCGGACCTTGATATCTTTGCAAACCGTTTCAATCTGGAGGGATACAAACTCAGGGGAAACAGCCTCAATCCCGGTAACCCCGGTTGTGTTCTGGGCGGTCAGCGCGGTGATGGCACTGGCCCCGTAACACCCGGCCATGGATATGGCTTTCAGATCGGCCTGAATTCCGGCCCCTCCGCCGGAATCAGAACCTGCAATGGTCAAAACGCATGGAAGCGGTTTCATCATGCCTCCTTGGGCAATTGTTTTTCATTTATTGCGGAATTTTACCCATCGGCCCGCCCGCGGTCAACAGATGCATTATTTATAAATGAATTCATATGAAATATAGACATAAACTTAACACTATGGTTTATTTAAAATGACCCAAACCAATTAGAGATTACAGCAACCCCCTAATGAACCTGTAAGGCAGATTATGAAAATATCACTCTTGGAAAACTGCACATCCGAATCCATAAAAGAGAAGTTGTCCGGGCTGTTGCTTAAAGATCTGGTGGAACTGGATGAACTTCAAAACATGCTTGATGTCAGCTATGCGGCCACAGGAATGCCTTCCGGGATCATCGATGCTTTCACCGGAGAAGTATATGCCGGGGCCGGATGGCAGAAAATATGCGTTGATTTTCACCGTTCACATCCTGAAACATGTGCCAAATGCATTGCCAACGACACCGCAATCACGGACAAAATCAAAAAGGGCAAACACCACGGCTACAAATGCTCCAACGGTATCTGGGACATCGGCGTACCCATCATGTGCATGGAGCAACACATTGCGACTTTCTTTCTGGGACAATTCTTCTACGAAGACGAGGAACCGGACCGAGGGTTCTTCATCAAACAGGCTGAGCAATACGGATTTGACCGGAAAGAATACCTTGATGCCCTTGATGAGGCTCCCCGCTTCAAACGCCAACGCGTAGATGAAATCCTGAAATACAACATCGCCCTGGCGGCCTTCCTTTCAGATTCGGCCTCAAAAGCCATGCGCAATTTTTATGAAATAGAACAACGCAGGGAAGCGGAAAATGAAATCAAAAACCTGCGTAACTATCTTGTCAACATTATTGACTCCATGCCCTCAATCCTGATCGGCGTGGACCCCAACGGTCAAATAACCCAATGGAACAAAGAAGCGGAAAACATCTCAGGTATCAAACAACATGAAGCCATCGGTACAAACATTGAGCAGGCCATGCCGGACCTCTCTACCCAGATGTACCGCATTCGCACAGCCATTAACACCCGCCGCAAGCAAAGCTACGTCAACCGCCCTACACCTGACGGAAGCACAACAGCATGTGAGGATGTAACCATCTACCCTCTGATAGCTAACGGGGTAAATGGTGCGGTAATCCGTATTGACGATGTGACCAACCGGGTCAACCTCGAACGTATGATGCTGCAATCGGAAAAAATGATGTCTATAGGCGGACTGGCCGCAGGCATGGCCCATGAGATCAATAACCCACTGTCGGGTATAATGGGGCACGCCAGTAATATCAGAAAAAGACTTTACGAAGACCTCAAGCCCAATCTTGCCACGGCAGAAGACTGCGGCATATCCATAGAACACATGCGAAACTACCTGAATGAACGCGGCATAGGACGCATGTTGGACGGTATAAGTGAAGCAGGAGAGCGAGCCGCCACAATAGTGCGTAACATGCTCGCCTTCAGCCGAAAAAGCGAACAAAATTTTACTCCGCAAAATCTGGCGGACTTACTGGATAGAACAATTGAACTGGCTTCCAGCGACTACGACCTGAAAAAAGAATTCGATTTCCGCAAAATAAGAATTAAGCGGGAGTACACCGGAGGCATGCCTGCTGTTTTATGTGAAGGCAATGAAATTCAGCAGGTATTCCTTAATATTGTGCGCAACGGAGCTGAGGCCATGGGAGAAAATGCGGCGGATTCATGCTTCACCTGCAAAGTATACAAAGAAAACAACATGGCCGTAGTGGAAATCGCAGATAACGGCCCCGGCATCCCCGAAGAAGTCCGCCAACGGATCTTCGAACCCTTCTTCACCACCAAAGAAGTGGGCAAAGGAACAGGGCTGGGATTGTCCGTTTCATATTTCATCGTCAACGACCAGCATAACGGCTTTATGGACGTTGAATCCATGCCCGGAGAATGGACCAGATTCATAATCAAACTGCCCTTTAAATAAGCAACCTGCAAACGTTCAAAAACTACCTGTAGTCTGTCCTTGCCAGCAGCATGGTTCAACTATATGTATGCCCCATGACAAAAAGCATCATCGCTAAAAAACAACCGCAGCCGAAATTCCTGCCCATGACCAGAAAGGAAATGGACAAGCTGGGCTGGGACAGGCCGGACATCATTCTTGTTTCCGGAGACAGCTACATAGACCACCCCAGTTTCGGTATTCCCCTGCTTGGCCGGGTCCTTTCCTCACATGGATTCAAGGTCGCCCTCATCTGCCAGCCGGACTGGAATGACCCCAAAGCTCTGGCAGAGCTGGGACGTCCCCGCCTTTATGCCGGAGTTTCCGCCGGGGCACTTGATTCCATGGTCGCCCACTACACATCTTTCCGCAAAAAAAGAAGCGATGATGCCTACACCCCCGGAGGCAAAGCCGGAGCACGCCCCAACCGGGCCTGTATAATCTACACCAACCTGATCAAAAAAGCGTTCAAGGGACTCCCGGTGATCATCGGGGGGATTGAGGCTTCCCTGCGCCGAATTTCCCATTACGACTTCTGGACCGATAAAGTCCGCAAGCCCATCCTCATGGACAGCAAGGCCGACCTGCTGGTCTACGGCATGGGAGAACGGGCCATGCTTGATGCCGCCTTACGACTTTCTGCTGCTGAAGAATATGCTCCAGCTGTATTGAAAGGAATCCCCGGCACGGCCTTCATGGGAACCCCTGAAGATATCCCAAACGAGGCGGAAAGAATCGAACTCCCCTCCCATCAGGCGATTCTTGATGATCCGCAACAGCTCATGAATGCAACCCTCGCTCTTGAAGAGCAAGTCCATTTCGGGGACTCATGGGCAATCCAGCCTGTTGATAAACGACATGTGGTGCTTGCCCAGCCCTCGGAATATCTCTCCACCGAAGAACTGGACTGGCTTTACAGCCTACCATATGCCCGGTTGCCCCACCCAATCTATAAAGATAAGGGAAGAATTCCTGCGGCGGACATGATTGAATTCAGCATCACCTCCCACCGGGGCTGCGGCGGCGGCTGTTCATTCTGTTCCATTGCCATGCATCAGGGACGGCATATCCGCTCCCGGAGCAGGAAATCAATCATGGACGAACTGAAACGCATGCAGGAACATCCTGATTTCCGGGGATCTGTTTCCGATATAGGCGGTCCCAGCGCAAACATGTGGAATGCGCACTGTTCACTGGAACGGGGCAAATGCAAACGCAAAAGCTGTCTCGTTCCCAAGGTCTGCCCCAACTTTAAATATGACCAGCAGGCCAACCTCAAGCTTTACCGCGATGCCCGGAAGATGGACGGCATCAAACATGTGCGCGTTGCAAGCGGCGTGCGTTTTGATCTCGGGCAACAGAATAAAAAAAGCCTGAAGGAAATATTCAAGGAATTCGTAGGCGGGCAGCTTAAGGTGGCCCCGGAACACATCACACCTTCCGTGCTTAAACATATGCGCAAACCTGACCTGCCCATATTTGAAAGTTTTCTGGAGATGTTTGCCTCTGAATCAAAAAAAGCAGGCAAGGAACAATACGTCATCCCCTATCTGATGAGCGCATTCCCCGGCTGTACGGACAGTGACATGCGCCAGCTAGGTTCATGGCTGGCCGCCCGTGGCTGGAAACCCCGTCAGGTGCAATGCTTTATCCCCACACCGGGCACAGTGGCCACGGCCATGTTTTATTGTGAGACCGATCCGGCCGGCAACAAAATCTACGTAGCCAAGACTGACGCCCAACGGCTGAAACAGCACCGTATCCTCATACCTGATCCGGGCCGTGATCCCAGAGCAGGAAGACAATCCGGGAAACAGGGCGGAAAGCACGGAAAGAAAAAGCCGTTCAAAGAGCAGCAGAACAATTCTGCCGCTAAAGAAAACAAAGGCCGCAAAAAGAGATCAAAACCCGACCGCGAACAAAGCGGTACCAAAAGACCCGGCACAGGTAAAAATTTTAACCGTAAAGATAAAGGAAAAAGCTTCACAAAGAAGAAAAAAATGAAGTAATTCCTGTTGGAAACAGAGGGCAATTAATATAACATACGCCTTAACCTGAACCTCAACAGCGGATTACCACATGAGCTCAGAATCCTTTGCCAACCTGTGCATCTTCCACATCATGGACGGACTGCGTGACGGGCTTTCCCATTTTTCTTCCAACAGCCGCACAGCATTGATCTATGCGGTTAAACCGGGCGATCCGCTGCGCATTTACGATCCTCAGGACCTGCTACGCGAACATCAGCCTAAATTAAAAGAATATTTCCTTGATTCACAGGAGTGGCGAAAAGGCTCCAATCATGATGACAACACCCGGCTCATCGAGGTTGTCCGTTCCAAGGATCTTGCCCTTGCCGGACTGATCACCTGCAGTGCCCGCTCCAGCAGTATCTTCTATCAATGCTGGTTCACTGAACAACACCCGGATATGTGTTCCATCGGCCCGACTGAGAGCTGGATGGAATATGCGGCTCTGCTGCTCTCTCAGGATTTCGCCACCCAGAATATCCTGCGCATCGACAGCTCCGGCCACCTGCTGCGCGAATACTCCACCCACGCCGTGCGCGATTATATTGTGGACCAGCGTAACCGTATCATGGGCTGGGATACACAGCTGCGGGTCTATCCCATTCTGGATGCGGTACTGGGAATCTCAAAAACCCGCGAAGAAGGAGCATGGGCGCGCGGTGAGCTGATTTTTATCGAACCTTCGGAACTGGATTCCATCAAGTACATGGCCAAATTCCCGGAAAGCGAACGGCCCTCACTGAAAAACCACAAACATGTGCGCAAATTACTGCAATCTGTGGAAAGCTCCAGCCGCAAACTTGTTTCCGACGGCAGATACGTGGTCGGCATTGCAGCCATGCCCCCGACCAACAATTCCATTTCCGCCACTTTTAAAGGAGACTGGGGGCTGGTCTATCTGGGCAGTGAAGCGGTTTGCAGCTTTGCAGACGCCAAATTTTCCTCCACCAACTACAAACCGAACCTCGTACATCTGGAAGAATACCTGCTGGAACTGGACCTGAGCGCAGATACACGCCATTCCCTTTTTCAACTGGTCATCCAGATGATCTCCACCGCAAACCACCGCAGCCACGGCTGCACACTGGTACTCGACTTCAACGACGAACCGGTGGAAATAGCCGGGCAGCCACTTGAAAAACCGCTGGATCTGCGTGAACCGGAAATCCGCGGACTGGCCCGTTCCCTGACAAAACTGGACGGAGCGGTACACATCTGTAAGGATTTGAAACTGCACGGCTTTGCCTGCCTGCTGGACGGGAAAGCCGTTTCCGGCGAAAACCGGGCCAGAGGAGCACGCTTCAATTCCGCCCTGCGTTTCACAGCCAAACACGATAACCTGATAGTAATTGTAGTTTCCGCAGACAAACCCGTATCCATAATCCAGCGCGGCGTTGAACTGACCGCAGTCTGCGAGTGGAAACAGCTTTTTGCCTGCGTTACTACTCCACCTGCATTTGAAAAATGGATTGAGGATTAATTCATGAAAAAAGTAATCTTTCTTTTGGCTATCTACACTTGCGCCCTTTTTTGTACAGCTCCTGCTTATGCACAATCAACAATATTAAAAGCCTACTCCTTTAATAAAAAGAAAGCCTCCAATGACTGGTCCCCCCGTAAAACGTTCATGGTCGGAGAAAACCGCCGACTAGGACTCTTTAACGACCGCAACAAACGTTATCCCTCCAAAACTGTGCTGACCCTGAGCGGATTACCCACTGATGCCGACCTCAAGCTTGAATTCGACATGGTTTTCGTGGGCAGCTGGGACAACGAAGGAAAACTTGCAGATAAATTCATTGTTTCGGCTGTAGACGGTCCCGAACTTTTAAATATGACCGAATTTCCCTGCACACTCATTGATAACAATGACTCACGTCCAGTGGGTAACGACGGATGGGTCAGAGTCGGCCCCAAAGAGCGTGCATACTGGATAAAACCCATGACAGTTAAAATTCCTGCAGCTGCAATCAAAGAAGGCTCCATTGAAATCCAATTCAAAGGTTTCCTGACCGGACGAAAAACTGAATTCTGGGCACTGGACAACGTGCAAATTCTTTTGGGGAATTGATAGCTCCTCTTGCATTATACCAAAAACGACATAATTAAAATTTGCTAAAAATTCTTTTATTTCAATATAAAAAAACATTCTTCGCTGTATTTTTACATTTACCACTTGCTTATCCGGCCATATTGGTGCAAAACCAAACTCAGTTAGGTTATTGCAACATTAAACGAATTTGATTTCCTTTCTCAAGCTTGTCAACCAAACGGCAACACTTCGAAATAAATGAATTTAAATATCTTAACCACATATATTGTGGCTACTTTACTATTAACAGCATTTTGCTCTTTTCCTGTTTTCGCGGCAGAAAAAAAACTGGTTGCTGTGGTCACTACAAAAAACGCAATCACAAAATATGGCAATCTCCCGGAATCGGCCAGAACAGTCCCGCTTTCAGACAAGCAACTGCCCCCGGAAATAAGAACCCGTTGTATAGCCAGCCTGATGATCCTGAAAAATGCGCTTATTCTCGGCGGGATAGACCCCCAGCTCAACTTTCTTGAAACTCCGAACGTCAGACGGGAAGAGGACGAACTCATTAAAGGCTATGCTGTTGTCAGCTCACATCTCTTTAACAAAAGTGCCATTGACCACCCTAAGTACAAGGATAAAATTTATATCAGCGACCCGGTTCTGGAAGACGGTCAATTTGAAAAAGGGATCTTCTGCCTGCCAGGCAACCACAAAGTTCTAAATTCACGCAGCCTTGATGATCTGAAAAAAGCCGGCAAACCGCTGGTTGGAATACATTGGTCCAATGAAAGTGATACCTTGGCAGGTCTGGGCATCAAAGAAATGGAGAAAGGCCCGACCATGGACTGCATTTTCAGAATGATCAATGCCGGTCGCGCAGACTGGGTTCCACTGGGTTTTCACAATTCAAAAGACTTAAGTGTACAGAGAGACGGCATTACCCTTGTTCCGGTTAAAGGCATAAAAATCGCCCTCACGGAAAGCAGGCATTTCATTGTCTCCAAAGGCCACCCAGACGGCAAAAGAATATTTGAAGCCCTGCAGAAGGGCATCAAAATCATGCGCGAAAACGGGTTAATCACCCAGCTGCTCACTCAAGGCGGATTTCATTGCCGTGCAACAAAAGACTGGAAAATAATTAACAGCGAAAACGTTATTGCTATCAAATAAAAACGGGGCCGGATCTAAATCCTGCCCCGTTTATCTATCGCTAAAGCTGACTGAGAACTTCAGTCAACGGATGATTTTCCACCTGTTTCACATCCAGCACATCATATAATTTTTCAAGCTGCAATACAATCTGTTCAAGCTTGCTGTCATCAGCGACAGTGAGGATCATACGGCTTTCCCCGCCATCTCCAACAGGACCGCAAACAATCCCTTCAAGGTTGAAATTACGACGGGAAAAAAGTCCGGTAATCTGACTCATCACCCCGGCATGGTTACGCACCAGCAGATCAATAACAAAATTATGCTTACACATGGCTAGCCCCCGATCATTTCCCGGTTAGCGCACTCCGGCGGAACCATGGGAAGAACCTTGTTTTCAAAATTAATGGGAATATTGATTACACACGGCCCGTCCTGCCCCAACACTTTGCGCAGGAAGAGTTCCGGATTTTCCTGCTCACCGAGATCAAAGGATGCAATGCCGAACCCTCTGGCAATGGAAGCAAAATCAGGGTTACTTTCAAAGCTTGAAGCAAAATAACGCTCCTCAAAAAACAACTCCTGCTGCTGGCGGACCAATCCCAGACGGTTGTTGTTCATAATCAGGACTTTTACATTCAAACGCTGCTCAGCCAGAGTGGCAAGCTCCTGAATATTCATCAGAAAAGATCCGTCACCACTTACGCAGACAACCTTCTTTGAAGGCTTGGCCAGAGCCGCTCCAATGGCGTTAGGCAGACCGAAACCCATGGTACCCAGCCCGCCGGAAGTAAGCAGGGTCCGGGGTTTGCGGAAAGGATAGCCCTGCGCAACCCACATCTGGTGCTGCCCTACATCGGTGGTGATGATGGCATCATCAGGCAAAGTCTCGCCCATAATCCTGATCAGGTTGAGGGGATGAAATGAATCCTGCTCATCGGGACGCAACTCAGGATACATCATGCGGATGGAAGCAAGGCGTGCACTCCAGCCGATCCTGATGGAAGTTTCAACATTCTCAACCAGCTCATGCAAAACATGCCCTACATCGCCTACAATGGAGAGGTTGGAAGACTTGATCTTGCCTATCTCGGAACGGTCAATATCAATATGCAGAATGTCTGCGTGCTTGCAGAATTCGCAGGCCTTACCGACTGCCCGGTCATCAAAACGCACGCCCAGTGCGATGATCAGATCCGCCTCTTCCATAATCATGTTGGTTGAGCGGGAGCCGTGCATACCGAGCATGCCGAGATAATTGGGATCACCATGCGGGAATGCCCCAAGCCCCATGAGAGTGGTAACAACCGGAATAGAATTCTTACGCGCAAACCTGACCAGATCAGCAGATGCGTCCGCGGCAACAACACCGCCCCCGGCATAGATGATGGGCCGCTTGGATTTGTTGATCATGGAAATAGCTTTATCAAGCTGGCCCTGCTCACATTCCATGGCAACAGCTTCATTGATCGGGGTCGGCATCTCTGAGATTTCAATAATCTCCTTCTGTACATCCTTAGGGATGTCCACAACAACCGGACCGGGCCTGCCGGACTCCGCCAGCCTGAATGCTTCAGGAATTATTTCCAAAAGATCAGCCGCAGACTGAACCAAAAAATTATGCTTGGTAATGGGAATGGTCAGTCCATAGGTATCAACCTCCTGAAAGGCATCAGTGCCGATAAGGGTGCTGGTGACCTGCCCGGTAATGGCGACCACGGGAATGGAATCGAGCCTTGCATCGGCAATGGCTGTAAGCAGGTTGGTTACGCCGGGACCGGAAGTACCCATGCACACCGCAGCCTTTCCGGTGGTCCGGGCCATGCCCTGAGCCATGAACCCCGCGCCCTGCTCATGACGGGCAAGGATATGTTTGATGGGACTGTCCCGCAAAGCATCGTAGATAGGCAGATTGGAACCGCCGGGGATACCGCAGATGATATCAATTCCCTGTTGTTCCAAGAGCTTAACAACCAATTTAGCACCGCTGATTTCCATTTTCGCACCCTCATAATTTCCTGATAAAAATAAAAAACCCCCGCCGGCTGAGCCGGCGGGGGTTACAACTACACTTTGTGAATGTAAACTGTTGCTTACAACCTTCCCTCCGGCTCAATTAAGCCTCGCACGACCACGACAGAAATCACGACCATCACCACGTTGGTGACGGTTGCGACGATTACGTTCATATGGTCAAGGGTAGATAGTAGCATTTCAGTTCTTCTCTAAAAAAAACCGTAAAATTTTTAAAACGTTCAAAAAGCAATAGTCCAACTGCGAACCATGCGCAAGCACTTTTTTATATTTTCAATTCATAGAGTCCGATCCACGCAGTTTTGTATCCCAGCAGTCCAAAACTGCATTTAAACAATGCCGCACTTATCAAATTAAAGACGAGCATGGGCAGATCATTCTTTTTCAACAGAAGATTGCGGTCATTCTTAATCCGGAAAGGGCTTCTGCGAAAACGGATATCTTTAAGTTTAAGACGGTACTTGGACGTAAAACCGACCTGCTCCCCCGCACCGCTGTAAAAGTTCTTTATGCCCTGCGGATAATACGGCTTCCGGTGATCCAGATCGAGCCAGAAATGAGGGTGAAGCATAGGCGTGGCAATAAGCAGCAGCCCCCCCGGTTTGAGATGGTTCAGATAGCCGTCGATAAAATCAACCAGCCCCTCGAAATCAAAATGCTCAATGATGTGGGAAAGCACGATGAAATCAAACTTATCCGCACTATGGTTTTGCGCAAATTCATCAAGAGTAACCACATTCAAACCGCGCTTGCAGCATTCCCGGACCTGAAATTCGTTCTTCTCGACACTAAGTATGTTATTGAACCCCTGCGCACGCAGAAAGTCCGTCTTTTCACCCCGTCCGCAGCCGACTTCGAGAATACTCATACTGCGGTCCAGTGGGGCCAGAATTTTCTCCCACTGCCCCATTTCATGACGGGAGAATTCCTTGGTCAAGCCACGCAACTTTGCTCTCAACTCAGGACTGGCGGTCAACATCATCTACTCCTGCCAATGCCGCCAGATAGCAGGCCGCATTTTCCGCACCATTTAAATTTATGGAACATCCATCCACTTCCGCAGCCAAACACTTCGTCAGTGATTCCCGCAATTCTTCCACGCTAACTTCCTGATCGGAAAACACATCCTGAACAGCGCAGGATTTACGGGCCAGCAGAGCCGCATGCTCTTCCTGCTCACCATCCTTCATGCCCCGCAAAAGCACAACCGAAGGCACTCCGCAGACCATTACATCAGTCAAACTGTTGTAACCTCCGTAAATAACCGCGCTACGCGAATTACGCAGATCATCCAGAAATTGCGGACCGACCTGCTCAAAGCGGACATTCACCAACCCACTGAATCCATTTACAGCCGCAGCAGCACCTGATTCGCGCAGGTTCATATAAATTTTCCACTCACCGTAACCCTTATCAATCCTGCCGAGAGCCTGTGCCAGCTTATCCAGAAGCACAGCTGTCCCTTCTCCGGACCACGGAATTGATATGACCCCGGCCAGCTTATTCCTCTTAACATCCCCATTTCCCAGACAATGTAATTCGGACAACCGCGAAACATAACCTGCTTCATGAGGTGCTACTCCGTAATGGGACTCCAGTCGTTCCAATTCTGATTTCCCGGCTACGGTTGAATCTCCATACCAGACAATATTGGAATAGCTGCCGGAAAAAACATCCACAGAAAGCTCAGACCAAACCTTGCCCACCTCGCCCACAACAGCACGGATACCCAGAACACGGACGGTTTCCGGAGAGACAGTGTGCGAAGGCAGCAATTCTTTATGCTTGCCCTGCGGGGTATGGTCGGCAAGAAAAACCTTCGGCCTGTATGCATCTACAATATCCCGGATATTGCGTGCCCGGAGTTCACCAAGCAGCTTGTCATCAATATTGGAATCACCTTTCACACCCGACGACTTACCTGAAGTCACATTTGTCTTATATGACGGCAACTTGATCCAATCCAACAGACCATCCCCGATAAGTTCGGCAGTTGCGGCACACCCGGTAACCAGCAGCACTGACAAACCGGGATACAGACGGCGCAAGGCAAGTCCAATTCCCACACTTCGGCTGACATGCCCCAGCCCCCTGCCATCGTGGGCATAAATCAAAACATCTAAATTTGAATCCATCAAACAACCTTAAAAGTAATAAAAGACAAATATTTCAAAAGAATAAAAACTATTTCCCATATCAATAAAAATTAAGAAAAGGGATTGCTTCCAGTCAAAAAAAATAATAGAAATCAGTACGCATGTAATCGCCGGGAATAAGGATTTACATCTATTATCCTTTCCGCTAGATATGCCAACGGCTACAGCGATGCAAGAATATTCCGTAAATGGCGGATGAGTTTAACCCCTGAGAATCGGTACGATAAATGGACAAGACTTACAACATCTTAATGTACTCCCACGACACATACGGTCTTGGGCACATCCGTCGTACGATGGCTATTGCATCGCAACTGAAATGCAGAGGGGTTAACATCCTCATCCTTACCGGCTCCCCTATTGTGGGCCGCTTTGAATTTCCCGAACAAATCGATTTCGTACGTGTACCCGGCATGATAAAGCGGTCCAACGACCTCTATGTGCCCCACTCCATCAAAATCGAACCTGTTCATGCCATGTCCATCCGCCAGTCCATAATTGATGCCACGGCAAAAAGCTTCCGCCCGGACCTGTTCATTGTTGATAAGGCCCCCAAAGGAATGAAGCATGAGATCATGCCCACCCTTGAGTGGATGAAACAGATCGGCCAGACCCGGACCATCCTCGGCCTGCGCGACATCATGGACGATTCAGAAAGCACCATTCAGGACTGGACCGACAAAGGCATCTACGATGTGCTGGAAAACCTCTATTCGGAAATATGGGTCTACGGACATCAGGAATATTACGATCCCATCAAGGAATACCAAATCCCCGAATCCATCAGCAAAAAAATGGTTTTTACCGGATACATTCCCCGTAAAATCCACAGCCGCTCCTGCCCGGAAAAAAGGAAAAACGGCAAAAAGCTGGTAGTCATAACAGCCGGAGGCGGCGGTGACGGATACCCTATGATGGACGCCTACCTGAAAGCACTTGAAAAATACAATCCGCAGCATTTCAGGACTGTAATGGTTACCGGCCCGTTCATGTCCAAGGAACAACGCCTTGATCTTTCCAAAAGGGCAAAGAATCTTTCGGTAACTTTTTACCATTTTTACAGAAGGATGGAAAAACTGTTCAGCAATGCCGACCTTGTGGTCAGCATGGGCGGTTACAACACCATCTGCGAAATTCTTTCACACAAGCAGGTCAGCCTGATCGTTCCCCGCGAAACCCCGCGCCTTGAGCAGACCATCCGGGCCGACGTACTGAAAAAACAGAATCTGGCCGATTTTCTGCCCTGGCACCAGCTCGGACCTGACACAATCATGGAAAAGGTCAATCATCTGCTGGACAACTCCCACTCCATTCGGGAAGCCGTTAAAAACTTCAACTTCACCGGCCTTGAGGTCATGCATGACCGCGTAGGCTACTTTAAAGACAACTGCTGATGACTGATATTAAAAAGCCCGTCCTTGCGATGATTCTCAAGGGCTACCCGCGTATTTCCGAGACATTTATTTCCAATGAAATCAGACTCCTCGAACAGAGAGGCGTCAAGATTCACATCATCTCCATGCGTAAGCCGCGGGAGAGCTTCACCCACAAATCCATCTCTGAAATCAAGGCCGAGGTATCTTACCTGCCTTCCACAATAGAAGGCTGCCTTGAAGAACTTTTCGGTTCCACTGATATGGATGCCGGACTCAAAGACCCGCGTTACGGCGAGGATAAAGAATTCACTGACCGGATCGACAAAATCTGGAATGTCTACCGCGAAACCGGAAGCGAAGCATCATTCAAGCACATGCTGCAGGGTGAATACATTGTGGAAAAAATTCTGCCCGGCTCGGATATTTTCCACTTCCACGCCCATTTCGCCCACTCCCCATGCTCAGTGGCAAGAAACGCCAGCCGTTTGTCCGGGTTGCCCTTCAGTTTTACTGCCCACGCCAAGGACATCTACACCCAGAAGCCGGAAAAGATCACCGCCAAGATTTCCGAAGCAAAATTCGCAGTAACCTGTACCGGATACAACTGCGACTACCTGCAGTCCATCGCCCCGGAAGGCAAACCAATCCACAAGGTCTACCACGGCATTGACCTGAACCTGTTCAGTTCCGACAAGGAATTTACCTGTTCCGGTCCGTATGAAATTTTCACCGTGGCCCGCTTCACCACCAAGAAAGGTCTGCCCACAGTCTTCAATGCCCTCAAAAGACTTGAAGAAAAAGGCGTAGACTTCAATTACAATATAATTGGAGAGGGTGATGAACGTGAAGAGACCTTAAAACTGCTGGATAAACTGGAGCTGAACGGCCGCTGCAACTGGCTGGGAGCCAAACCCCACGAAGAAGTGCTGGAGCATTACCGCAAGGCCGACCTATTCGTCCTCGGCTGCGAAATCGCGCCCAACGGTGACCGTGACGGCATCCCCAACGTGCTGGCCGAATCCATGGCCATGTCCGTACCTGTTGTTGCCACCACTGTTTCCGGCATCCCGGAACTCATCGAGAACGACAAGACCGGGCTACTGGTTGAACCCGGAAATTCCGATTCCATGGCCGATGCCATGGAGCGCATGCTCACCGACCAGGAACTGCGCAAAAACCTGATCCCGGCTGCAAAAGAACGGGTGCATGAAATTTTCGACAACCGCTACTGGATTAACAAGCTGGCGGATGTTTATGAGCAATACGGAATAAAGGCATAAGACTGCCTCCGGCGGCCCTTCGGGGACCAAAGAACCCTTTTGAAAAAGGGTTCTCTGGACTCTCCTAAAACTTTTATTAAGCTTCGCTGGTTAAAATCTTAGCTCGTTGCTGTATAAAAACAGGGAGTCACGCAGATGCGAATAGCCTTTTTCGCACCCCATAAGCCTATTGATCACCCTCTTCCTTCAGGGGATTTGATCATAGGAAAAACGCTGCATGATTTTCTGAAAGCTCAGGGCCACGAACTGCTGATTGCCAGCAAATTCAGACTGCGCCATATCACAAATAAGCCATATAAATGGCCTGCATTATATTTTGAATTCAAACGTACCCTGAAGCGGGTACAGCAATTCAAACCAGACCTCTGGCTAACCTACCACAGCTACTACAAATCCCCGGACCTGCTGGGACCGTATATCTCCGAAAAGCTGGGCATCCCCTACGTCATCTATCAAGGTGTATTCGCCACAAAATACCGCCGCAACTACAAGACATGGCCGGGCTACATGGCAAATAAACATGGACTGCTCCATGCGGACCATGTCTTTGCCAATAAGCAAAAAGACTTCCACAACCTTGCACGAATCGTTTTGTCCGAAAAACTATCACGCACTTATGCGGGCATCGAACCGGACAAATTCAGTTATTGCCCGCAGGGTGCTGAAGAGATACGTATAAAAAACAAGCTGAACGGCAGGAAAGTCATTTTAAGTGCTGCCATGCTCCGTGAGGACGTTAAGGCGAAGAGCATTACTGACCTGATCAATGCATTCGCGCCGCTGGCAGCTGAATCTCCGGATGCCGCGCTGCTTATTGCCGGGGACGGCGAGGCCCGTTTGCGTCTGGAGAAGCTGGCTGCTGAAAAAGCCGGAGACAGCATAATTTTCCTTGGTCAGGTCAGACGGGAAGACCTTTACAAGTATTACAGCGCGGCTGATATTTTCGCCTATCCGGGCATCAACGAAGCTCTGGGCATGGTCTATCTGGAAGCACAATGCGCAGGACTGCCCATTGTGGCCTATTCGACTCAGGGGCCTAATGAAGCTGTCCTCCCCGGAAAAACCGGACTTCTTTCTCAGGAAGGAGATATCGCAGCCCTGACCGAGAACCTGAACAGGCTTCTTGATAACGACAAACTGCGTGGACAAATGTCAAAGGCCGGGCCAAAGCACGTTAAGGACACTTTCGACCTGAACAAAAACCTTCAGGAAGTTGAACAAAAGCTGATCAGCATCAGCAGCCGGAGATATTGATGAAATCCGTTAAAATTGCATTTATCCGCCACTCAGTGACAGAATGGAATGAAGCGGGACGCATTCAGGGGCACTTTGACTCTCCGCTGACCGAGTATGGACGCGAACTTGCAGCCGGATGGCGCAATGTGCTTGAGCCTGAAACCTTTGATGCTGTACTGACCAGCGACCTTGGCCGCACAATCGAAACCGCAAATATCATCACCGAAGGTCTTAAACTGCCCATGCTGCACCTGCCCGGATTACGGGAACAGGACTGGGGAGAATGGTCCGGGCTGACCACGGCAGAGCTGCATGAAAAATTTCCCGGTAAACTTGATAAAGAGGTCGCCAGGGGCTGGAATTTCACTCCCAACGCAGGCGAAAACCGCATTGATTGTGCAGCAAGAAGCATCAAAGCCCTTGAAGACGGCATTGCCGAAATCATCCGTAATGTAGATAAGGATGAAATCAAAATTCTGGCCGTGGCCCACGAAGGCACCATGAAAACCGTCATCTACAAACTTCTCGACCACGATTTCATGCCTGAAAAGAAAAAACGGATAAAAAAACGCAGGCTGCACTGGCTGAACTGGAACGGCGAACTTTCCATTGAAAGGTTGAATGAGAAACTATGAAAATAATTCACTACTGCCAGCATGTTCTGGGCATGGGCCATTTTTTCCGTTCCCTTGAGATTGCCAGGGGGCTGGACCGGGAAGAAATCATTTTCGTGGCCGGGGGAGAACGACCGGATCAACCGCTGCCGGACAATGTAGAATACCGCCAGCTGCCCGGTCTGTGCATGAATGAACAGTTCGGCGGACTGATGCCCACTGATCCGGGCCGTGAACTTGAAGAGGTAAAAAAAGAACGTAGCGCAACCCTGCTCAAAATCTTTGCCGAAGAAAAACCGGATGTATTCCTGATCGAACTTTTTCCTTTCGGACGCAAGGCTTTCCGCTTTGAACTGCTGCCCGTACTTGATGCAATCCGTGAAGGCAGATTCGGTGATGTAAAGGTTGTATGCTCCCTGCGGGACATTCTTGTGGAACGCGATGACGGCGGCAAACATGAAGCCCGGGTTGTAAAATACCTGAACAAATATTTCGATTTGCTGCTCATTCACTCAGACCCGAAGATCGCTGCGCTGAATGAAACATTCCAAGCTTTCGATAAAATTGAAATTCCCTGCGAATACACAGGCTTCGCTGCCCGCAAGCCAGCTAAAAATGTGCGCGATGCAATCCGTACCGACCAGCGGGTGAGCAAAGACGAAAAGCTGCTCATTGCCAGTGCAGGAGGCGGCAAAGTGGGCGGCCCACTTATGGAATCGGTACTTGAATCCTTCATCAGCCTGAACGCACCGGAAAGCAAATTACTCATGCTGACCGGGCCGTTTCTGAATGCCGAGAAATTTGATGCTTTATGCGCCACTGCGAAAACACATGAGAACATCACCATTCAACGTTTTGCAGCAG
This sequence comes from Desulfovibrio sp. JC010, assembly GCF_010470675.1. Classification (NCBI taxonomy): domain Bacteria; kingdom Pseudomonadati; phylum Thermodesulfobacteriota; class Desulfovibrionia; order Desulfovibrionales; family Desulfovibrionaceae; genus Desulfovibrio; species Desulfovibrio sp. JC010. The sequence continues at coordinate 78,222 of NZ_VOIQ01000009.1, forward strand.
ATTTCACCGACCTGCTCACTGCCGGTGATGCAATGATTTCCATGGCCGGATACAACACCTGCATGGATATCCTGACCTCAAACATCCCGGCAGCGGTACTACCCTTCGCATTCAACCACGAGCAGCGCACCCGTGCGGAAAAACTGGCAAAATATATCCCGCTGGAAATTCTGGATTCAAATTCGGACATGTCTGCGATAATCCAATCCCTGCTGAAACGCGAGCGCACAACAGCCGATCACACCATTAATCTGCAAGGTGCGCAGAATTCTGCTGCATCAATCAGGAAATTAAGGAAAATATAATGGGTCACAGACCTGTCTCAGCAATCTGGAAAAATAACATATCATCCCTCACCGAATCCTTCGATATCTGGTGGGATGAATTTGTTACCCACATCCCGCAGCAGGGTTGTGATGTATTTTTCCGTGCTGATGATATCGGTTATCCGGGCTGGCAGTTCTCGGCAATGATCGAAGCTTTCAAGAAGCACAACACCCCGCTGGCCCTCGCAGTTGTTCCCGCATGGTTCAACGAACAACGCCGGGATGCTTTATTTTCTGAGCTGGATCCCGACCTCAATTTATGGTGTCTGCATCAGCATGGCTATCGGCATATGGATCATAAGACAGAGCGCAAAAAATTCGAGTTCGGTCCTTCGCGCGAAAAAAGCGTTATCTCAAGCGAACTGGCCCGGGGCAAAGAGAAGCTGTCCCACCTGCTGGGCGATCATTTCAGCCCGCTCTTTACTCCCCCGTGGAACCGCTGTTCCGCCGAAACAATGCAATCCCTTGTTGAACTGGGCTTTGCTGCCATTTCCCGCAGCACCAATGTCAAACCGCAGCCTCCGCAAGAACTGCCGGACATCCCGGTCAATATCGATCTGCATACTGTTAAAACCACTTCTCCTGTTGAAGGCTTAAAAACACTGCAAGATTTAATGATTGAGGGAGTCAAATCAGGCCGTGCCGGATTCATGCTCCATCATCAGCGCATGAACAAAACCTCTCAGCTTTTCCTTCATTACCTGCTCGGTAAAATAAATGAAACACCCGGCCTTCACGTCAAAGATATCCGGGAATTACTTTCATGACCGTTTTGTAATCAAATTCACCTCATTGTAATGCAATAAGCCTGCATTTCACTATATATCCTTCGAAAAAGAAATTTATAAAAGCGAAGTAGCGGCAGAGTTTGCATTTTCCCTTTGCATTTCAGCCCGTTTCAGTTATTTATAAATAGCTGTTCGCTAATTATTCTTCCATGATTCACGGGGTCGAATCATGGCTTGCAGATACGTTCATATCTACCGAGCAAAACATGTCAAAAAAGAAAATTCCATTTCAAAATCAGGATGACCAACCCGATATTGCAGCTTTGGTGGTCCTGCCCTTTAAAAAATCCTTTGAAATCAGCCTGAAAAGCCTGAAATCTAGATTCCTGCGCAACATGGTCACTGTAACCAGCCTTATTCTGGCGGTATCCTTTCTGGCCTATGTTCTTGTGGGGGCTGATATTTCAAGTGGTCTGTATCATTCCGGCGATCCGGAACTGGTCAAAACACTCGATAAATCCGGCTATGTTCCCGGTGGCAGTGCCAAAGACCGCTGGATTGTCATCCTTTCCCTGCTGGTCTGCACCGTGGGGATCGTCAATGCCCAGCTCATGGCGGTAACCGAACGTTTCCGGGAAATCGGCACCATGAAATGCCTCGGCGCGCTGGACAGCTTTGTGCTGCGTCTTTTTCTGCTTGAGGCATCCATGCAGGGCACTACCGGAGCACTGCTCGGCGCCATCTTCGGAGCGGCCATCGCCGTACTTGTGGGCATGCTCCGTTTCGGGCTTGATGCCGTGACCATGCTGCCTCCTGCTGAGGTAGGTCTTTCATTGCTCTATTCTGTAGGAGTTGGATTCGGGCTGACCCTGCTGGGCGTACTTTACCCCGCATTCATTGCCGCCCGCATGCGGCCCATTGAAGCCATGCGCACGGAAGAATAATTTTAGAGACGAATAATTTTCAAAAGAACAACAACTTAAATTAAGATAAAAGGCGAAAGTTATGGCCGACCAGCACACCATCGTCCGGGTATCCGGAGTCAAACGAAATTTCAAACTCGGCAGCACTGACGTTCAGGCCCTGAAAGGCGTGGACCTTGAAATTTATGCCGGGGAATACCTTTCCATCATGGGCCCCTCCGGGTCCGGTAAATCCACCCTCTTCAACATGATCGGCGGACTGGATAAGCCTTCCGAAGGCAAGGTCTATATTGATGAAGTGGACATCGCCCAGCTGGACGCCTTTGAACTTGCCTGGCTGCGTAACCGCAAAATCGGTTACATTTTCCAGACCTTCAACCTCATCCAGGTCATGACCGCGCTGGAAAACATCACCCTGCCCATGATTTTCGCCGGAGTACATAATGACGCCGCAGTAGCCAAGGGCATTGAACTGCTCGATCTGGTGGGGCTGGACAAACGCTACAACCACAAGCCGCAGGAACTTTCCGGCGGACAGCAGCAGCGTGTGGCCATTGCCCGTTCGCTGGCCAATGACCCGGCAATCATCCTCGCGGACGAACCCACCGGTAACCTCGACCTCTCCACCGGGGAAGAAATCATCAAGCTCATGAACGAGCTGAGCAAGGAACGCGGGGTGACCATCATCACCGCAACACACGACTATAAAATGCTCAACGCCTCGGACCGGGTTGTCTGGATCGAAGACGGGCTGATCAAGAAAATCGAAGACCGTGACCAGCTCAATATTGACGTGGGCTGCATCCGCATGGCCTGATCCCCGGAGGCACCCGTAAATGTCCACATATCAAGCTGACAAACGTAAGTATCAATGGGGCAGGATTGCATTCTTTCTGCTGAGCGCGTTGCTGTTCCTAAGTTCAGGAATGGTCGAACGGGCATACAGTTCCACTGATTCCATACGACAGACCATCACTGAACTTTCCGCTTTCGGAGACCGTTCCTTCGGCTCCAAAGGCGCAAAACGAGCTGCCGACTACATTGAAATGAAGTTTGAGGAACTCGGTGATTTCAAGACCGGGAAACACCTCTTCCTCGCTCCGGCCATGAACACATCGGATACTGTATTCAGTATCGATAACGGAAAACAACTCCACATCAAACCTGCTAAATTTAATGCCGTATCCCCGCCAAGCACTCCGGTTGAGGGTTTGGACGGTCCGGTTATTTATGTCGGCAAGGGAGACCTTGATAATTTCAACGGTCTTCCGGTCAAAGATTCCATTGTGCTCATGGATATGGATTCCGGCAAAAACTGGCTCAATGCGGCCAGTCTAGGAGCATCGGCTCTTATCTATATTGATAACGGCCCGACCCTGAAAGGTTTTTTCGAAGAAAAGCTGGAACTCTCACCGCTGGATTTTCCCCGTTACTATATGAGTGCAGCAGATGCACGCACCGAACTGGGGTTTGACTCCGGGATCGGAAGCAAGCTTGTTGCCGAATCAGGACATATTAAATCCCAAAGCAAATGGGAAAGGATTGAAGCGGAAAACGTATACTGCCTTATCGAGGGCAGTGATCCGAAAATGGCTGAAGAGCTGGTTGTAATTGAATCTTTTTACGACAGCTCAGTCTACGTCATGGGCGATTCTCCCGGTGCGGATGAAGCTCTTTCCATTGCCTCTCTTCTTGAGGTCGGAAAAAAAATGGCCGCCAATCCGCCCAAACGCTCGGTACTGCTGCTGGCAACCACCGGACACGGACAGTCCCTGCGCGGCATGCGTGAATACGCCACTGCTGTTTCCGGTAAAAGCAAAACGCTCAAAAAAATCAAGGTGGAGTTGCGTAAGAAAAAAAATGACGCTTCCAAAATTCTTGACGGTCTTGAGCTGGACAACCCGCTGGCAACCGAGCTTGCAACGGAAAATCCGCAACTGTTCTCCCTGCTTTACGAAACCCTGAAAAACCAGATCAAGGACGAGGTGGATATAATCAGCAAAAAACTCATGCAGTTGCGGCTGCAGGAAAATGCTGATCAAAACGCCATCACTGAACTTGACAACAGACGCAAGCTGCTGCGCCGCATTTCATGGAAATCCGATTACTCCACCCTGCCTGCTGAAGAGATGGCGGCGGTGCAAGATCTTTTTCCACATGTTAAAGAGAAAGTCCTTAAAACCAAACGGGACATCAAACAACAGCTGACCGCCATCAAGAGTGCCCGTGAACTGCGCAAGATTGTACGCTCCAAGGAAATGGTCTGCGGCATCTCCCTGCACCTTTCCAGCCATGGCGAAGGGGTCGGGGCTTTCGGGCAGGGCTGGTTCTATGAACTCAGACCGCGCGTCAACCTCTCACGCACCTTTTCGCGCATCAACGACATCCTTGAAGACGCGGTACCGGAAGTTGAAAAACTGACCGGGACCGAAGGCATGTACAAAGACACCCTGCGCCCGGACCGCACCCGCCCGTGGCAGACATGGCTGCTCGATAAACCGCAGTTCAGCAGTGAAATCGGCATCATGTCCGGCAAGCTCTGCTTCACCTTCGCCACTGTGAACGACGGTCGCGAGTACTGGGGCACACCTTTTGATACTGTTGGAAACGTCAATTGGGATAAAATCGGCAAACAGGCCGAACTCGCTGAAGGTCTGATCAGGAAAATTTCCGACACATCCGGCCCGCTGACCTCCAAGCTGCCCCGCAAAGGATTCGCCATGGTCAACGGCAAGGCCCGCTTCATTCGTCAGGGTGAACTTTTCGCGGACCAGCCGGCTCCCGGAGTCATCTTCATGGCTTTTCAGGGTAAAACCAGATTCTACGCCCTTTCCGACTCCGAAGGAGATTTCAAATACAAGGGCGTGGCCTCCAAAAAACTGGTCCAGTCCAAACTGATCATTGAAGGCTATAAATATAATGATGACGGCAGAATTGTCTGGGCCATCGACAAACAGCAGACCGGGAAAAGCTCATACAGGGTAAAAATGCGCCGACTGGACATGGAAACCAAGCTGGTTATGTTCGGTTGCCGCCAGACCACCCTTTTCGACCTGCTGACCCCGCGCACCTTCCGCTACATGACCAAAGTGGAAGTACTGGACGGCACCCGCGACGCCACCCCCATGCACTACTGGTACAGCCGCATCGATACCCGTTCATCCACCATTGCCAGTGTATTCCTCGAACCGGATGTACCGCTGAAAATGACTCTCTCGGATACGGTGCTGAACCGAAAAATGATTCTCATTGATTCCAAAACAGATGATCCGGCCGGCAAGGGATACAACCTCAAACAATGGCCCATTATCCCGGCCACCGACTACCGTGCGGCGCGGGATATGTGGACCTTGCTTGATCCGCGTATTCAAAACCTTGAAGCCCACGGCATCGTCAACCAGCAGATCAGGAATCTGGAACAGAAAGGGAGCAAAGCCCTCGCCGATGCTGAAACAGCATGGAAGGAACGCCGCTACGACGATTTCATGACCGATGCCCGCAACGCATGGGCACTGGCCTCCAAGGTCTACCTTGATGTGGACCAGACCCAGAAGGATGTGCTGGTGGGCGTTCTCTTTTACATCGCCCTGTTCATCCCCTTTGCCTACTGCATGGAGAGGCTGCTCTTCTCCTTCGCTGATATCCACAAAAGAATTCTCGGCTTTCTGGCCGTGCTTTCGGCGGTTATCGCGGTCATTTATTCCGTGCACCCCGCTTTTGAGCTCACCTACAGCCCCATGGTTGTAATTCTGGCCTTCTTCATTCTCGGCCTTTCGGTCATGGTTTCGCTGATCATTTTCTTCCGCTTTGAAAAAGAAATGATTCTGCTCCAGCAACGGGCACACAAGACCCAGACCTCGGAAATCAGCAAGTGGAAGGCTTTCACCTCCGCATTTGTTATCGGGGTCAGCAACCTGCGCCGCCGCAAACTCAGGACCTTCCTGACCTGTTTGACCCTGACTATCCTGACTTTCACCATCATGAGCTTCACCGCAGTTAAATCACTGCGTGAACATACTTACGTTAAATTCAATGATGCCAAGCCCTACCACGGCTTATTCATGAAAAATCTCGGCTGGCACGATCTGCCCCGTGAAACTCTGTCCATTGTCAGCAATGACTTTGATGAAAACGGTATTGTCGCCCCGCGCGGCTGGATGGAGTTGAAGGACAAAACAACTTCCGCTGTCACCCCGGTCAGCTTCGGCAATAAGCAGGAAGAGGTAAAAGGACTGGTGGGGCTCGGCTCCATGGAACCGCATGTCAGCGGAATTGATAAAATTCTGGTCAGCGGCAAATGGCTGATACCCGGCAAGAACAACCAGATTCTGCTCTCACAGGAAATGGCAACGCGCCTCGGTGCTTCCGCCGGGGATGTCGTTGACGTCTGGGGCAGTTCCTTCCTGCTGACGGGTATTTTCAACGGCAAAAAATTCACCGAACACACCGACCTTGACGGCGAACCCATGACTCCGGTCATCTTCCCTTCCGCCGCTGCGCAGGAGCTCAGTGAAGTTGAAGCCGAAGCCATTGAATCCGGCGAAGATATCGACACCTTTCAGGGTCGTTACACCCACATTCCCGGCGATGTAACTGCCATCATCCCCTACGAAACCCTCATGGCCATGGGCGGACACCTCAAGGCTCTGGCTATCGCTCCGATATCCGGTGAGTTCTCCAAGGAAACTGTAAACGGCATGATCGACCGTTACGGACTGCCTATCTTCAGTTGCGATAGCAGCGGCACATACATCTGCCAGTCCTCGGACACCATGAATTATTCGGGCATGGGTAACATCCTCATCCCGCTGATCATTTCCGCGCTCATCGTTTTGAACACCATGATTACCAGTGTTTATGAGCGTAAAAAGGAAATCGCGGTTTATACTTCCATCGGTATGGCCCCGACCCACGTATCTTTCCTGTTCATTGCCGAGGCCATCGCCTTTGCAGTTATCAGCGTGGTGGTGGGTTACCTGATCGCCCAGACAGCATCCGGCCTCTTGGCCGGGACCCCGCTCTGGGCGGGCATGACCGCAAACTACTCGTCCATGGCGGGCGTAGCGGCCATGCTGCTGGTCATTGCCGTAACTCTGATCTCGGTCATCTATCCTTCCAAGGTAGCGGCGAACATCGCCATCCCGGACGTCAACCGCTCATGGAAAATGCCTGACACCGACACCAACACCATCGAAGCCACCCTGCCCTTCCTGCTCAAACATAAAGAGCAGCAGGACGCGGGCGGATTCATGCTTGAATATCTTGAATCACACACCGAAGTTTCCCACGGACTGTTCTCCACTTCGGAGATCGAAGTAAACTTCAGTCAGGAGCACCTGCCTGAATCGGTCTGCGACCTGCTGGAAGGCTGCCCGGACCATATAACCTGCTTCCGCTTCAACGTGCGGGTCTGGCTGGCTCCCTTTGACTTCGGGGTCAAGCAGATGGTGGAACTGCGCTTCCGTCCCTCTGAAGCACATCCGCAATTCCTTGAGGCTGTGCTTTTCATCACCCGTGAATCCGGTGAAATAGGAGCATGGAAGCGGCTGAACAAAGACTTTATCAACGCCATCAGAAAGCAATTCCTCGTCTGGCGTTCACTTGATCCGGAAAAACAGAAGAGCTTCCGCGAGAAGGTTCCGGAAATGATGGCCTTCGGTTTCACCGGACTGAATACAAGCAACAAACTTGCTGACCTTTAAATATAAGGATTCCACAGATGCATGGTAAAATAAGGAAAAGAGCGATTCTGCTGGGTACCCTTTTCGGGCTGCTCATCTGCGCCTTCACCCCTTTCAATAATGCCTACTTGAACGCTACGCCGCTGGCAGGAGGACATTTTCCGCTGGCTCCGTTCTTCATTCTGGCCTGGCTGACCGCAATCTGCGCGCTGCACCGCAAGCTGCTGCGCTCGCATCCGCTGCTGACCGGGCTGGACCTGATGACCATGTGGATCCTGATGGTCATTGTTTCCGGTATTGCCTACACCGGACTGGCAAGAACTTTTTTTATCAATCTTACCGCGCCCTTCCATTTCGCCACCATCGGCAACAGGTGGAAGGAAGTGCTCCAACCGCTGCTGCCCGAAGCCCTGCACCCCACTGACCCCAAGGCCGTGGAGCAGCTCTACAACGGCATCAAGGGCGGTCCGTTCATGGACAACCTTGAAGTATTCCAGTCCATCCCGTGGGCGTCGTGGCTCACACCGCTCATGTGGTGGGGCATCTTCATTCTGCTCTGCTACTTCATGATGCTTTGTCTGACCAACATCTTCAGCAGGCAGTGGGTGGAGAACGAACGCATCAACTTTCCGCTGCTGCAGCTGCCCCGCTTCATGGAAGAAGCCATGGATCAGGGCTTGTACGGCTCGTTCCTCGGCAACAAATTCTTCCTCATCGGGCTGATCTTCTGTATCTGCCTGCACACCATCAACGGCCTGCATTTCTACATCCCCTCGGTGCCGGAAATGCCGACCCTGATTCTAGCCGGGAAATACTTTTCCAAAACCGGGCTTTTCTCCGGCTTCTACAAGCTGAAAATCTACTTCTACCCCGCTTTTGTGGGTTTCGCCTTTCTGGCTTCACGCCAGATTTCTTTCAGCTTCTGGTTCTTTTTCCTGCTCGGCGGACTCTTTTACGGAATCCTCAGTATTGCCGGGCTGAACATCCCTGCTTCCGCATTGGGAGTAACCTTCGGCCCGACCCTGACCCGGCCTGAAGAAACCCAGATGATCGGGGCCTATCTGGTATTTTTCATCTTTATCATCTGGCTGGCCCGCCAGCATCTCAAGCAGGTCATCAAAGAAGCATTCGGAGCCCAGTCCACCCGCGGTGAAGCGGAATGGATGTCCCTGCGCTTCTCCTTCTGGGGACTGGCTGTATCCGGCCTGCTGCTCACCGGATGGTGCGTATACTTCGGCATCCCGCTGCTGGTGGCGGTAGTGGTCCTGCTGGCCTTTTTCGTCTTCACGCTGGTGGCCTCCAAGGCAATTTGTCAGGGCGGTATCGCCTATTTTACCCTGACCGCCGCCCCACTTGACTGCGTGACCACAATTTTCGGGTCCAAATTTTTCGGATCGGTTGGAATTGCGGTCACCGCCATGTGCCAGAAAATACTTTTCGTGGACCTGCGTGAATCGCTGATGCCTTCACTGGTGCACGGCTCCAAAGTCAATGAATGGCTGGATAACAAACGGCTCTTCCTGATCGGCATAACCGTAATCCTGCTGCTGGGTGTAATCGTATCCTTCGGGGCCATGCTTATGGTCTGCTACAAATACGGTATCCGCGAACTGCAGCTGGACTGGGCCACCCGCACTTCCATGAACGTCTACGACAACGTGGTACGCATCATTCAGGAACCTGCCGCAGCCTCGCACTGGGTAACCACCTTCGCCACCATGGGCGCGGTGATCATGTTCGCGCTGGTGCTGGCATACAACAGACTGCCGTGGTGGCCGCTGCATCCCATCGGATACCTGACCGCCTACAGCTCAGCCATGAAGATTCTCTGGTTCAGCTTTTTCCTCGGCTGGATATGCAACCAGCTGACCCTGCGCTACGGCGGAGTCGGGCTGTTCAAACGGGTTCGCTACCTGTTCTTCGGCCTGATCATGGGAGATTTTTTAATGGGCGGCATATGGGCCTTGTATGGACTGTACGCAGGGCAGAGTTATCAGGTCCTGCCGGGCTAATAAAAGCAAGTTAACTACATACTGAGATATACAATATGCACAACGATAAAGAGCTACAAGAATATCGGGACCTGCTGAAAACCCCGACCCATTTTGAAGAGGGCTTCGACTGGAAAACAGTAGTCGGTGCCATCTTCATCGGCTTCTTGATGATGCCGGGCAGTATGTACCTGCAGCTGGTCATCGGTCAGGGCATCGGCCCGGCCGCGCGCTGGGTAACAATTATTCTCTTCGCCGAAATCGCCAAAAGGTCGTACACCGAGCTGAAACAGCAGGAAATTTTCCTGCTCTACTACATGGCCGGGGCGGCTCTGGCCTCGCCATTCTCAGGCTTGCTATGGCAACAATATTTAGTGCAGTCGGACGCAGCGCGCATGCTGGGACTGACCGAATTCATCCCCGCATGGGTGGCCCCGCAGCCGGGATCGGATTCGCTCATTGAACGAACTTTCTTCCACCGCGACTGGCTCATACCGATACTGCTGCTGGTGGGTGCCCAGATTGTCCAGCGAATAGACCATTTCGGACTGGGCTATGCCCTGTACCGCATCACATCAGACGTGGAAAAACTGCCCTTCCCCATGGCTCCGGTCGGCGCGCTGGGTACCATGGCACTGGCAGAATCCACCGAAGAAAAACAAGCCAGCTGGAAATGGCGGGTCTTCTCGGTAGGGGGTGTCATCGGACTGGCTTTCGGGGCAGTCTACGTGCTCCTGCCTGCGGTTTCGGGGTTACTCTTTACGGAACCGATCAGGATAATCCCCATACCGTGGGTGGAGCTTACGCCGTATACGGAAAAAATTCTGCCCGCCGTGGCAACAGGTATCCAGTTTGACCTCGGACTGTTCTTCATCGGTATGGTTCTGCCTTTCTGGGCTGTTATCGGCGGACTGATCGGGATTGTCATCACCATTGTTGCCAACCCGGTACTTTATGAGCACGGCATCCTGCACCGCTGGCATCCGGGTATGGAAACCGTTGAAACGGTCTTTGCCAACAACTTTGACTTTTATATGAGTTTTTCCATCGGGCTGGGTCTGGCCATCGGTATTATCGGTATCTGGTACGTGGCCAAATCATTCCGTGGCGAACACGCCAAAAGCCGTGAATCATGGAGTAAACTTTTCGAGCCGCCGGAAGGCCGCGGGGATATCAACTTCTGGGTCTCCATTGCCATTTATGTCTTCTCTACCCTTGCTTACGTAGGTATGAGTCTGCTGCTGGTACCCAATTTCCCGTGGATATTCTTCCTGCTCTACGGCTTTATCTACACCCCGGTGATCTCGTACATCACCGCGCGAATGGAAGGTATTGCCGGACAATTTGTAAGTTTGCCGCTGGTACGTGAGGCCAGCTTCATCGCCGGGGCAAAATTCTTCGGCTATCAGGGTATTGAAATCTGGTACGCACCGATCCCCATCCACAACTACGGGGAAGCCACAGTCCATTTCCGCGAAATTGAACTGACCGGAACTTCCATCCGGGGTATCATCAAGGCGGAACTTGTTGTTTTCCCGGTGGTCATGATCGCCAGCCTGCTCTTTTCGCAATTCATCTGGCAGCTTGCGCCCATTCCGTCATCCAACTACCCGTACGCACAGGAACTCTGGCACTTGCAGGCCCTGAACACCCTGCTCATGCAGACCTCCACCCTTGAAGGTAACTCCCTGTTCTTTCAAGCCTTGAGCGGCCCGGTGGTCATGGGCGGTATCAGTCTGGGACTTGTGCTCTATGCCATACTGAATGCATTAGGTCTGCCTGTTCTGCTGGTCTACGGTGTGGTCAGGGGACTTGGCCAAAGCACGCCCCACGGATTTATTCTGGAGGTTGCCGGAGCATTGATCGGCCGTTATTTTTTTCAGAAAAAATACGGTGCCATGTGGAGGCAGTATGCCCCGGTCCTGCTGGCAGGCTTCTCCTGCGGCATGGGCTTGACCGGAATGTTTGCCATGGGCTGCACATTAATCCTGAAATCACTGGGGAAAATGGCCTATTAATACATCAGAACTAGCTCGTTTACCCCAGACCGGGTTAACAATTAATGCTTTGCGGATGAGTTAAAAATGGTTTAGGTACTTTGCTCCGGAGTAATTATCCGTTTAGCAGTGCTAGCGTGATTTTATGCCTTTGCCCATGAATAGGGCAGGCTTTCAGATAAGGATTAATAATGGATCGTAAGAATATAGCATGGGACGGCATCAGCTTTGACGTGCCGCCTGAGTTCGAAGTCAGCGGGATAGACAAAAGATTTCTTCAGCTTGATAACGGGGAACACCCCTGTATTGAGCTGCGCTGGTATGACGCAGGCAGAACCTATAAAGAAAAGACCTATTTCAGGCAGTTGGCCAAAAAAATTGAATCCGCTTCCGGTCTGAAGATAGAATCTACAGTACTGCCCGCTTCATGGAAGAATCCACTTAAAAAGTACAATACCACTGCTTTTTACTGGCAGTCCGACCTCGCCACCGGGCGCGGAGTCATGTTTTATTGTAAAAAAGCCGGCAAAGTCATGCTGGTTCAATTCATCGGCAAAAACGATGAACAGATCGACAGTGCGGCGGTCATGCTCTTTGAGAGCCTGAAATTCAGCAATCCCGATGGGGATCAGTGCTGGCGAATTTATGATATGAAAGCAACCATGCCCGGCAGCATGGAAATTGAATCATTTGAATTCAAGCCGGGAAGGTTCAGTATCACCCTGAGCGACCAAACAGATACTGTTTCCCTGTACAGATTCAGCCCGGCGGATGTGATCCTCAAAGACTGTACGCTGGGGGAATTCTCCAAAAAACTGTTTGACGAAGATATTAAAAAAATGGGCCTCTCAATTGCCGAACTGGAATACGGTGAAGGCTCCACCTGCATGTTCGGGCAGGAAAAAGGTCCCTCCACTGCGGCTCTGGCTTTATCCAAACTGAGTCCCAAACGCCGCCCCTACGGTCAGGTCGAAATCCGCTACACTCAGGAGAGCAACCGCATTCTGGCCGTCATGGTCAAGTCCCGTCAGCACATTCCTGAAGACCGGGCCAAAAACATATTTAAACAATATGAAATTGTTCAGTAAAAAAAAGCAGATTATCCCGGAAATGACCCGTGGCGAAGCCATGGCCTGTAAACCTGTTAAGAACCGGGACATAACTGAAACCCGCATGGATAACGGGCTGATAATGCTTTCTTACCCGTTGCGACTCAAGCCCCTTTTTGCAGACGTAGCTAAAAGATTCGGAATGTGGAAAGACGGCTCCCCGCCCATTAAAAGACTGGAACTGGATGAAATGGGAACGCTGGTCTGGGATATGATTGACGGTAAAAACAGTGTCCGCAAGATAGCGGCAAAATTTGCTGAAAAATATCAGGTTCTGCCCCGTGAAGCAGAGGTCGCAGCCGCTTCTTTTCTACGGGACTTGGGGAAAAGAGGCTTAATAGCCTTCAACGCAGCTAACCACGGGTCAAAATAATCTTTGCCCGCAAAAAAAGAATAAAATAAGCCCTTACCCGCAAGTCAGCTTGATATACTCTTCAAAGCTAACCCCGTTCCAGACCTTGCTCACCCAATAGGCAGCAGCCCAGATCATAAGTGACGAAGACTGGACATCAGAAAGCCGTTTCAACTTCGCTTCCAAATTAGGCCAACTCACACCATGATTGTTGTGAATGTTGTCATTTTCGCACGCTTCTTCAACCTGCAAAAACAGATAGGCCCCTTTGCACTGATTCGGCAGGATTTTTACACCCTGATACGATTCCAGCACGGTCTTAAGCTCTGCTACGTTTAATTCCTGCGCAACAGAACGCATGGATTTAAAAAACATATCCACAGCCCAAGGCAGAATAAACTCTGCTCCGGCACTTTTGGTCTTGAAATAATTTTTTAGCCACTGCTCGTGATCGTGCGTAATTCTGGCTGCAACCTGCGGCATATCTTCCTCCTAAGGCTACTCCTCTACTGATAACACCAACTTAATAACCACATTTTCTAAATATATCAAGACTTTTTCTAGAAAATCAACAGAACTATTTAACGATCAAAACTTTCACGTATCTGCTTAAAAAGACTGAATAAAAGTGCTCCAGGAACAGCTTTGCCATTAATTTCCATACTATCAATGCGTACAACAGTATTATTATTGGGAGTTACGTTCTCTTCAGTAACCAGCACAATTTTCTTCTGTGTCGCAGCACCGCTTTCACTGGCATCAATTACCAAAACCCACTGCCCGCCGCTTTCCTTCCACTCAAGGTCAACGCTTCTATGAGAAGTTATACTATTTTCCAGAAGTTTTACAAAGTCTTCCAAAGAAAAATGCTTGCGCCCTTTTCCTGCTACGCCAAGATACTCTCCCTCTGAGTTACGAATAACCAAAGGATTCGCAAGGTAACCGGAAGAAGGAAAAGAAGACTCATCCGGTCCGGTGTCACCGGCACGCAGAAGTCTGAACAACTCCGCCCGATCACGCTTCAATCGACCGATTTCCATGGCCATATCCATGATACGCTCATTGGTTTCGGCAGAGAGCTTGCGTTTCTCAGTACGCAAGGTTGAAAGCTCTTCCCGCAAGTCACGCAACTCAGTCTGGAATAGAGCCTGATTGGACAAAAGATCCGAAACCTTCCCAAGGACAGATGAAAGCCCTTTGATCACGGTCTGCATATCAGAACTGGATTCAAGACCGGCTTCATTGATCAATTGTTGATCATTATTTATCGTATCTACCAATGCGCCGAATTTTAAGCTTAATTCATTTTCAATTTGTTCAGTTGACCAATTCATTCCATACATTTCGCGTATCCTCCTGAAAATTTCCACAGCTTCTACAGAGTACTTCTGCCTGCGCCCATCATCTCCCGATGAAGGCAAAAATTTCGAGTACTTATCCTTATAATACACCACTGTTGAAGGAGGGATACCCAACCTTCTTCCAACCTCTCTCAAACTTAAAAACTGACTCGACATACCCCTTGCTCACTTGTTGTTCAAATTAACTTTAAACAATATATAACTCACCAAAAACAACGCGTCAATACTTTTTGAACAATTAATTGATCAAGACAACAAACAATTGATCAACACAAAATATATAACTGACAGCAAATACTATCCTTCAGTGATAGACAGTTGAAAAATCGTGATTATATTTAAATAAGATGGGAAGAACTTCGACGGAGGGTATGTGGAAATAGGATCAAAACCATATAAATTATGCGAATTGAGTCGCCCTGAAGAAACATTTGAGTGCGTATTGTGACGGGATAACACCCCACAGCCGCGTAGCGCGGCATACGCACTTTTCGCTTGCCCTGCGTGCCACATAAGGTGTAATTGAAACTGAAGAAAGTTGGGTCAACGCCAAACCCCGAAAACTACAACGCGCCAAATATGCTAGAAAAAATAAAGACTACCAATCTTCAGGAAGGAATGTTTGTTGTCTGTTCCGCCAACGGCTTCACCAGCCTTCCCGCTGAGCTTTCCAACAAAGCAATCGCATCAAAAGCAGACATCTCCGCCATACTTCAGCTTAACATCAGCGAAGTCCTGATTGATTCGGAGAAAAGTGCCGCCCCAAACAGCTTCCCCCAGAGCACTTATTCTGAAGAAATCCTCTTCGCACGCGAAGCCTACAGCAACGCCCTGAACTGTGTACAAAAAATATTTCAAACAATTGCAGATCAGGGTCAGCTTGAAATAGCCGAATACAAAAAAGACATCACCCCGCTTATCGATTCCATCGACAGGAATAACAGTGCTGCAGCCAGCCTTACCGTTCTCGCCCGCACGGACAGATATCTACTCACCCACAGTCTGAATACCACAATCTTAAGTGCTATCCTTGGACGCTACATGGGGCTTTCCCGCGACCTGATAGAAGAACTTTCAATGACCGCCATGCTGATGAACGTGGGGCAACTCTGGATTCCTCAAAAAATACTTCAAAAAAAGGGTAAACTTTCCAGAGAAGAATTTCAGCAGATCAAGGAACACTCCCTGAAAGGCAGCCGGTACCTTGAAAAGCAGAACACCCCTGCGACAATAATCAAATCTGTTCAAGCACATCACGAAAAATATGATGGAACAGGCTACCCGGATGGTCTTGCGGGCAATGACATTCCGCAATTTTCACGCATCATATCAATCTGTGATGCATATGATGCCATGACCTCGGACCGCCCTTACCGTGAGGCCATGACTCCGAACGCAGCCATCAAGCACCTGTATTCCATGGCAAATTCGGCCTTCCATCCCAGATACCTGGAAAGTTTCATTAAATGTGTGGGGATTTATCCGGTAGGCTGCTTTGTAAAGTTATCCGACGGTCGTTACGGGGTTGTTGTCACCAACACCCCCAAAGCTCCGCTGCTGCCGCAGGTAAAAATCGTGTTCAACAGCAGATTCCGGGCTATTCACCCAGAATTCGTGGACCTTTCCAAGCGGTCAGAAGAAACACAGGGAAATAATCTGGAAATTGTGGAATGCATCCACCCCAAGACGTTCAAATTGGAACTGGACAGATTCCTCTGGTAAATCAGAAAATTAGACGAACTCAACTTCTACGCGCTCAACATAATCCTTGAGCGCGTTAAATTCTGCACGTACTTGAATCAGATCGTTTTGAGCTGCGCATGACTCTATCCTACGCCCGATGCCACCCAGCTGCAAAAAGCCGTAATTCAATGCCGAGCCTTTGATATTATGGCCGAGACGGGCTGCAGTGGTCATATCTCCTGACTCAAGAGCAATACTCAACTCCTTGATTTCTCTCCGGGTAATTTCCATAAAGCCGAGAATCAAGCCTTCCAGATCTGCTTCAATTTTCTCAACAATTCTGACAACCATACATCCCCCGACCAATATTTTTTCAAATTACCCAGCTGAATTAACGTAAAAAAGGGTACCGCCCTTCAAAGCGATACCCTTATATATTATCAATTTGTACAGCCGCAGGCAAAGAAATTCGCCACCGAACGACTATTATTTAAAATTATTCTTCAAGCTGCTGAATGCCGTCCAGCTTCCACATTCCATCGGAACCAACGGGCTTAACAAAGTGCCAGACCTCGCGCACCTGAGAAGGCTGAGACTGGGAAGGATCCTCACGAAGCAGTACATCGTAGTAGACAGTTGCATTGGACATGCCGCCTTCTTCTTTTACTTCCAGCAGCCTTGCATTGACCATCAGCACGTCAGTCTGGGACGGACCGGGATCTTCCTTGGCCTGCTGTTTAATTTCTTCCACAACTCCGGCGGTTGCGAACTGCTCAATATCCGACATGTCACGGCTGTCCCATGATTTCTGCAGACGGGTATAAACAGCCTTGGCACCGTCAAGAAACTCTTCTTCATCAAACCCGGCGGGAGTGTTCACAACCGGGCCGCCCTGCTGAGCAGCAGAATCTGCTGCAGGCTGAGAAGAAGGTTTGGAAGAAAGGTGATCCCACGCATTCTGGGCATTCTGTTCCCTGCGGGCATAAGGATCATTATTCATATTCTGATTGGGCTGGGAGCGGTCCGGACCGCGCTGGTAATTGCCCTGCTGGTACATATTATCAGCCCCACGACTGCGGGACTTGAAAAACTTGAATCCAAGATAAACAAGCAGACCGATGATCAGGATGTTGAAGAATCCGCCGCCCATACCGCCGAATCCACCCAGCATGGAGCCGAGAAAAGTTCCGGCCAGCAGACCACCGAGAAGCCCCATACCGGGACGGGCTATACCGCCCTGCTGCTTATTCGCACCGCTTGCCTGCTTCTGGGAAGTGGCAGAGGATGTCGGCTTGTTGTAATTTTTAGAAAAAGATGGCTTGCTGCCGAATGATCTTCCGCCGCCCATTCTTTTCGCATCCGCATCTCCGACTGAAAGAGCCAGCAGGCAGACAACAGTGAGGGGAAGAACCAAATACCCGAGTAGTTTCATCTAATACCTCATTTACTTAGGTTATAAAAAAAATGCGACTTAAAGCCGCAGTCCTTTAGATAATTACGCTACTCGAACCTGTCCAGTAATATCGGAGCTATTCATTCTTTTTTTTCAAAAAACCAAGCTCGACCATTGCCTCACCGATCTTTTCGCCATCAAGCGGCTTGGTCAGGTAAATGGAGGCTCCGCCTTTATAATACGCCTCCACCACATTGGAGGGATCCTTCAAAGCGGTGGTCATAAGGACTTTTGTTTCCAGATGGGGAGCAATGCCATTATCGGTTTCAATACCGCGAATCCTTTTCAAGGCTTCCTGACCATCCATTTCCGGCATCATTATATCCATACATATCAGATCATAACGCTCACCGGATTCCAGCGCACGGGTAAATTCATCAACCGCTTCAATACCGTTCACAGCAGAAGTGCATTCACCATAGCCGGCCATGACGTAGGTAAGAAATTTCCTGCTCGCCAGTTCATCTTCAACTATAAGAATTTTCATACTAGCTCCTCAAATAAAGCACCTGATTTATGACCTGACATTAGAACACACTGACATATTTCATGCAATTATTTACATAAAATTCCAACTTCCGGTTTATCTTGCGGAGAGTTGAAATGAGGGTTAATTATTCACAAAAAACAAAACAGGAAGTATTCATGATAGAAACAATTTCATCCGTATTTTCATTTATATCCGGTAAATATGAAGCCAACCCCCACTGGGACCACTGGCCTTTCGGCCCCGGTTACGGCGACTTCTGGGCCTCAATGGCAAAAATGGCCTTCGTAGCCGCAATCCTCGGCGTAATCGTTATTTTCCTGCGTGTACTGTTCGGTCCCAATGGAAAATTCCGTGACCATGATCTCGACCGTGAGGCTGCGGAAATGCGTGAAAAAGCCCTTGCTCAGCTTGAAGAAGATTTGAAATCCGGCAAAATTTCCGAAATTGATTACAAATTCAAGAAAAAAAGAATCCTGTTCTAATCCATGGAACAGTTCAAAAATATATTCACCGATTTTGCCACACCCTACTTGCAAAATGCGGGTAAAAACGAAAAACCGGACCTGCAGTTGAAGTTCGATCACTCTTTTGACGTCTTTGAAAACAGCTGCAGGATCTGTGATTCATTGCCGCTTTCCGAAGAACTGGATGAAACTGCACGTATCGCAGCCCTGTTCCACGATACCGGAAGGTTTCCCCAGTACCGGAAGTACAGAACATTCAGGGATATCGATTCCTGTAACCACGGTACACTTGGAGCCAGAACGGTTTTGAAGCACAGACTGCTTAACTGCCTGCCCCGGAAACAACGCAACACCGTCCTCGGAGCAATTGCACTGCATAACCGCAGTTCACTGCCCGGCTTCATCTCCGACGATCTCAGATTATGCACTGAAGTAGTCCGCGACTCCGACAAAATAGACATCATCCAAGTGCTCATCCCACATATGACAGACGTCAAGCCCGAAAACGAAGCCACACTCATGGGACTGACCGAAAAGCCCGGAGAAATAACCGAGTCCATCCTGCAGGAAATCCGGCAGGGAAAACAGGTTTCCTATGTGAAAATGCGCTGCCTGAATGATTTTCGCCTGCTCCTTTTAAGCTGGGCATACGACCTGAATTTTGAGTGGTCACGAAAAGAAATGATCAAACGGGGATACGTTGACACCATCATGGAACAGCTTCCTGACACAGGTCAAATACACGCCCTTTACAAGCCGGTAATGGAACAGCTTAACTCTTGATAGATTTTGTGGAATAATAGGTTTCACGCACTCTTGTCTTTTGTAAATTGCAACTTACCTTTCGAAGTAGACTTTTAAACATAACAATTCACTAACGGACAGCTGCCAATGACCGAAACCAATTATGATATTACCATTCTAGGAGCCGGACCTGCAGGCTTGCAGGCCGCCATTCACTCAGCAAGAAAAGGGCTCAAAGTTCTTATCCTCGGTAAAAACGACAAGAGCAGCCTCTGGTGGGCACATATTGAAAATTTCTGCTGTACGCTGGAAATTTCCGGTGAACAGATCCTGAGAACCGGGCAACAGCAGGCTGAAAGCTTCGGCGCAGTATTCTTCAATGAAGATGTGCTGAAAATCCAGACCCCGGACCTCATGGACCTCGGCGGGGGCGGATTTACCGTTACCTCCGAAACCAAGGAATTCAAGACCAAAGCGATCATCATCTGCACCGGAACCACCCGCAACAAACTCGGGGTCCCCGGCGAAAAAGACCTTTTCGGCAAGGGCGTAAGCTATTGTGTGGAATGTGACGGCAACTTTTTCAGGGGCGAGGAAGTCGCAATTGTGGGCGGTGAAAGTGCTGCAGCAGGGGGAGCACTGCATCTCTCGCACCTCGCATCCAAAGTCCACCTTGTGTCCAATGAATTCAACTTCGCGCCGGAACTCATGGAAAAGCTAAAAGCCGAAAACATCATCATCCACGAAGGAGTGGAAGTCGACCAGATCACCGGCGGAAGCGGTGTAGACGGTCTCGTTTTCAAGAACGGTGACAAGCTTGATGTAACCGGGGTTTTCATTGAACTGGGCGCAAAAGGGGTCATGTCCCTTGCTGCCGAACTGGGTATCCAGCTGGATGAATCCATGAAATTCATTGAAACTGACAAGCAGCAGCGCACCAACGTTCCCGGTATCTTCGCCGCCGGAGATATCTGCGGACCGCCGCTCCAGATGGCTAAAGCTGTCGGAGAAGGCTGCGTGGCAGGTTTAAGCGCAGCTAAATACGTTCGTAAGACTTGATTAAAGAAGATTTGATGCGCTACGCGCTTTTAATTTAAAGATTTCGCCTCCGGCGGCCAAAGGAGCTAAGCCCCTTTGGAATCCCTATTAGTAAAAAACCGGGCTGTTCTTTTTATGGGCAGCCCGGTTTTCATTTAACGCTTGGAATAAATATAGTTGGGATATAGTACCGCTTTCCCGGCAAACTCGCCTGAAATATCTTCCGGTAATACTCCGATGGTGGCGATGATGTTGTAGCCTGTGCGCTGCAAGCCTCTACGAACTTCTTCGCTGAAATTCGAATTATCAGGATAATTAAGCGGTTTCATAAATATTTTTTTCCAACCGGAAAAGCCGACCTTGGAAAGATTTTCCATCACCGGAACCCGGAACCCTTCCGGACGATAGGAAACCAGAAAAACAGGAATATTACGCTCCTGCAAAAAATCAAACAACACAATTGACGATTTTACAGCGGGAAGGGAACTTAATATCACATGTGATTCTAAATCTGTAACCGCAGCGGGATTATCAGCAAAACCCTGCTTGCTACGCGCTTCATAAGTGGAAAGCAGCACATCCTCCACCACCATGACCACCGCAGGATATTTGACCTTATTTTTGATAGCCTTAATCGCGGCGTCTGATACGGATTCGGCAACGTGTGCCGTATCTTCATCATACTTACCGCTTTCATGATAAGCGACAATCCGTTTCCGGGCTTCCGGCAGGGAAAGCATGGTTTCGGGTGCTTTTACTTTACGCGCCTTGGACGCAACACAGCCACTCACGCAAAACAGAATCAGACAAATACAGATCAAACGTAACTTCAAAAAAATTTCCCTCCACCTAAAATATCAGAGTAAAGGGAAATTAGCATAACAAAACCGTATCCGACAAGTATGTGCAATTGAACTATTTGTTTTTCCTGATAAAAACAAAAGCCCCGGCCAGAGCGGTAAACGGGGCCACGGTAACCAGACCGAAACTGCCCACCAGAGTCTTTAGAATCTCAGCGGAAACATAGACAAAGTTAAAAGTATTGATCAGTGGAATCCCCTGCGCCATAAAGGCCATGAGCAGGGTGATAAACCCGCCGGAATAAGCCAGCAGCAACGTGGTGGTCATGGTCCCCACAACCGCCCTGCCCACCCGGATGCCGGATGCAAGGGCCTGCATATGGGTAATTTCCGGGTTGGCCCGAACAACTTCATCCATGCTGGCCGCAACATCCATGGCAAGGTCCATGACCGCACCGGAGCAGGCCAGAAAAACTGCGGCAATGTAAATGCGGGTCAGATCCAGATGCCCGAACCCTGAATAAAGCAGAGTCTCGGCAAAAGGCATCACCGCCCCGTGCAGATGCAGTTTCCCGGTAAAATAAATAGCCAGCAGACAGCTGGTGAATACGCCCAGAAATGATCCCAGAAAAGCCACCACACCCTTACGGTTCAACCCGGCAACCATGAAAATAATAACCGCACAAAGCCCGGCGACTACAGCAAGAGTAATCCAGACCGGATCACGACCTTCCAGCAAAGCCGGAACCAGCAGTTTCCAAAGCACCAGTGCGGTAAACATGAAAGAAAATAGAGCCTTGGCCCCGGTCCAGCCCCCGAAAACAAGCAGCAGAAAAGAAAAAAGCAGCAGCATGGTCAGTTCAAGATCAATACGGTAATGATCCTGCGGCACGGCAAACATGGGCTTACCTTCCGCATCATAGGTGACCACCGCCAGAGCCTCATCTCCGGGCACAAAGAATTTATCCTTGTCCATCTGTCCGAGAAGTTCGTTGGTGCCTTGCAGGATCTGACCTTTAAATCGACCATCAAGAATTTTCATGGTCACGGACTGCGGTCCGGTTTTGACTATGCCGAACTGATCAATATCAGCGTTATCCACCGAAACCACCTCCGCCCGGCACCGCTCGGCATTTTCAGCAACCCGCTGGTCAAATTCTGTAGGGATAAAATAAAGAATGCTGCTAAGCACTGCGAAGACCGCGACAAGTATGAACTCTCTGTTTTTCAATAATCCGGGCATGATCTCTGGTGGTTGAAATTTTGATTCCGATATTTGCTGGATAAGCTAAAGGCGGAGCATCGTTACGATGCTCCGCCCCGAACAGTTAAAGTACGATGAGTCAGCTATTTGGCAGCAAGCTCAGCGTTATTGATGCCGGCATGCACTTTGGGAGTCATGCCCATAATGGCCATGATTTTGTAAGCGATGTCAGTGTTGTGGTAGTAACCGTTGAAAGAAGAGGAACCGACGCCCATGGCGGAGGTGGCAACGGGAACAGCAGTGTGCTTGTAAGAAGTCCAGCCAAGACCGGCATTGTTGTTCAGCACGTGGGTGATGGTCACGGTCAGAGGATCGTATCCGCCGTAAAGATTGTAGAGTTCAGGATCCTTGAACTTCTTCTCGCCTTTCATGGTGCGCTCGTAAGCGTCCTTGAGCATGGCAAGCTGGTAATCCTTTACAACGAGAGGGTTCTTCTTGGCATCACCTTCGAATTCAAGACCGAAGTAGTGAGTGATGGTGGGCTGAAAATCTTCAAAGCTTGCTTTGCCTTTGTGTTCTTCTTTCCAGAGTTTCACGATCTGGTCGGAGAACTGCTGGAAGGAAATGGTCTGGGGCTGAAGAGCGTCGAAGTAGGAGCCGTATTTGGTACCTGCGAAACCGAGAGTCAGCCCACCGCACTCGTGGTCACCGGTTACAACGATAAGGGTTTCTTTGGGGTGCTTTTTAGCAAACTCAACAGCTTCCTTGATGGAGTTGTCAAAAGCAACGGTGTTGTAAATGAAAGCAGCAGCGTCGTTAGCGTGACAGGCCCAGTCAATTTTACCGCCTTCAACCATGAGGAAGAAACCTTCAGGATTGTCGAGCATTTCGATTGCCTTGGCGGTGAATTCAGGAAGGGTGATGTCTTTTTCAGTCATGTCCATGGCGTAAGGCATTGCTTTGGAATCCTGCAGCCATGCGTTCCATGCGATAACTTTGCCGTCACCGGGCTTGATTGCGTTGAAAGCTTCTTTGTCGGTTACAACTTTGTAGCCGGCATTTTTGATCAGATCGAGAACATTACCTTTAAAGTTCTTGGAGTTTTTCTTCTTGTTGCTGATGTCTTTGAGACCGCCGCCACCGAAGAAATCAAAGTTACTTTCGGCAAGTGCAACGTCGATGTCGTAGTACTGGCCGCGGGTGGGAACGTGTGCGTAGAAAGCAGCGGGGGTAGCGTGGTCGATGGATACGCTGGAAACAATACCTACTTTCATACCGTCAGCTTTAGCCATTTCAGCAATGGACTTGACGTGCTTCTGGCTGGGAGCCATGCCGAGCATGCCGATATTGGTCTGCTGACCACTGGCAATTGCGGTTGCAGCAGCAGCGGAACCGATGATGAATCTGTTAGCAGCAGATGTGGTAGTCATTCCCTGTGCGGGGAAGGTGTTCATGATCAGCTGTTCGCCGGTGAATGCTTCGGTGGCACTTTTCTGGGGCAGCCCCATACCGTCACCAATGAAGAGGAATACGTACTTGGCAGGTTTACCTTTGTAGACGCGGACTTTTTTACCCTTAGCGAATGCAGGTGCTGCAGCCATAACCATGGCACAGACCATAAGGGCCACCAATACTCTGAGTTTGTTGGAAAATCTCATCACTTTCTCCTGATAATTTATTTTTCATCAAAACGGGAATAACGAACCCGTTTCAAGGGCGATACTTATCAGGCACATGTGTCTATTATGTCACAGATTTAAGGAGTTTATGAAAACCCATGTTTAAACCAGTCCTTTTTTAGGACTGGACAATTCCACCCTTGTTCAGTATATAATATACAGTTAAATTATTTAACAAAACAAGGACTACCCCGGTGAGCAAAAAATTTCTTCCCATCATTATAGTACTTGTCATTCTTTTCGGGCTGGCTGTTGCCGGATATTTTTCTCCCGAAAAAAAAGAAAAAATACCGGTCCGTATTTTATTCAAAAACAGCGGCGGTAAAGTAATATTCACCCACATCCGTCACCACCGGGACTACGAAATCCCCTGCGATAAATGCCACCATGAGCGCGAAAACAGCGATCAGGAACCCCTGCCCTGCGGTTCCTGCCACCCTGAAGCGTTTGACAAGGATTACGTGCGCGATCACATCCGGTCCTTCCCGGACACCAGCTATTGCGCACAATGCCACCATGCCGAGCTGGGAAAACTCAACTTCGACCACGCTGCCCATGAAGAATATGCAGATGAAGATTGCCAGACCTGCCATCATGACAGTGACATTGAAAAAGAACCGCAAAAATGCGGCAACTGCCATACCAACGCGGGAACAGCAGATGTACCCAGCGTGCGCGATGCAGCCCATGACCGCTGTATCAGCTGTCACGATGAAATGTTCGAGGAAGGGTTGAAAGGATGTACTCCCTGCCATAAAATGCAGAACATGAAAGATTATTCCGGTGATTTCACCGCCTGCGGCCAGTGCCATCAGGAAAATGACAAAGATTTGGTGCTCAACCGCAGCAGTGCTTTCCATGACCAGTGCATGGACTGCCACAAAGAACTGAAACGCGGCCCATACAAGGAAAGCGAATGCAGCAGATGTCATTTAAAATAAAATGGGAAGCCCGATTATGAATCCTCTTTTTTCACTTATCCCTTCAGAACGCGGCCCCATAGTAAACACATGGGAGCAGGAGCTGGGCAGCGCGCTGGAGATTTCCCTTGAAATCACCGGCCTCGTTCCTCTGGTGCAGATCAATTATCAGGTAAGCAAGGCCCAGCCTGTAGCGTCTGATCCTGCGGGCAGAAAACCGGACCTGCACAGTTCTGTTTCCGGTACAGTCATTGACTTGAAAAAAGATTTCATCACCATCAGGGAGGAAGGAACCCGGGTGGCCCTGCCCGCTGATTTTTCCGCAACAAATCCCGTTGCCATGTTGGATAATTTACGCCTGAACGGCATAGACATCCGCGGCTACAAGCCGGGCTGCACCCTGATAATTAACGCCGTGCCCCACGAAGCGGGAATGGACGGACACCGCTTCCTGATTGAAGAATTTACCGATATCATGGTGACCGGGCTTAATTACCTGAAAAAAGCCCTCTCACCCAAAGCCTGCGCCCTTACAGTTCCGGCAGGGATGGACTGGACCATCCCCGGATGCACCGGGCATGAGATTGATCCGGTCTACCCCAACAGTCTGCCTGAACTGGTCACCAAAGCGGTAACAGGCAAGGAATTACCACCCGAAGTAACGATCATTGATGCAACCACCCTCTACCGCATCGGCAGGACTGTGCATGGACGCCAGCCGGTTACCCTTGTTATTGTAAAAGTGGGCAACACCCCCTTTCTCACCCCGGTGGGAACTCCGGCAGGAGTACTTTTGAAACTGGCCGGTTTCCGCCCTGCAGAGCATGACCGGGTAATTCTCGGCGGTCCGCTGACCGGAGAAGCCGTCTACAACCTGAAACACGGAGTACGCCCGGACACGCAGGCCGTTACGGTTATTAATTCAAGCAGCAATCCGACTTTTACAGACAATCCCTGCGTGGGCTGCGGTGAATGCGTTATCCGCTGCCCTGCCCGGCTGATGCCGAACATGATCTCACGTCATGCGGAGTTCGGACTCTATGAAAACTGTCTGGCATACAACATTGCCTCCTGTTTTGAATGCGGACTTTGCGGCTATTGGTGTAAAGCCCGGCGGCCCCTGCTGCAATACATCCGGCTGGCGAAAAAGGAGCTGGCCGCCCAACCGATAATTGAAGATCTTCGGGAGCAGAAATGAAGCCATTAAACGGATCACCAATCCTGACCGTCTCCATTCCGCCCCATGCCCATTGCGGACGTACCTTCAAACAGGACGCACTGGAAACAATCATTGCCCTGCTTCCGGCTGCGGCTTTTGCGGTCTATCATTACCAGATGCTGGCGGTGCGGGTGCTGGCCCTTTCCTGCTTTACTGCCGTGATCACCGAAACCATCTGCCTGTATTTAATGAAACGGGAGATCGAAGCGGACAACTACACTGCCCTGCTTTACGGGCTGCTTTTCGGCCTCCTGATTCCTCCGGCCTCCCCATGGTGGCTGGTGGCGGCAGGCAGCGCAATTTCAATTTTCATGGGCCGCATAATTTTTGGAGGACTGGGCGCAAACCAGCTCTGCGTGCCGCTGGTGGGCTGGGCCATCCTCGCTGTTTCGTGGCCGGACCTCATGAATTTTGATATGACCATGCTCGCTTCGGAACTGACCTATCCCTTAAGTCAGCTTAAAAATTTCGGCCCGGAAACTCTGGATGAATATTCGCTCAAATCCCTGCTGCTCGGTTTCCAGCTCGGCGGATGCGGCGCAGCACAGACCGGAGCAGTCCTGCTGGGCGGAATCTACCTGCTTGCCCGTAGAGTCATCAGGCCGGACATTCCGCTGGCTTTCATTGCCGGGGCGGCAGCAACAGCAGCAGTCTACTATTTCATCGATCCCCTTGAATACGCAGCACCGCAGTATCATCTGCTCTGCGGTTCCACTCTTTTCGGGGCTTTCTTTCTGGCAACGGACGGCCCTTCATCCCCTGCGGGACACATCCCCATGCTCATTTACGGCTTAACAGCCGGAGTAATGGTCATCATCATCCGGACCTACGGAATCTATCCGGACGGAGTTCCCTTTGCCATTCTGCTGGCCAACCTGATGACCCCGCTCATCGATAAAATCCGCCCTGCACCTTTCGGAGGCACAACCAGCATTCACCTAAGGACCCGGTCATGAAAGAATCCATAAAAATGATCATCGTGCTGACCCTGATCTGCGGAATGTTCAGCGTGACCCTCGCCAGCCTGAAGGAAGCGACTGAATCGCGCATTGAAGAACAGGTGCTGACCTACGTGCAGGGTCCGGCAATTAATCAGGTACTCAAAGGATTTGATAATTCCCCGGTAAAGGACCGCAAAAAATTAACCCTCCCCGGCACTGAAACGCAGGTAACAATCTTCCCGGCCATGAAGGACGGAAAAGTTTTCGGAGTAGCCCTTGAAACTTTTGCTAAAGGTTACGGCGGAGACGTGGGAGTTATGGTAGGATTCAATATAAATGGAAAAAAACTTTCCGGTATCGGCATCACCACCATGAAGGAAACCCCCGGCGTGGGTTCGAAGGTAGCCGGACACGGATTCACCAGTCAGTTTGAAAATCATCTCGCCGCCGCAGTGGAGCTGAATTCCAAGGGCGGCGATATCGACGGCATTGCCGGGGCGACCGTTTCATCCACAGCTTCAGTTGAAGCGGTAAAACAGGCTGTTTCCATTTTCCAAAAGCTGAAACCGCAGATCGCAGAAGCATGGCCGGGCAGTTCAAAAGACGGCTCATAAAACGATTCATAACAGGGGCATAAGATGAGCAGATTATGGAATGAATTTTCTAAAGGACTCTGGAAGGACCTGCCGCCTTTCAAGGTGGTGCTCGGCCTCTGCCCGGTGCTGGCGGTAACCAAAACCGCTGACAACGGACTGGGCATGGGCATGGCGGTCATTTTTGTGCTGACCATGTCCAACATCCTTGTTTCCATCTTCCGCAAGATCATCCCGCCCAAGGTGCGTATCGCCTGTTTCATTGTCATCGCCGCCTCGCTGGTTGTCTCTGTGGAACTGCTCATGCAAGCCTTTGCCTACCCCCTTTACCAGCAGCTCGGCATCTTCGTGCCGCTCATTGTTGTAAACTGCATCATTCTCGGTCGGGCTGAAGCTTTCGCCTCAAAAAATCCTGTCCTGCTTGCAGCTGCGGACGGTCTGGGCATGGGTATCGGCTTCACCGTTTCACTGACCCTGCTCGGCGGACTGCGCGAACTGCTCGGTTACGGCACTCTCTTCGGCAGCCAGATCATGCCCGCAAACTACAAGCCCTTCACCTTTATGATCGAAGCCCCCGGAGCCTTTGTCTGTCTCGGACTCATGCTCTCGGCCATGAATATTTTCACCAGCTGGCAGGCACGACGAAAAGGACAGGCCGTACTTGACAACCCCAGCCACGAATGCAGGTCCTGCGGCATTTGCAGCCGCTAGGGGTAAGTCATGAAAGAATACTTCCTGCTCTTCATCTCGGCCATATTCGTCAACAACATTGTGCTGGCCCAATATCTCGGCAACTGTCCGTTCATCGGCACTTCCAAAAAAATTTCCGTGGCCATCGGCATGGGCAGCGCGGTGGTTTTCGTTGCCACCATGGCCGCCTCAATCACATGGGCTGTGCAGGAATACCTGCTTGATCCGCTGGGCTTGCAATATCTGCAGACCCTCACATTCATCCTCGTCATTGCCTCGCTGGTCCAGTTTGTGGAGATGTTCCTCAAAAAGGCCGTGCCGCCGCTCTATAAAAGTCTGGGCATCTTCCTGCCGCTGATTACCACCAACTGCGCGGTCATGGGTATCGCCATCATCTGCCAGCGGGAGGAATTCACCTTCATCAAAACCGTGGCCTTTTCCTTCGCTTCCGGCATGGGATTCATGCTGGCCCTGATCGTTCTCTCAGCCATACGTGAACGCATCGAAGTGTCGCGGACGCCTAATTCAATGAAAGGAACACCCATCGCGCTGGTCATGGCGGGTTTAATGTCACTGGCATTTTTTGCATTTAAGGGGATGATTTAATTATGATCCTAAATTCGCTTCTCGTATTAATGGGATTAGGATTCACGGCTGCGACCATACTCGCTGTGGCATCCAGAATCCTGCACGTAAAGGAAGACCCGCGTATTGCGCAGGTTGAAGACGTGCTGCCCGGCGTAAACTGCGGCGGCTGCGGCTATGCCGGATGTAACGGCGCGGCCAATGCGGTGGTAGATGGCAAATCAGGGGCCAATGTCTGTGTTATCGGCGGCATTGAAACCGCCAAGGCTGTAGGTGCGGTCATGGGGCTGGAAGTACTGGACATGGAACCGGAACTGGCCTTCCGGGACTGTACCGGAGGCGAACGGGCCGAAGAACTTTTCAATTATGAAGGAGCCAACAACTGCCGCGCTCAGGCCCTGCTCTACAACGGAGCCAAAACCTGCCCTGAAGGCTGCCTCGGCCTTGGAACCTGTGTTGCTGTCTGTCCCTTTGATGCTATCCACATGGGACCGGAAGGTTTGCCCGTGGTGGACCCGCTGGCCTGCCGGGCCTGCCGTAAATGTGTGGAAGCCTGCCCGCGCGGGGTGCTTTCCATTGTTTCCATGACTGCCAAATTGCTGCACATGGAAGAAACCAACGACTGCCTTGCTCCCTGTCAGCAGAAATGCCCGGCCAATATTAACATTCCCCGCTACATCGAAGCCGCCAACAACGGCGATTACGCCGGGGCGGTAAACATCATCCGTGAACGCAACCCGCTTTTGCTGGTCTGCGGCCGGGTCTGCCCGCGTCCCTGCGAAACAATCTGCCGCCGCACCCATGTGGATGAACCGGTGGGCATCAACATGATCAAACGTTTTGTGGCCGACTGGGAAATGAAAAACAACCTGCGACTGCCCATCCCCTGCGCCAAAGACACAGGACGCAAAGTGGCAGTCATCGGCGGAGGTCCGTCCGGTCTTTCCTGCGCCTGCTACCTGCGCCGTCTCGGCCACAGCCCGACTATCATTGAAGCCATGCCCGAACTTGGCGGACAACTGCGTTACGGAATTCCTGAATACAGACTTCCCAAAAAAGATCTTGCCTGGGAAATACAAAGCATACTTGATCTTGGCGTGGAAGTTCGCACCGAACAGAAGCTCGGACCGGATTTCACCATAAATGACCTTGAAGAAGAAGGTTTCGAAGCATTTTTTATGGGTATCGGGGCTTGGGCCAGCGGCACTTTGCACATTGACGGAGAAGACGCACAGGAAGTTATTGCGGGTACGGAATTCCTCACAGCAGTCGGACTGGGGCAAATTCCGCAAATCGGACAGAAAGTCATTGTTGTCGGCGGAGGCAACACTGCCATCGATGCCTCCCGTACCTGCGTTCGACTCGGCTGTGACGTTACTTTGCTCTATCGCCGAACCCGCACTGAAATGCCTGCCAACACCGAAGAAATTGAAGCTGCAGCTGATGAAGGCATCAAATTTGTATTTCTGGCTGCCCCCACCAAAGTCATTCTTGATGATCAGGGCTGTGCCACCCATCTGGAATGCATAAAAATGGAGCTCGGCGATCCGGATGAATCAGGTCGCCGCCGCCCTGAACCGATAGAAGGTTCAGAAATCCGCTACCCTGTGGATACAGTCATTTCCGCCATCGGACAGAAGCCCCAGCTTTCCTGCTTCTATACCGATGGCGAAGAGCAATGCAGCATCGGTTTCACCCGCTGGCGTACAATTGAGGCCAGCCCGAACACATTGCAGACCTCCATCCCCAAAGTATTTGCCGGGGGCGATGCAGTATCCGGTCCTGATCTTGTCATCTCTGCTGTGGGAGCAGGACGACGCGCAGCGCGCTCAATCCATTACCTGCTGACCACAGGCGATATCCCGCTGGCAGACAATCTACTGCGTGAACCTATCCCTTACACCCTGTTCAAAGATGTGGACGGCTGTAAAAAGAAAGGGCGCACTGAAATGCCCCATAACTGCACCGGAAAAGACCGCACAACCACCTTCAAAGAAGTGGAAGGTTGCCTCAGTGAAGAAGAGCTTCGTTATGAAACTTCACGCTGCCTGCGTTGCGGACTGACCTGCTATGACCGGGATGTTCCGCTGGAAAACGTGTTCACTACACGGGTAGGGGAAAAAGTGAAATAGTGGACATCAGCTCCGCTTAGGGATAATCAGCTGACTATGTTCAAGATTCCATTCATCAAAGGAAGCATGCCGCGCATATTGCTGATCAGTCAGGATTATTTCATCATTCCGGAACTGCTGCGGGCCATGCAGAAATGCAGGGTTGATTTCTGCACCGTAGAGTTCGCACAGAATACCGAATTCCTGAAAAATTTATTTGATCAAATTGCAGCATTCAGACCCCATTTCATCCTCAGCATCAACCACAGCGGCCTTGACGGGGACGGACAGGTGCTGGCCCTGCTGGGGCGTTGCGGAGTCCCTTTCGCCAGCTGGTTTGTGGACCGTCCAGAAATGTTCATGCAAAATGATGTTGCCCCGGATGCACTGCTTTCCGTCTTCTGCTGGGATCCACAATCAATTCCTTTTTTCAAGGCCAAAGGAATTCGTGAAGCGCATTACCTGCCTCTCGCTACCGACCCTACAATCTTTCGCCCCCAGCCCCCGGCCGCAACTCCAAAACATGCGGTTTCCTTTGTTGGCTCATCATGGGCAAATAAAATAGCGGACCTGCTCCGGGCAGCGCGATTCCCGGCCCCCCTGCTGCGGGAATACCGTAAACTTGGGAAAATATACGCAACAACACCGGACGTAGCTAGAAAGCATCTCTGCGAAGAAATGAATGCTGAAACACGTCAAATCCATGCCGAACTCCCCGTCCACAGCCAAAATATGTTCTACCGTTTGATTCAGCTGGAAGGAACAAGACAACAAAGAATCCAATCGGTTTCAGAGCTTCTGGATTTCAGCCCGGTCATTGTCGGCGATTCATATTGGAAGCAGGTATTAACAGGTAAAAACAAAAAATTTTCATGGTGGAGTCGATTGGACTATGAGCAGGAACTACCGGCTTTCTACCGCGACTCAGCCGTTAATTTCAATTCCCCCAGCCTGCAATCCTCTGCAGCCATGAACCAGCGAGTTTTCGATGTCCCCGCCTGCGGTTCTTTTCTCCTGACCCGATACTGCCCGGAACTGGAAGAACTTTTCGAGCCGGAGAAAGAAGTCGCCTGTTATCAGGGACTCGGAGAAATAAAAGAAAGAGTTTCTGAATGGCTGGAGAATAGTGAAGGACGAAAAGAAACAGCCCGCGCGGGATTAAAGAGAGTTCTGGCGGAGCATACCTATGAGCACAGACTGGCTGCGATAATCCGGAAAATGAAAATCTACTTTTAAAAAATCAGACAGTTAAAACAGAAAGGCGCAGCAGGTAATACCCGCTGCGCCCGAAAACTTTGATCGCTCAAAGCTATTATTTCTGGAGGCCGGACTGTACGTCCTTGAGGAGCTCCTGAACCTTGGCAAGTTTTGCCTGCTCTTCTTCGCTGAGCTGTGCGCCAACGTAAGCTGCTTTCTGGTTCATTTCTTCAATAATGCCGTCCATAATAATATGTCTGGTTTTAGTGGGGAGCTTTTCGAGTTCTACCAGTCTGCCGTCTACAACGGTCATCTGAGTATTCAGGGCTTCCACTTCACCGCGTACGGTCTGCAGATCTTTAACTTCAGCGGTAAGGCTGGTCAGATTCTGATTCAGGCCGTAGAAAAATACAACAAGAAGAACTACTGCCATGAAAGAGATGATAATTGCTACTTTACCCATGTCTTTCTGTGCAGTTTCGGTGACGCCTGCTGTGACGTCCTCAGCCAGCACATCTTCGTTCTGCTGGTAATCTTCCATCTGATGCACTTTTTCAGTTGCTGCGCTCATTTTTTTCCTCCTAAATGATCGTGTTTATAACGAAAAAGGACTATACTTCAAGGACGATTTCAAATCAAGAATTTAAACATTTTTAAAAATTTTTTTGATCCATCCTCCCTGTAAACACTCCGTGATTCTCACAAATATCCAGCTTGTGCAACCGTGTTGAATCAAAAACATGAACTTTAATTTCAGCAGAGCAAAAAAACGTCTTTACCCAGCCACTTACTGACTCGCTCTGATCCGTAAAATCATATTCAGGCATAATATTTGCTTCTCTTAAGAAAACTAAATCTAAAGGAAAACTTTTCCTAATAATATTCTCAGGAGCCTGACATGTACACCAGCTCAGTTTTAAGCGGATCAAGCACAGCCGGGAGCTATTTCTCCAACATCGCAAACAACACCCAGAGCGCGAAAACTCCTAATATTTCCAGCAGTCTAAGCCCAAACCAGATTCGCAGACAGCTGCAGATGCAGTTTGCCACCATGAGCTTCGGACTCTCCTCCGATGAGCAGCAGCAGGTCAACGGATACTACTCCCAGCTTAACAATATTTATGGTGTCAATGATTCGTCAGTCCTTGAAGATCAGGAAAAGAGATTCAAAGAACTGAAGGCGGAACTGGACAAACTCTACGGACTTGACGGTGAAGCCAAAAAGCTCACTGCAGAAGAAAAGAAACAGGTAGACGAACTCCAGACCAAACTGGATGAGCTGTACGAAATCGTGCCCACCAAAGAACCTGAAGGCGCAGACCTGCAGAGGGCCGAAAGCCTGAAGTGGGAACTGAAGAAAATGTACTATCCAGAAGGCAGGGTCCTGAGTGCTGCGGAGAAGAAAAAAGAAGCATCCATTCAGAAAGAGCTTAAGGAACTTTTCGGCATAACCGGCCCCAAAACTTTGAGCAAAGAAGAGCAGGCCAAAGCCGATGAACTGAACAAGCAGATAGATGAAATCATGGGCACCACCAAAAAGGAACTCACTGAAGAAGAGACCAAACGTGCTGACGCACTTATCACCGAAATGGAAAAGATTGCAGGCAGCATCGTTACCCACGGCTTAAGCAGTGCCGAAAAAAATCTTTATTACAAACTTGATGAACAGGCCGATGCCCTAAAAGACAAAGCCAAGACAACTACTCTGACTGATAGTGAACAGGATGATCTGGCTAAAATAACCAAGAACATCAACGCCCTGCTGGATAAAGCAGCCGCAATTCAAGAACAGCAGGACAAGCAGGCCGGTCAGGTACACGGTCAGCTGGGCGGCTTTTTCTCACAGCTGGGCATGATGGGCGGCGGAACCCTGCTCTCACGGAGCATTTAGATTTCACTTGAAAAATACGACTTTTTCTCTTACCCCTGACTTCAGGAACAACTCTGAACGGAGCCATGCTCCCCGTACATATATAAGGAGTCAGCAAAATGCCCATTTACGAATTTAAATGCCCCAAATGCAATAAAGAATTTGATGAACTGGTTATGCCCGGAAAAGACGCTAAAGCGGATTGCCCAGAATGCGGCCAGAAAGATTGCGAAAAACTGCTATCCATGGGCAATGTACGCCCCAACGGCATCCCCAAAGGAATGGGCGGTTACAAAGAGCCGTGCAAAGGCTGCAACGGCTGCGGTTAAAGCAACCGTAAATATTTCTCTACTAAAAAACCCGGAGGCTTATACTTCCGGGTTTCTTTTATGTCTGCCGTTTAGATCAAAATATCATAATTCTCTGAATCACCAGTGCGGCGGTAGGTAAAACAATTTTCCTCGACAATCCCCAGTGTTTCGTGAATTACTTTCAGCCATTGGGCGCGCCCGAAAACATGGGTCGGAACGAATACCTGCGGGTTGACGGCCTGCGCCAGTTGCGGCCCCCCAGCCAGACTTTCCAGCCTCCTGTCCACATTTGAAAATACGACATGCGGACCGTAACCCTTCACCCTTGCCACAGCTTCCCGGAAAAATGAACGGGTAAAATCCAATTCCGGTTGTGAAGCCGTTTCCCAGTCCCAGCAGGCCAGATCACCGCCGTTATAGACTTTCAAGCCTTCTACTGTACGGAAAAGAAAAGCGACACCAAGATCATTGGACATCAGGGTTTCGATTGAAAGGCCGTTAAGTTCGTACTTCTCATCCGGCTCCACAATAAGCGCATTCCCGAAATCAAGATCGGGATGCATTTCCTCAATATCATCCGAAATTACTGCCTGCAAAGAATTCGCAGCGGAACAGACCTCCCGGTAATCAGGTGCGAAATGATCTGTATGGCTGTGCGAAAAGAAGACAACAACATTGCGACCTGCGACAGCTTCCTGTAAGGCGGCCAGCACCTTTTTGCTCCTGAACCGTTCTGCCGGGATATCAAAAACATAGCTGGTATCTCCGGCTTCAAGCACAAAGCAATTGTGAAAAATATGGACTAAACGGACCTGCATACTATTGTTCAGTTTTCGCGTCTTCCATTTCTTCCAGCAAAGCACGGCTGATGGGGAGATAAATGTGGGACCATGAGGTAAGATGCCCGGCCAGATACTCAGCATCAGGCCCGGAACCGCAAAACAGGTCCACTCTGGTGCCCTTGATAGCTCCGCCGCGGTCCTGTGCCATAACCATTCTGGCAAAAGGAGCCTTTTGCTTCTTACCCTGCTGCGGAAGGCGGGTGGTCAAAAGAGCAAGAGAACCGAGGGGCAGAACCTTGCTGTCTACCGCAACACTGGCCATGGGAGTCAGCGGTGCCCCCATGGAACCGAACGGCCCTTCATCATCCAGCCTGAAAAAAACATAGCTGGGGTTGGTGGTCAGCAACTCTTCCACCAGCTGCGGATTGGCGGCCAGAAAAGCCTTGATCTTCTGCATGCTCATGCCCTCTTTGGGCAGCAGACCGCGCTGAATGAGCACTTTACCAAGAGAAACATACTTCAGCCCGTTTTTCCCGGCATAAAGGACGTGTTTGACATTACCATCAGGCAGGACAAGACGTCCGGACCCCTGAATCTGCAGGATGAACACATCCACCAGATCCTTAACCCATGCAATCTCAAATCCCCTGCCCTGCAACGCCCCTTCAAAATCAATATCTTCACGGTCATGATAGGGAAGGACGTCTTCTCCATCCTGACGGTAAATCAACTGCTGCCCTTTCCAGCGATGATGGAATTTACCGAGATCAAGGGTCTTGAGATCGGACGGAATACTGTACAGCGGATAAGGGTAATCCGGATGCGGGGTAAGCGATGCTTCAAGGTACGGCTCATAGTACCCGGTCAGCAAGGTACGCGGAACCATGGAATGCCAGACGAATTTTTCATTCAGCAGTTCCGGTGAAGACGCAAGCCGGGGCAGCAGTTCAAGCATTTCCTCATTGGTTCGCTTGAGCATTCCCCATGTTATCTGCATACGTCCGTACTTGGCAGCCACGCTGTTCTCAGGTCTGCGGGAAAGATATTTAATGTTGCGTTCAATTCCCTTTTGCAGATCAAGCCATGAAAAATCAGCACCGGATTGATTCTGTAAACGATTGATAAGCCCTGCAACCTGAACACTGTCGACTTTATAATAACCCTTGGTCTGGACCTTGACCGGAGCCTCGGGTGTCCCGCTCAGCAAGGAGCAACCGCTAAATGCAAAAATTGAAATCAATAGAAAAATGAACAAAGTAAACTTGCGTAAACTTAAGAAAAGCACCGAAACCTGCCTTATTGATGATATATTTAATACGGTTATACTGGATAAAAACAAGAAACTGGCTTACATTACACTATAAACGTAATACACGTTATCACTCACAATTCAGCATACAGTTTAATAAAAATCATGGATTTGTTATGCGTTCAGCTACTCTCATAGCATCTGTTATTGCCATTCTTATGACAGCTTCCCCCGGTTTTGCCGACCGCTGGGACCTGATACTTCTGACAACATCCGGCCTGAACGGACAACTGCTCCCTGCCGAAGAGAAGAATGATCAACAGAGTACCGGCATGGTACGTACTTTCGGAGGATTTGCAAGAATTCAGTCGATATTTGAATCATATAGGGCAAAACACCCCGGTTCAACAATAACCGTCGCCACCGGCGATGATCTCATGGGTGAATCGCTGACAAACCCAAAAGGGCAGACAGTTTTCAAAGCCATGAACAAGATGGGTTTCGATATTTCCACCCTTGGCAATCACGAGTTTAACCGCGGCGCAAAACTGCTGGTAAGATGCCTGAAGCACAAAGAATTCCCCACGGTAGTCAGTAACCTGAAAATATCTGCGGGCAATCCATTGAATAAATATATCCGCAGGACTGATCTCATAGAAAGAAACTTTGTAAAGGTCGGTTTCATGGGAATGATCCTGCCGGAGCTGCAACTCATATCCAATCCGGGATCAGGAATTTCAGTCTCACAGGACATCATTGAATCCGCCCGGAAGACCGCCCTCAAACTCAAGCAGGACAAAAAAGCGGACCTGATCATACTTTTAAGCCACCTTACCCTCGAAGACCAAAGAAAAATCCTGCAGCAGGTTCCGGAAATAGACGTTATCTGCGGCGGCCAGAGCTATAAAGACATTCTGCCCGGTCAGGAAATCATTGCCCGCGACGGACCGACACCCGGCCTGATGGTGCAATGCGGAAGCCAGGGCCGCTATGTAGGCGTATTGAAAATAAGCATGAATGACCGAGCCATCCGCAAGCATGAATGGACCATTATCCCGGTCACCGACAACATTGGGGAAGCCCCACTGATTAAAAGTTTTATTTCCTCAAGCACAAAAAAAACAGACAACACACCTGTTCCTTTAGCTGTCACTCCCGCCGCCCTCGATACCCGTGCGGCTTCCATCAGGACCGGGGACAACCTTGCCGGGAATTTAGTCAGTTCCATAATGCGCGATAAATTCAAAACCGACATCGGATTCCAGAACGGAGGCGGCATCAGGGGGGATAAGATTATTCCCGCAGGCCCCATAACAGACAAAGACATCAACACCATGTTCCCCTTCGGCAACAAGGTGACCATAATGAAAGTGGACAGTAAGACCCTGAAACAGATTCTTGAACGCTCGGTCCACAATCTTCCCGCCCCGTCCGGGGCTTTTCTCCAAATTTCAGGACTGAAGTTCACCCTTAACCTCAAGGGCAAAGCGCAGGAGCTGGAACTTAAAAACGGCAAACCGGTAAAAATAAAAACTGCGGGCACACGCATATCCGACATTAAAATTCTCGACAAATCCGGGAATTACAAAGGCATCTCCGATAAACGCAAATACTCGCTGGCAACCAACTCCTACCTTGCCAGAGGCGGCGACGGCTACATAATGCTGGAAAAAATACCGGGAAAAGTCGAAACCTTTGTCAAAGTCAGGGATGTGATCAAATCGGGGTTGCTCAAAAAAGAAAAACTGACCACGAACTTCCGCCCGGTAATATTCAATCCCAACGGAACTCCATACAAGAACTAGCTACTTTTTATGGTTGAGCACGTCCTGAAATTCCACACCGTAAATGTGGAGCATGACCATCAAAAATGACAGGATAAGGGGACCGTAGAGAATCCCCAAAGGACCGAACGCGTTGATTCCACCGAGGATGGCGAGGAAAACATAAATAGTTGAAACCCGGGACGCTTCACGCACAATCATGGGCCGGAGCACTGTATCGATCCCGGTAACCAGCACGCCGCACCAGAGCAGCAGAAAGACAGCCGTCTTAAGTTTGCCCACAATAAGAAGATAAATGGTCGCAGGAAGCCAGATAAGCCCTGTTCCCAGCACCGGAATCAGGGACGCAAAACTCATCATAGTACCCCAGAAAAGAGCCGGAATACCGGCAATTGCCAGCCCGATACCGCCCACAATTCCCTGCAGAAAAGCAATAAACAGACTACCGAAAAGCACCGATTTGGAAACTTTCCTGAGGCTTTCAATGATGAAATCTTCCTGCTCCGCACGCAATGGCGAAAGATATCTGACCCGGTCAATAAAACGATCGCCATCCTTAAGAAAGGAAAACACGAGGAAAAGCATGATCAGAAAATGAGCAACAAGGCTTGCCATGTTTGCAGCCAGCCAGGTCCCGGAGGTGAGCATTGCCTGCCCGAAACTTCTTGAGACTTCAAGAATCCGGGCCTGAATATCGCTCGAATTGATTTCAATAAAGGGAAATTTCTGCTCCATCCAATGCAGATATGTGTTGTAATGCTCTGAATTAAAAAATTTAGAAAAATCCGTAGTGCGCAACCATTCGTTAATGGCTGTGACTGAATCCACCCCCTGTCCGATCAAACCGAAAAAGAAAACAACTGCCGGAATAATAATAGCGAAAACAATTATAAGCACGGTCAGAAATGCCCCGACTGCGGGCCGCCCGCCGACGCGGCAGCATATTTTCCTGTTCAGAGGATAAAAAATACCACTGAGGACTACTGAAATAATAATCGTGTTTAAAAACGGCTGAATAACGGAATACCCCAGCGCGATTGCCGAAATAAGCAGCAGGATAAGAAAAAAAGTGTAGATCGCAGGAGATTTTATTATTTTTTCATCAGGGGGAGTCATGCTCAAATCCTTGAATTATGATTAGCTACGCAGAGAGACGCCCATACTTCCAGATAAAAAAAACAAGCACAATTAAAATCAGGAGCTTTTGAAAAGATAATCGGACATTACCGTCAAAGCATTGTCCGCTTCGCTCTTCATGCTTGAAATCAAATTTTCCACCGAAGAAAGGTTTTCATATTGCAGATGTTTATCAATTTCCTGTGTCAAAGCTGAAAGCTTATGGGCTCCCACATCAAGGGACAAGCCACGCAGAAGAGCGAGCTCGCTCCTGACTTTATCCATATCATCGTTAGTAACAGCTTCATCTACTCTGGTCAGGTGCATGGGCACCAATCGCATGAAATGACTGTATATTTCCTGAACAAGCTTATCATTCCCGTCAAGACGGACGATGGTCCCCTTCAAATCAAGACTGGAAGAACTATCAAAATTATCCTGCGGCTGAACCTCAACAGGGCTACTTCCCTTTTCACCCTTCACAACAGAAAGCATCGCCTCCATCAGCCCGGCAGAATTGAAAGGCTTGGAGATATAACCGTTCATGCCGACCTCAAGGCAACGCTCCCGGTCCCCTTTCATTGCGTGAGCTGTGAGTGCCAGAATAGGAATCTGTGAATCTACATTCTCAATATATCCTGCACGGATAAGCCGGGTTGCCTCCAGACCGTCCATAATCGGCATCTGAATATCCATAATAACCAGATCAAAAGGTTTGCTGGCCAGAAGGCTAATTGCCTCCCTTCCGTTTTCCACCATTTCCAGTTCACAGTTAGCGTCTTCCAGAAAAGCAGAAACAACCCTGCGGGTTATAATATTATCATCAGCAAGCATAACTCTTTTAAACTGAGAAAAATCAAAAACTTCAGGAACCTCGGACTGCTTTTCTTCAACACGCTCATCTACACGCTTGAAAACAGCAGTGAAATAAAAACAACTGCCCTGCGACGGCTGTGTATCCACCCAGATCGCACCTTGCAGCATATTGACCAGATGATGAGTAATAGCCAGCCCCAGCCCGATCCCGCCGTGTTTGCGGGTCATATAATCTTCCAACTGGGTGAAGCTTTCAAAAATGGTATCAGCTTTATTTCTGGAAATTCCGAGCCCGGTATCTGAAACAGCAAAAAGAAGTCTCGTACATCCGGCAGGATACGGGTCGGTAGCACAATCATCGGGCAGAACTTCAATGGTGAGTCCGCCTTTATCGGTATATTTGATTGCGTTACTGACGAGGTTGTTCAAAATCTGGGTAAGCCTGCCGGAATCCCCCTGCAGCTCCCCGGAAATATCGGGATGAACGCAGCATTCCATTTCCAGCCCCTTGTTCTCGGCATTGGGCTGGTGGGAATTCATGACGAGGGCAAGTGTCTGGCGGACATCAAATGTCCCTTCCCTGAGTTCAAGAATACGCCGTTCGATCTTTGAGTAATCGAGCATATCATTGAGAACCCGTAACAGGGACGAAGCCGAGCCTTTAATCAATTCCACATATTCCTTCTGGTCCGACTCAAGTCCGCTTCCAAGCAGAATTTCACTTAATCCCAGAATCCCGTTCATGGGCGTACGCAACTCATGACTGATGGTGGCAAGAAAAGAACTCTTCGCTTCATTAGCGGCCTCGGCATCAGCCACAGCCTGCCGGTATTCCTGCTCCATGCCGTGCTTATAAAGGGCGATTTCAATGGAGGAACGAAGCTCCCGCTCCTCAAAAGGCTTGAGCAGGTAACCGAAAGGCCCGGAAAGTTTGGCCCGGCTCAGAGTGTTTTCATCGGAAAATGCGGTAAGAAAAACAATAGGAATGTCGTAGGTCTTGATAATAATGTTGGCGGCTTCAATGCCGTCCATTTCACCTTGCAGCTTAATGTCCATGAGAACCAGATCCGGTCGGCCGGCTGCAGCTTTATCAATAGCTTCCCTGCCGGTTACTGCGTCTCCGGCAATGATGTATCCCAAGCGTTTTAATGTAGCTTGAATATCGAGATTGACTATTTTTTCATCATCAACAACCAGAATCCGCTTGCCAGACATCAACTCTACCCCATCGACATGTATTTAAAAAATCAACTTCAACCTTCATATAATAAATAATTACAGAATTGAAAACATTTTCCGTTTTATTTTTTATTCATTTATACCGACATACAAAAAAACGGCTCTGGAATCTCCAGAACCGTTTTCACAAATTTGAAACAAAATCAGAAAATCACAAAATCTGATCCAGAAATTGCTTCAAGCGGGGATGATCTGCGCTGTTAAAGAACTCTTCCGGCGGTGCGCAGGCGATAATCCTGCCGTCTTCCATAAAGACAATCCTGTCCGCAACTTCACGGGCAAAACCCATCTCATGTGTCACCACGACCATGGTCATGCCTTCGCTGGCAAGATTTTTCATAACATCAAGCACCTCACCGATCATTTCCGGGTCAAGGGCGGATGTGGGTTCATCAAAAAGCATGATTTTTGGGTTCATGGCCAGTGCGCGGGCAATGGCCACCCTCTGCTGCTGCCCACCGGAAAGCTTGGAAGGATAAACATTGGCTTTCTCGCGGATGCCTACTTTTTTAAGCAGGTCCACGGCAATGGCCCTTGCTTCCTCTTTGTCCATGCCCTTCAGACGGATGGGAGCCATAGTCAGGTTTTCCAGAACCGTCTTGTGCGGGAAAAGATTGAACGACTGAAAAACCATACCCAATTCCTGACGGATGGTATTGATGTCGTTTTCCTTATCATGCACATCCAGCCCGTCTACAATAATGGACCCTTTGTTGATCTCTTCAAGACGGTTGATGGAACGCAGCAACGTACTTTTACCGGACCCGGAAGGCCCGATGATCACGACCTTTTCCCCAGCCTTGATATCAAGAGAGACATCACTGAGCGCGGCAAGGTCGCCGAAAAACTTGTATACGTCCTTAATTTCAATAATAGGCTTAGCGGTCATAATGGCTCAACCTCTCTTCCATATGGCTTACCGCTCTTGAGAGAATCAGAGTAATCACCAGATAAACAAGTGCGATCATTGTGTAAGTTTCAAAATACTGAAAACTTTCCGCTGCGAATTCACGTCCACGCCTGAGAATATCCGCAACAGCGATAATGGACACCAGCGAAGAATCCTTAAGCAAGGCAATGAATTCGTTACCCACAGGAGGAAGTATTGTACGCCATGCCTGCGGCAGGATAACCAGAAACATTGTTTCGTTCTTATTGAAACCGAGCGAACGCGCAGCTTCAATCTGACCGTCATCAATGGATTCGATTCCGGCACGGAAAACTTCCCCCATATACGCGCCGTAACAGACACTCATGGCAATGATAGCCGAAAGCATATCCGGCACCTGAAGCACACGGCCCATGGCATAATAAATGTAGAAAAGCTGTACCAGCAGCGGAATCCCCCTGACCACTTCCACATAGGTAGAAGCAACCAGATTGATAAATCTGTTGCTGGAAATCCTGCCCAGCCCGGTGAAGAGACCGATAATCAGCGCCCCGAAAATTGAACAGATGGTAACCTCAAAAGTAACCACAATTCCGTCAGGAATAAAAAGCAGAATATCCCTGTACGGATCAGGCTTGGTAATAACCAGATAGGCGATAATACCAGCCGCACCGATAAAGGAAACCCACCACGCATTCAGCAGCCCCTTGTCGCTGCTGTCGGGAATGCTGGCCCCGTCCGTAACCTCAATCTTAACTTGTTTTTCTTGCTTCATAATAATTTACCCGGGCTGCATGAAAATGCCGGGACCGGGCTGTTTGCGTCCGATCCCGGCCATTTGTTATCAACTCAAGCCTGATGTTCCGGTATTATTTACCGAACCACTTGGCTCTGATTTTATCGTAAGTACCGTCAGCCCTTACAGTGGAGAGACCTTTATTGATCAGGTCGAGAACTTCTTTATTACCTTTCTTGATGGCTACGCCGTAAAATTCGGACTCACCGCCTTCAATGATAAAAGCGATTTTAAGTTTTTTGGAATATTCAGCCTGCTGCAGGGCGAAGTCAGCTGCAATGGGATCATCGCAGACAACTGCTTTCAGGCGGCCGTTGAAGAGGTCTTCCATGGCCAGACCGATTTCATCGTAAGATTTAGCGATTACACCGTCAGCCTTCTTGATTGCAAAGAAGCCGGTAGTACCGATCTGGGCACCTACGGGCTGACCTTTGAATGCGTCAAGATTCTTGGCATCAACATCTTTAGCGGTAACAACAGCCTGCTTCACCTGAAAATAGGGAGCGGTGAAGTCCATTGCCTTTTTACGTTTTTCGTTAATGGATACGGAAGAGCAGATAGCGTCATATTTTCCGGCAGCGAGACCTGCAAAAATACCGTCCCAGGCAACGTTTTTAATATTCACGTCGTATCCGGCAGCCTTGGCACAGGCTTTCATCAGATCAACGGAAAAACCGACAATCTGTTTATCTTTATTAACGAACTCCATGGGCGGCCATGTGCAGTCGGATGCAATGTTGATCACCTTTTTTCCGGCAAAAGCAGGTGTCGCAGCAAGAATAGTCAGCAGCAGGGCAACTATAATCCTTTTCATAAATATTCCTCCAAATAAGTTAAAATACCCTTAAAATCACAAACATGAAAATTATACAAAAAAGTAACCGTGTCAACAAAGGTTTCCATGGACAATATTGTTTTCATTGAATTATAAACGCATTAAAAAATTGTTTTCTTGAACTTTATTCAAAAAAAAGTTAATTTTCCAGATTCTTTTTTCAAAGGGGCATTACTAATGAAAAACAAAGTCAAACAAGAGCGGCAGGAAGCTGTAGAGGTTATCTGCCCCAAATGCCG
Organism: Desulfovibrio sp. JC010; assembly: GCF_010470675.1. Taxonomy (NCBI): domain Bacteria; kingdom Pseudomonadati; phylum Thermodesulfobacteriota; class Desulfovibrionia; order Desulfovibrionales; family Desulfovibrionaceae; genus Desulfovibrio; species Desulfovibrio sp. JC010. The sequence continues at coordinate 122,427 of NZ_VOIQ01000009.1, forward strand.
GGACACCCGTATTGTCTACTTTCCCAAAGAATCAATGCCGACCTGCCCTGTTTGCAAGGTTGAAATGATTGTTAAGGAAGTACTTACTGAGGGCAAATACGGTTGATCGGCATTTGCCACAGGTATTTTGACTTAATTGCAGACAAGGAATTTAAAGGAGAAAGCTATGAAAAGAATTTGCATGATGCTGATTATGGTGCTGGCTCTGTGCTTTGCAGCCACCGCCAACGCAGCCGACATCGATCTGGCCAAGAAATCCACCCTCAACTCCATCCTGAAATCCGGTGAACTCCGTTGCGGTATCGCTTCCGGATACATTCCGTTTCAGATGACCGATAACAAAGGCCGCATTGTCGGTTTCGAAATCGACCTCGCCCGTGAAATGGCAAAAGCCATGGGCGTTAAGTTCGTACCCGTCAACATGGAATTCGACGGCATCATTCCCGCTCTCCTTACCAATAAGATTGACATCATCACCGCCGGTATGACTGTCAACCAGGAGCGCAACCTGCAGATCAACTTTGCAGAACCTTTCATGGTTGTCGGCCAGACTGCTCTGGTAAACAAAAAGCTTGAAGGCAAAATCAAGTCCTACAAAGACCTGAACAAGCCTGAATACACCATTGTTTCCAAACTCGGCACCACCGGTGAGCAGGCTGCAAAACGCCTCCTGCCCAAAGCAAAGTACAAAAGCTTTGATCTCGAAACCGATGCTGCTCTTGAAGTTCTCAACGGTAAAGCCGATGCTATGATCTACGACCTGCCCTTCAACGCCATCTTCATGGCTGAACAGGGTAAAGACAAGCTCATCTTCCTTGAAACTCCCTTTACTTTTGAGCCTCTGGGCTGGGGTATCCGCAAAGGTGATCCCGACTTCCTGAACTTCCTGACCAACTTCCTGCACCAGATCAAAAATGACGGTCGCTACGACAAACTCTACCACAAATGGTTTGAAAGCACTGCATGGCGTAAGAACATCCAGTAGCAACCAAGATTATACAGGGGCGGTTTATCCGCCCCTTTATTCAGATTGTTGACAACGGGTCGATTGCGCCATATTCATCGACCCCTTCCCGGCAATCTGAATTTTTTGCTTTTTAGTAAGAATATAAATTTTAAAAATCGGCTTATATTATGAGTGGAACATCAATGAGAGCTCCCGGCAAAGGCCGGAACTACGAAATTTTCTGGAAGACTGTTTTTTTTATCGGCCTGTTCACAACCTTGTTCGGTCTCTACTGGGCTACACAGCAGGTTGATTACGTCTGGCGATGGGAGCGTATTCCTAGCTACTTCTATTATGAAGACGAAGTACACATTACCTCAAACATTGAAGGCAGTGTCACTTCCATAAAACAGCAAGGTGATGACGCAATTGTCATTGTAAGAGGGGAAGACAATGAGTCAGAGAGATTTGAAGTCCCCGCCTCCGACCTGCAGGTCTATGAGGATGATTCTGTTTTTGTAGGCGACACCATCGGGATTGAAAAAGAATGGAAGATGGGAGTCATCCTTGAAGGCCTGTTCGTTACCCTCAAGGTCAGTGCCATTGCTATTGTTTTCGGTATCCTGCTCGGCCTCTTTACCGGACTGGCAAGGATATCCCAGAACCCGGCCCTGCGGCTCTCAGCCATAACCTATATTGAGCTTATTCGCGGCACGCCGTTACTGGTCCAGATTTTCATCTGGTACTTTGTACTGGGAACCCTGATCAACAACATGCTCGCGCAATATGATATCTCACAGATTCCTCCACTCTGGTTCGGTATCGCATCCCTTGCGATTTTTGCCGGGGCCTATGTGGCTGAAATTGTCCGGGCGGGTATCCAGTCCGTACACCGAGGACAGATGGAAGCTGCCCGCTCACTGGGTATGTCTAAATACTATGCCATGAAACATATCATCCTGCCGCAGGCGTTCCGGAGAATCCTCCCCCCGCTGGCAGGACAGTTCATCAGCATGATCAAGGACTCCTCCCTTCTCGGCGTAATCGCCATCAGGGAATTAACCAAAGGCACAAGAGAAGCTGTTTCCACCAGCCTGCAGCCTTTTGAGCTGTGGTTCCTCTGTGCCCTGCTCTACCTGCTGCTGACTTTTGCCTTCTCCATGTTTGTGCAGTACCTTGAAAAGAGAATGGTGCAGAGATAATGATTGAAGTACAGAATATATACAAAACTTTTTATGTCCCCCATGAAGTTCAAGCCCTTTCCAATGTTTCACACACAGTGGATAAAGGTCAGGTTGTCGTTGTCATCGGTCCTTCCGGTTCCGGTAAATCAACCTTCCTGCGCTGCCTGAACAGGCTTGAATATGCCGATTCCGGCCACATCTTCATCGACGGGGTGGACATCCTCTCCCCCAAGACGAATATCAACAGAATCCGTGAAGAAGTGGGCATGGTGTTCCAGTCTTTCAACCTTTTCCCGCACAAGACCGTGCTGGAAAACCTTACCATCGCCCAGACCGTGGTCCGCAAAAGATCAAAGAAGGAAGCCGGGGAAGTCGCCATGGAACTGCTCAAAAAAGTAGGAATCCATGACAAGGCCGGAGTCTATCCCACCCAGCTTTCCGGCGGACAGCAGCAGCGTGTGGCCATCGCCCGCTCTCTGGCCATGGAACCCAAGGTGCTGCTCTTTGACGAACCCACCTCAGCCCTTGACCCGGAAATGGTCGGCGAGGTTCTGGATGTTATGAAAACCGTTGCTAAAGAAGGCATGACCATGGTCGTGGTTACCCACGAAATGGGATTTGCCCGTGAAGTCGCTGATGAGGTAGTCTTCATGGATCAGGGCATGCTCATTGAAAAAGGCAGCCCGGAACACTTCTTCAGCAACCCCGAATCCGACCGCACCAAATCATTTTTGAGTCAGATTTTGTAAAAGAATGCCTCCGGCGGCTTAAAACCTTTTGTTAAGGCTTCGCCGCTTCGCAAGAAAGCCCATACCAAAATCAAGCCCCGCAATATCTTAAAAGATATTGCGGGGCTTATTCTATGGAATAATTTTTAAATTTTTATGCGAAGCTTATTAAAAAGTTTTTTGGAGAGTCCAGAGAACCTTTTTTCCCAAAAAAGGTTCTTTGGTCCCCGAAGGGCCGCCGGAGGCAATAAAACTACTCCGCATCCCGCTTATCTTTAACATTCTTCATAGTCAGCCCGGCAACGCAACCGACCAGCATGCCAAGCAGCAGGGCCCGCTGAATATCCATAAAAAACCATCCGGCAATTGCTCCAACGGAACCGCCCACCAGAATACCGCGCGCCATGCATTCCAGCAGCCGCTCAAAATTCTTATCTTCCTTCAACTCACCCACAATTACACCTTCTTATTCTGAATTATCGCATCAATCTGATCAGCCTGTTCTTCAGACAGGGACAAAAAATTAACCCCTAGCCCCGGCATCTGGGATTTTATTCCCCACGGCACTACCCACTGCACTTCAGCTTTGATCGGAGCCTTGTCGTCCAGTTCCATAATAGCGATCCAGAGCGTATCGCCCTTTTTCCACTTTGAAACCGAATATAAAAAACATCCTTCAGCGGAAAAGTTCAAAGCCACGCTCTTTTCCATATGGCTTTTCGGGATGGATATGTCCCTGTTCAACAGAACATTCAACACCTTGTTCGCCCTTTTGGTGCCACGTAAAGACCGCGCTGTAAAGTTCAGGCAGCTCTCTTTGAAAAACGCATCCAGAGTATTTCCATGTCCGGAAAATTTTCCGGTGGGGATACAGCGAATCCCTTCAACAGCCTTATAGCTCAGGCGCATGACCGGAAAATTATCACTCAAAAGATTGGCTTCCGCCTTGTCCGCAGCGGAAGACCTGAGCAGGGTCGGAATATCGATTAGAAACCCGCTATACTTAACCTTGTTGTGCTTAAGCGCGACATCATGGAGGGACTCGGCTACATCACACTGAATATCAAATTCCTGCAAAGCCCTCAGATAAACGCCCCTGTTATCTCCGGGAGCGGCAACCAGTAATATCCGTATTTTCTCCACCCTTAACGAACCTCCAAAAACAAAATCTCTACTTGGCTAATCACAATTATCAATATATACTCAGAAAATCAAAAATTACACAGTTATAAAGGCTTTCAAACATTAATATAACTTAAGCCGCCAATTCAAACAACTAAATCGGACACTGCCCTATGGATGAGATTCCCAAGATTCTGACCATTGATGATGACGAAAGTGTCAGGCTTTCCATTGCCCACTACCTTGAAGACAGCGGCTACGAAGTTCTGCAGGCCGCCAACGGTCACGAAGGACTGAAGATTTTCAGAGAACAGCAACCGGATGTTATCCTGCTGGACCTGAGAATGCCGGAAATGGACGGTCTTTCCGTTCTCAGGCAATTGGGACAGGAAGCTCCCCAGACCCCGGTAATCGTGGTTTCCGGGACTGGATCATTTGAAGACGTTATCGCCACTGTGCGGCTGGGTTCATGGGATTATATCCCCAAACCCATAACCGACCTCAACGATCTGGAAAACGCCATCAACCGCACCCGCGAAAGAGCGAGGTTAATGGTTGAAAACGAACGTTATAAAGAAGAGCTGGAACAAAAAATCCGCGAAAGGACTGAAGAACTGCAACTCATGAACAAAGTCCTTTCCGAAGAAATTTCCGCCCGCAAAAAATCCGAATCGATTGTCCGGGCCTCCCTTGCCGAAAAAGAAGTCATGCTCAAGGAAATTCACCACCGGGTTAAAAACAACCTGCAGGTAATTTCCAGCCTGCTCAGCCTGCAAAGCGGCTATACCGAAGACGCGGAAGCCACCAACCTGCTGCGTGAATGCCAGCACAGGGTGCGCTCCATGTCCATGCTGCATGAAAAACTTTACCGCTCTGAAGATCTGTCACGCATTGATATGAGCGAATATGCCGTAACCCTGATCAACTTCCTGCTCCGTTCCTACTCTGTGGACGGCAAAGTCAGGCCGACATATGAAATCAAGGACATCCACATGGGCATTGATTCGGCCATTCCCTGTGGACTGATCATCAACGAACTGGTTTCAAACGCGTTGACCCATGCCTACGGACATAACGGCACCGGAGAATTAAAAGTCTCCATGCAGCGGGAAAACGACCGCATCAAGCTGGAAGTGGCTGACAACGGAAAGGGAATGCCTGATGATTTCAGTATCAGCGAATCGCGGACACTGGGCATGACTCTGGTGGAAACCCTTGCCCAGCAATTAAGCGGAGAAGTCAATTTCTTTAATGACCACGGTGCCACATTCCAGATCAGCTTTCCAGACTAAACTCAGACTTGATTGAATTTCAAAGGCGGTGTAGCCTGCATCCCGTGATCCTTGTACAGAACCACAGAATTAAGGAAAAAAGAATGGAAATCAGCTTTAAACAAATAGATGAAATTACCGTTGTTAAGATTGAATCTGCAGAACTAAACCACGTAGTCAGCCATGACTTTCAGCGCCAGATCAATCCGATATTTGATGAGAAGCAGTTCAACATCGCACTCGATATGGAAAGTGTAGATTTTATGGACAGCATGGGTATCGGCACCCTGATCACCCTGCGCAACAAGCTGATGAAGGAAAAAGGCAACATCGCCATGTTCAACATCAGTGACCGGGTCAAAAAGATTATCGATATCGCCGCACTGCATAAGGTGTTTGAACTTTACGGCACCGAAGAAGACGCTGTAAACGGCCTGAAAGAAAAAATGCTGGCCTAAACGCACTCGATCTTTTCAGCCGGGCAGATATCAAAGTCTGCCCGGCTTTATTTTTTTCATCCCGCAACTTCCACCACCATTATGAATTTCTCAAAAGATATCATCAGCCCCACCCTCACTACAATTAAAGATGCCGCCCGCATAAGCCTCGACCTGTTTAAAATTATGATCCCGGTAGTCATTGTTGTAAAAATCCTGCAGGAATTTAATCTGGTCGGCTATCTGGCCGCGCCCCTTGCCCCGGTTATGAAGCTGGTCGGGCTGCCCGGTGAAATGGGTTTGGTCTGGGCCACTGCGCTGATCAACAACATCTACAGCGGGCTGATCGTATTCTTAAGCCTTGCACAGGACCAGCCGCTCACCGCAGCGCAGGCAACCATTCTCGGAACCATGATCCTTGTGGCCCACTCCATGCCCGTGGAACTGCGAGTGGTCCAGAGTTCCGGCCCCAAGCTCGGCTTCCAGCTCTTCATCCGCATGGCCGGGGCCTTCATTATGGGTCTGGTGCTGAACCTGATCTATCAGAATTTCGATCTGCTGCAGGGACCGGCAAACATTCTGCTCACCCCGGATAATTCAGCCATCGACAAAACCCTGCTGCAATGGGCCATGGGTGAGATACGCAACCTGATTTCCATTTTCGGCATCATCTTCTGCCTGCTGGCGGTGATGCGTATTCTGACCAAAATACGGGTTATAGCAGCCATGGATTTCCTGCTCCGCCCTTTCCTGACCATGATGGGCATAGGCTCCAAAGCCTCGGCCCTGACCGTTGTCGGATTGACAATGGGCCTTTCCTATGGCGGCGGAATGATCATCCACGAGGCAAAATCCGGCCGCATAGACAAAAAAGACGTATTCTACTCCCTGACCTTGATGAGCCTTTGCCACAGCCTCATCGAAGACACACTGCTGCTGATGATGATCGGCGGTCACATATCAGGCCTCTTGTGGGGACATTTGATCATGTCCTGCCTGATTGTCGCCGCTCTTGTACAGATTACTAAATTTATCCCGGAGAGCTTCTCCGACAAATATTTATGGGGACTCCCCAAACAATCTTAAAAAAAGGAATGGTTATGATCGTTACTACCGTCAATACCGAAAACGCGCCCGCCGCAATCGGACCGTATTCACAGGCCACCATTTACAATTCCCAGGCATTCATCAGCGGACAACTCGGCCTTGTCCCGGCAACAGGTGAATTCATTTCCGAGGATGTGGAGGAACAGGCCCGTCAGGCTCTTGAGAATCTCAAATCCATCCTCGAAGCCTGCGGAAGCGCGTTGACCAAAGTCATCAGTGTGGATGTATTCCTCACCGACATGAACGACTTTGCCAAAGTCAATGCAGTCTATTCCGAATTCTTCTCCCAACACAAGCCCGCAAGAGCCGCAGTAGAAGTAAGCGGATTGCCCAAAGGCGGACTTGTTGAGATTAAATGCATTGCTGCGATATAATGATGCCTCCGGCGGCTGGGGAAGGGGAAACTCTTGCAAGAGTTTCCCCTTCCCCAGACCCCATCCCCTTCAGAACCTTTTAATTTGGCTTCGCCGCTTCGCTTGGCAAATCCACATTTTTGTATTTCATACTTTACAAATTTCGGCAAAAACTACCGCCAAAATCCCGTCTATTTTCCGACACTCCATCCTTTCTGATTTTTGACATCTATCCCCTCCATAAAAAACATCACATGATAAAAAGCACTTACTCACCCCCACTAAAACTTGGCACGTATACTGCTTTAAACAAATCAAGACGGACACAAGAACAGACTAAACAAACACAAAAAAAATTTTAAAAATAAGAGTCGTTCTTCACCCATCTATAAGAAAATGTTCTGGACTGATAGGCGAGTGCAGGAAACGGTAGAAACGAACAGCTTAGAAAAAAATTATACACAAAAGCGATTCTGCCCTCCCTCCCGCGATTGATCCGGACATTTTTTTATGCCCAAATTTCAACCCCCTTAAAGGATTGCCCTTCCTTCATACTCCTGTTATCGATTCCGCCATGACACAGGAAAAATTCACCAACCCTTTCAGCATAGTTCTCTTTGAACCGGAAATCCCACCCAATACCGGCAACATTGCCCGGCTTTGCGCCGGAACAAATACCCCGCTGCATCTCATCAAGCCGCTGGGATTTTCCATTTCCGATAAACACCTCAAGCGGGCCGGGCTTGACTACTGGCCCAAGGTAAAACTCTCGGTCTGGGAAAACTGGCAGGATTACAAGGAAAACGCCAAGCCCCGAAGGTTGGTCACCACCAGTGCCAAACGGGGCACCCATCTTTTTAATTTCAAATTCATGCCCGGAGACCATCTCGTGCTCGGCCCGGAAACACGGGGCTTACCGGAATGGATGTTCGATGAGTTCGAACATGCAGTAAATATCCCCACCACGGATAATGTTCGCAGCCTGAACCTTTCCACCTCTGCGGGAATTATTCTTTATCAGGCCCTGTCATGTCTGGATGAAAACATTTCATTTAAATAAATCAAGGCAGTACCTTTACTGCACATCATTTTGTACCTGCACTTTCTTGCATAACACTACGGCAACAGGTATGTTCGCCATTCATAATTTTTAATTATCAGCGGAGACAATATGCGACTTCTCATTACCGGCGGATGCGGTTTTATCGGCACCAATTTCATCTACCTCATGAAAGAACGGCATCCGGGCTGGAAACTGTTCAATCTCGACAAACTGACCTATGCCGGGAACCGCAAAAACCTGCTCCAGCTGGAACAGGACGAAAACTCCGGCTACACATTTCTGCACGGCGACATCTGCGACAAGGATTTCGTTACCTCCGTACTGCACGATTACAAAATCGATGCTGTGGTCAACTTCGCGGCGGAATCCCATGTGGACCGTTCCATCAACGACCCCGCACCTTTTTTGACCACCAACACCCTCGGCGCCCAGAATATGATGGAATGCGCACGCAGTGCCGGAATCGAAAAATTCGTCCACGTCTCCACAGATGAAGTCTACGGCACCCTCGGTCCAGAAGATCCGGCCTTCAGCGAAGAAAACCCCCTTGAACCGAACAGTCCTTACTCCGCCTCCAAAGCCGGAGCAGACCTCATGGCACGGGCCTACTTCGAGACCTACAAATTTCCCGTATCCATAACCCGTTGCTCAAACAACTACGGTCCCTACCAGTTCCCGGAAAAGCTCATCCCGCTCATGTTCATTAAAGCTGGTGCTGGTGAGAGTCTGCCCATCTACGGTGACGGTTCCAATATCCGCGACTGGATTTACGTTGACGACCATTGCACCGGGGTGGAACTGACCCTGCTCAAAGGACAGCCCGGTAAAGCCTACAACTTCGGCGGTGCTGCGGAAAAGACCAATCTTGAGCTGGTTAAAGAACTTCTCAATATTCTCGGAAAAGATGAGTCTCTCATTACCTATGTCAAAGACAGGCCCGGTCATGACATGCGATATGCCATGGACTACTCACTGGCAGAAAAGGAACTGGGATTCACTCCGGCAGTGACTTTTGATGAAGGGATCCGCAAAACAGTTGAATGGTACCAGAGCAACTCAGACTGGCTCGAAGAAGTTCGCAGCGGAGCCTACCGTGAATTCATGGACCAATGGTACGGAGAACGAAAGTGATTGATTTAGCAGGTAAAAAGGCAATAATCCTCGGCGGACGCAACGGACTGCTCGGACAGGCACTAGCCCAAAAGCTTGAGCAGCAGGAGATAGTAACCATTCCCCTGTCCCGCTCCGACTTCGATCCACTGGATGAAGACTCCCTGAGTGCATTTATGGAAAGGGAAGAGCCGGATTTCGTATTCAACACCGTGGCCTACACCATGGTCGATCAGGCCGAAGACGAGGAAAACAAAGCCCACCTGCTGAACACCACCCTGCCCGCCACACTGGGCAGACTCTGCAAACAAAGCGGTGCCAAGCTGATTCATTACAGCACGGATTTTGTCTTTGACGGCAAAAAAGACTCTCCCTACACAGAAGAAGACCGGACCAATCCTAAATCCGTATACGGTGAAACCAAACTGGCCGGGGAAGAACGTATTATTGAACTGAATTATGATGATTTTCTGATCATCCGCACTGCATGGCTCTTCGGCCCGCACAGAACAAATTTCGTTCATAAAATCGTGAACTTCGCCAAGGAACGTGAAAACCTGACCGTTGTCCATGACCAGAACGGCTCGCCGACCTACACCCCGGATCTAGCAGAGTACTCCATAGAACTGCTCAAACATGAAGCCAAAGGAATTTTCAATTTAGTCAACTCCGGCAAAGCAAGCTGGTGCGAACTGGCCACCGAGGCTGTGGACAGCTGCGCCATCAACTGCCGGGTCGACCCAGTCCCCACCTCCGCCTACCCCACCAAGGCCAAGAGACCGCCCTACTCTGTTCTGGACACTTCCAAGTTTACCGAGGTGACCGGGATAACCCCGCGCCCGTGGGTACAGGCTCTCAGGGACTACGTATACAACGACCAGAAAGACCATCAGGAAGATTAATCTTCCCCAAAAAGGAAAAATGAAAAAAATATCCCCTGAACTCGTGCGGGATTCCATCCAGTCTGCCATGACCCTGTTCTGCATCTGGGTGGGATACCGCTTTTATCTTTTCTATGAATGGATGATCGGCAATTCTGATATTGCCGTAAGCAAACCCGGTGCGGTGGAAGGATTTCTGCCCATCAGCGCACTGCTTTCCCTGAAACAGCTTTTCGCTCAAGGTATATTTGATGAGGTACACCCGGCCGGGCTGACCATCTTCATAGCGGTTATGGTCATGAGCCTGATCGTGCGTAAAGGTTTCTGCGGCTATCTCTGCCCGGTGGGCTTTATCCACAACCTGCTGCACCGCTTGGGCCGCAAAACAGGAAAACAAATCACTATCAAAGGCAAGATAGAACTGGGGATGCTCATTCCCAAATACATACTGCTGGCCTTTTTTGCGAATATGGTTTTCTTCAAGATGAGCGCGCGCGAAGTAGACGCATTTATCCACTCGCCGTACAACTTCACCGCAGAAGCGCGGATGCTCCACTTCTTCACCGACATGAGCCTGACTGCAGCATTGGTTGTCGGGGCAATAATCGTGCTGGGCGTCTTCATCCCTTACTTCTGGTGCCGCTTCCTGTGTCCCTACGGAGCTCTGTTGGGCATCCTCTCCAAGGCTTCTCCCATTGCCATTAAACGTGATGAAGAAAAATGCATCAGTTGCGGAAAATGCAACAAAGCCTGCCCCGGCGGAATTGAAGTTGACACCAAAAAAACCATCAATTCCGCTGAATGCGTAGGCTGCACCCAGTGCATCAACGCATGCCCTGTGGACGGCTGCCTGAACGTCACTGACCGCCTTAGCCGGGTAAAACTGCCGTGGTATGTAATAGCCGCAGGTTCATTGATCATTCTGCTTGTCTATTATGCAGCAGCAAAATTCACCAACCACTGGGATTCCCCCTACCCGCTGGAAATGCTGCGCAAATATTATATGATGATGTAGCAGCTAAAATTTATAGCAACTTAAAAAAACGGCATTTTCCCCCTTTACGGGCTGGAAGATGCCGTTTTTTGTGTTCATGGTCATTTTTAAAAAATACGTTTATAATCAGGATCAAACCATCCCGCAGCCCTTTGAAGGAAACAACCATGAACCGCAAGACTGTTTTCAAATTACTTTTCGCAGCCCTGTTTCTGCTCTTTATCTATTGGATCTCCACCTATTTCATGGCCTACACCGATGACGCCTATCTTGAAACGGATATCATCCGCACGGCCCCACGGGTACAGGGACATATTCAGGAAGTTGCCGTAAAGGACAATCAGCAGGTATTAAAAGGAAACTTACTGGCTGTCATCGATCCTACCCCCTTCCAGATTGCCCTGAACAGCGCACAGGCAAAATTGGCCCAGACCAAAGCCAGACTTGATATGCAGCAGAAAAACCTGCTGGCCGCAGATGCCGTTTTCAAAGAAACACAGGCTGCACTCACACTGGCTGAAAAAACGGAAAAACGGTTCCGCAAGCTGATAAAATCCAAGACCGTTTCCAGACAGGTTTACGACGAAAAGTTGGAAGAATACCGCAAAGCTATGGACAGGAACAAGGAAGCAGCATCGGAAGTTGATGAGGCAAAAGCGGCTGTACAGGCCCAGCAGCATGAACTACGCCACGCTGAGTCCCAGTTGAATCTGGCCGAATATGAGATGGAACACACCAGACTCTATGCCCCGGTGAACGGATTCATCACCGCACTTAAAATCAAGCCCGGTGATTTCGCCAAAGTGGGCCAGCCCATCATGGCCGTGGTTTCAGATGAAGACTGGCGGGTTATCGCCAATTACCGGGAACAGCTGGTCCGCCATATTAAACCGGGCCAGCACGTAACCGTACATCTTGATAATTACCCGTGGAACCTTTTCTCAGGAAAAGTACAAGGAATTGCCCGGGGCGTTTCGCGCAATCCCATCACTGATAAACTTCTGCCCTATGTAGAACCGAAGACCAACTGGATCAGGCTTTCCCGCCGCTTTCCGGTACGCATAGAAATCGAAGTTCCGCACGGAACACGCTTACTGAGCGGTTCCGATGTCCGCACGCTGGTTATTTATTAAGGATGACATGATGTACGCAGCCAGTGCCTTCGAAGAATTCAAACAGGGCCTTGCCCATGAATTGAGTCATTTCAGCAGGACTCAGGCCCGCTGTGCTCTGGGGGCAGCCACGGCCGCACTCTGCGCCGTACTCATCGCCAACTGGCTTAATCTGGAAAAGCCCTACTGGGCCGGAATTTCCGCGCTGGTAGTTTCCCGCTCAAGCTATGATGCCTCCCTCGTCAAAGGCATTCTGCGCATTATCGGGACAATCTGCGGCTGTGTGCTGGCCCTGATCCTGCTGGGAGCATTCATTGGTAATGTTTTTGCCATTCTGTGCATTATCTTTTTTACTTCCGTTGCAACTGTTGTGGTCACGGAAATTCGGGGCAAGGACAGTTATGCATGGTCCATGTCCGGATTCATGATTGTGCTGCTCTCCATTGCCGGACTGGTAGTGCCGCAGAATATTTTCGATTTCGCATTCTTCCGCACTTTTGAAATCAGTCTCGGAACACTCATGGCTATTGTCATGAGTGCGGTCTTCGTTGGTTCGGAGCCGGATGAAAATATACCCGTGACGTCTCCATCCGCTAACAGTAAAATTTCCCCTGCACAGGAATCTGAACTGATCAAACAGGCTATCAGTCTGGCCTTGGCCATGGTTTCAGTGCCGCTGATCTGGAGATGGCTGGACCTGCCGGGAATCCTTCAAATCGGGGTAACTTCCCTGATTCTGCTCCAACCCTCCCCGGAGCTGACATGGCGCAAAGGTATTTTACGCATCAGCGGATGTGTAATCGGCGGGAGCATCGGCCTGCTCCTGCTGGGAACCACACCGGGCCACTACCTGATCACATGGGCGGCGTCATACTGGGTTTTGCTGTTAATTTTTTCCTATATCGACCACGGAGACCCTCGCTGCTCATATATGGGACTTCAAGGCGGCATAGCCCTCACTTTAACCCTTGTGCAGGGACTGGGCCCCGGAACCGAACTTCAGCCGCCCATAACCCGGCTGTGCGGCATTCTTGCTGCACTAGTGCTCTGGAATATCATCCATGCCCTTTTAGAAAAAAATTAAGACGTAAAAACAACAACCTTGTGTCTACTGAAAAACAGCCCTTCATATTATCAGTACCAGATCTGCTGAATTTCCTGCTTAAAATGGGTAAGAAAAATCTGTTCTGTCAGGCTGGGAACTTTAGTTTTAAACTGCACTAAAGAAATACGATTTATAGTAGATTTTTTCGGTGCAGGAATAGAAATGATCCTGCCCTCTTTAAGTTGTCCTCGAACAAGATGGGATGCGGTGATGCTGAGTCCCAAATGGCTCTCAATGCCCTCCATCACTGTTTGAAAACTATCAGTTTCCAGCACAACATTAAGCTTGGAAACAGCCTTGCCGAAATGGTAACTGAACCAATTTGTAACTGCCAGAGCGTCAAGATGGCAGGAGATAAAATCCTGTCTGACAAGATTTTCCAACGAATAGTCACCACACAATCTTTCTTCACAATACTCTTTAGATCCGGCCAGAATAAGCTCTTCGTCAATCACCTTTTCGAATCTGTATTGCTTCAAATTATCCAACGGCATGCGCTGAACCAGATATTCATCAATGATTGCGATATCAAGTTGGCCTTTATCAAGCATGGAAAAAATTCGATTTGCATCACCAAGCCATAACTTAAAGCTCACTTTTGGATATATGCGACGAAATGCCGCAAAGTTTTTTGGCAGATAAGCTTTACCGAATCCATGAGGAGAACCAACTCTGAGTTCACCTGAAGGAATTTCTTTGGACTGCGCTATAGTCCGCAAACCAAGTTCCAACTCATGAAAAAAAGGCTTTAAAATTGATAATAATCTCTGCGCGTCAGAGGTCGGAATCAACCGTTTGTGCAGACGGGTAAAAAGAAGAGTTTCAAGCTCCGTTTCAAGCTTCTTTAACTGCTGGCTTACCGCAGACTGGGTTATATTCAATTCCTCTGCAGCCTTGGCTACACTCTGTTTGGTAAAAACATAATAGAAAACCTTAAGTCGATTTAAATCGGGATGACTTAGCAAAACTAATCCTATAGCTTAAATGTTTTAATTTTACTAAAGCAATGCCGCACGATATTGTCAACACCTACATCAAATATTAAACCCACCCGGAGCAATCAGTGCCAGCTTTAGAAATCACTATATTTGCTTTTGCAACATGCGCCACACCCGGCCCTGTAAATATCGTTGCAAGTTTACTAGGATCTCAAAACGGGATAAAAGTTAGTATCCCCTTTGTGTTAGGAGCAACTCTAGGATTGTCATTTGTCATACTTGTAGCAAGTTTCGGTGTAAGCCAAATCTTAAAAACCAACGAAACTCTGGCAAATGGTCTTACATTAATCGGTTCCATCTATCTCCTGTATCTTGCTTTTTTGATGTCCCAAAAAAACTCAACAATAGAAATAGATTCAGAAACAAATCAAACAGCAGGATTCTATCAAGGTGCAATCCTGCAACTCCTCAATCCCAAAGCATGGCTGGTTTCCATGTCCGGCTTGGCGATGTATCTAAACGCATCTGAAAACTCAATGCTAACATTTTATATCCTGATGTTTTTCATCGCCTGCTTTTTCTCCGTATTTATTTGGGTCTGCCTTGGCAGTCTTATCGCGACAAAACTCAAAAGCACCCATCTGACAATCTTTAACCGATCCATGGCAGCATTATTGATAATTTTGGTCTTCTGCAATCTTAGCAATATGCTTTAAAAAAATTAAGCCCGGCTGAGAAATCTCAACCGGGCTTAACTCATTTTATTTTAAGCGACTTTAGACTTTAGCAGCCTGAAGTTCTTCGACAGTGTATTCCCATACGGTGTCGTGAGGCTCAAGTTTTTCTTCAGCGAAGAAACGGGGCAGCTGGTCGTCAGCTTTGGTGAAACCTGCTTTACGGTTGAACTCAAGCTCATCCTTAAGGGTGTTCACGCCAAGTGCGATGAAGTCATCAGCGGTGAATTCGATACCGTGTGTTGCGGCAACGAGGTCACACATGCACTGTACTGCATCTTCAGTATCCAGAACCGCGAAAGCTACGAACAGGCAGAGGCCGAGACCATCGATGGTTGCGGTAGCAATCTGGAGGTTCTTGGAAAGTTCGATCTGACCTTCCTTGGAAAGAGGATCAACATCACCACCAACCTTGAGGATGTTGGTAGCTACTGCGTAACCGGCAGTGTGGTCACCGCCCATGGGGGTGGTTGCGTAGGTAACGCCGACACCCTTAACGGAACGGGGATCGTATGCGGGCAGCCCCTGCCCCTTAACGGTGGGAATGCGGTCTACGCCGAAAGCCTGACCTGCGAAGTCTGCACCGTTACCGATGATGCGGCCCATGGCATCGGAAGAACCGATTTTCTTGAGCAGCTCGATACCTGCTTTACCGTCGCCCCAGTTGAGGACGCCGCCGTCCATTGCAACAGCCATAGTACAACCCATTTCAATGGTGTCGATACCTTTTTCGTCGCAGATACGGTCCATGGTTGCGATATCGTCGATGTCTTTGATCAGGCAGTTTGCGCCGAAGCCCCAAACAGTTTCGTACTCAAAACCGGAGGTCAGGTAGTTGCCGTCTTTATCGTTGTAACGCTGGGAGCATTGGATAACGCAACCGGTGTGGCAACCTTCTTTGGTCTTACCACCGCGTGATTCAATAACTTCAGCAATCTTTTCACCGGAGATTTCTGCTGCATCGTCGAAACGACCGTAGCGGAAGTTTTTGGTGGGCAGCGCGCCTGCTTCGTTAATGATGTTAACGAGAATGGCGGTACCGAATGCGGGCAGACCTTCGCTGGTTACGGGGTGCCCCATGAGGATTTCGAGCCAACGCTTACGGGCAACCTTAAACGCTTCTTCATTAACAGGCTTAATGCGGCCCTTTGCATCAGGATCAAGAACAACAGCCTTGACCTTTTTGGAGCCCATAACCGCACCCATGCCGCCACGACCGGCGGAACGTGCGGGATTCAGATGCGGATCGGAAAACTGGATGGTGGATGCTGCGAGACACTGTTCGCCGGCAGGGCCTGCCAGAGCGGTAACAGCTTTGTCGCCGTACATTTTTTTAAGCTCTTCGTGTGCGGGATAGTTATCCATGCCCACGATAGGAGTAGCGTCTTTGAATTCTACACGGTCGGCATAAATTTCAACGATGGAGAAAGGTGCGTCCATTTCAGGTTTGTCTTCAAAGACAACAGCCAGAATGTCCATGCGGGGCAGTGCCTGTGCGAACTGTCCGCCGGAGTTACTTTCTTTGATACCGCCGGTCAGGGGAGACTTGGCACCGCAGGAGAGTCTGCCGGAGTTTGCAGCACCGGAACCTGCGAGGATACCTGCAGCCCAAACGAGCTTGTTCTCTGCGGAAAGAGGATGACAATCACCGGGAACTTCGTTGTTTACGACTTTGGAAGTCAGGGCGCGTCCACCGAGACCAGCGTAATCACCGAGTTCTTCAAACTTGAACTCTTTGGTACGGGTATTAATTCTAAGAATTCTGGGCATAATAACCACCTATAAATTTTGAAAAATTAGTAAAACCAACCTTCGTTCTTAAATAAAGCATTTCCGTTAATAAGTGGGTCAATTATATACCTGCAGTCATTATTGTCAAAGATTTTAAATTATATCCCCCTAAGCACATAATTTTTAATTATATCTTTTTTGGCATATTTAGTTTTTTTGTTGCAAAACAGCACCACCAACTACGAATACTACATAAGACACTAAACACAACACCCCTAACACTGCATTCAAAAATCATCATATAACAAAAAATACATAGCAACATATCACTCAAAATAAAAAATACATTTTTCAGGAACAATTGACGAAAAGTCCTTCTTAGGAATATTTTTGTGAGTATGAAAGAAACAAAACCAAGCATGGAAACCAGAATTCGTGAAGCGACGGGGCAACCGGAAAAACTCGAAGAAATATACCGCGATGACCCCGGTAAATTTCAAAGTCTTTACTGCGAGGCGTTCTCTGACAATAAAGATTCTGTTTTATTTCGGGCATGGCAGGCAAGGCTGGATTATTCCACAGTAAAAACCAGGACTCTTTCCAATTCGGACCTGCTGATAATGCTCGTGATCTGCCTTTGCGCCGGAAGCATACTCAAAATCCCCGACCATACAGCTATTAATTATGATGATTATTTAGGCTGGATGATCTCGCTTGTCCCGCTCTCGGCAATGTTCATGTTCACTATGCATATGCGCGGCTGGCCCCGGATGCGAACCTTGATCGGTGCGGCAATCAGCACTTTCATGGCCGTGGCCATTCTGCTGCTGCCCAAAGAATGGCCTGATGTTTACACACTTACCTGCCTTAACCTGCCGTTTCTGCTCTGGTCTTTATACGGACTGAGCCGCCTTGGAGATGATTGGCGATCAAGTAAAGGGCGTATCGAATTTCTACGTTTCAGCGGTGAATTTATCATCCATTCCGGGCTGTTCTTTCTCGGCGGGGGAATTCTGTTGCTGCTGACGTTCGGTCTATTTGATCTCCTGAATGTTCCCACCAGCTGGATACTTGAATATCCGGGAGTGTACGGACTGGCTTCAATTCCTCTTGTTGCTGCATGGGCAACCGACACCTACTCTGCAGCCCGCAAACTGGTCCCCCTGCTGGCCCGAATATTCTCACCGCTGCTGCTGGTGCTTATTTTCAGCTACATGGGTGCCATGGCTTTGAATGCTAATGAACTTTTTCAAGACCGATCCACCCTGCTCACCTACAATATCCTGCTGCTGACAGTTCTTGCCACCGCAATTTTCACCCTCACCGGACGGGGTGAAAAGGAATCCGGAAAGCTCGCTACCGCCGTAATCAGCCTCATGGTTGCCGGAACTATTTTTCTTGATCTGGTAGGAATCAGTGCCATCGGCTGGCGGATCTTTGAATACGGTATCACCGCAAACCGGTTGACCGTGCTCGGTTCCAATCTGGTGGTCTTCGGCAATTTGACCGTTATGGGCATCGGCTACCTGAATTATCACAAGGGCAGCGGAACACTGGGTGATATAGAAAGCGCGCTTGGAAAATACCTTCCTGCCTATCTGATCTGGACCGGATTTTCTGTCTTAATTCTACCATGGATGTTCAGATACTAACTCATCGGCGAAGCCGTAATAAAAGGTTTTGGGATTCTTGCTTTAGCTCTTAGGCGAGCGGTCTTTCCGCGAGTCTTAGAGATAAAGACAGTGGAACAAACCCTTTTGCAAAAGGGTTTAAGGCCCCCGGCAGGGCCCCCGGAGGCATCTTTAAAACAAAAAAAAGCGGGAACGACCTGAGCCGTTCCCGCTTTGAATAAGCCTTGGAAGAAAACCGAAGCTATGCTGCTTCAGCTTCCTCTCTGTCATCTCCGATTGCGCTGGGGCCGAATCCGAGCAGGATGGGGCTGGCAACAAAGATGGAGGAGTAGGTACCGACACCTACACCGATGAGCAGTGCGAGAGCGAAATCGTGGATTACGCCGCCGCCCAGTGCGAACAGGGCCGCAACAACCAGCAGGGTGGTGCCGGAAGTGAGGATGGTTCTGCTCAGGGTCTGGTTGATACTGATATTGATGGTCTCTGCAAGAGAATCACTGATCTTGCCGAGCAGGTTCTCACGGATACGGTCGAAAACGATGATGGTATCGTTCAGAGAGTAACCGATGATGGTCAGCAGGGCCGCGATGATGGTCAGGTCGAACTCCTTGCCGAGCAGGGAGAAGATACCGACTGTGATCAGAATATCATGGATGAGTGCCACAATGGCCCCCAACGCGTAATTCAATTTCAGATACCAGCACAAACCGACAGTGATGAACAGGGCACCGAAAATAAGCACGGTGGTGGACATACCCAGCAGCTGCAGGGCACTGATTCCGGCAAAAAGGCCACCGGCCATAATTGCCGCTGCGAACCAACGTTGCTCAAAACGGCCGGAGATGTAGATAGCGATCAGGAGCACTGCGAAGTACAGGGCCTCAATGGCCTTGGTCCGCAGGTCGGCACCGACTTTGGGACCAACCATTTCCAGACGCTGGATTTCAAATCCGGTTCCTTTCAGACCGGACTCAAGTCCGGCAGAGATGTTATCCCGCACTTCAGAAGAACTGATCTCGGAAGAAGAAGTTCTGAGCAGGATTTCATTATCGTCGTCATGACCGAAGCTCTGGACAACCAGTCCGGGGAGCTTAGCGTCCTCAAGGGCACCTTTTACAGCCTTTACATCTACTTTCTTATCAAACTTAACCTGAACCACGATACCGCCGGCAAAGTCGATGCCGTACTTGGGGCCGCCGTTCATGATCAGCGAACCGAGCCCGAGCAGGATCAGCACAGCGGAAACGATGAACGCTTTGCCCTTTGCTCCGATAAAATCGATCTTGGTATCGGGTTTAATTATCTGCAATCCCATTTATTCACTCTCCTTAAATGTTCAGCGGTGCATCGGCGGCACGCTTGGAGGTGTAAAGCTCAAACAAGATGCGGGTCACGAAAATAGCGGTGAACATGGAGGTAAGAATACCCAGAGTAAGTGTTACCGCAAAACCGCGCACCGGCCCGGTACCGAACTGGTAAAGAATAACCGCAGCGATCACAGTGGTGATGTTTGCGTCCAGAATGGTCAGGGTTGCCCTGCTGTAGCCTTCTACGATAGCGGCTTTAGCGGTCAGTCCCCGTCTTAATTCTTCACGTATGCGTTCGAAGATGATGACGTTAGCATCAACAGCCATACCGATGGTCAGGATGATACCCGCGATACCGGGCAGAGTCAGGGTTGCGCCGAAAGCCGCCAGACCTGCGAGAATCAGCACCACGTTGAGCACCAGCACAACGTCGGCAACGAAACCTGCAAAGCCGTAGTAGGCGAGCATGAAGATCAGCACCAGCACACTACCTGCGATAGCGGCGGAGATACCCTTATCAATGGATTCCTGTCCCAAGGAAGGACCGACTGTTCTCTGCTCAAGGATTTTAACCGGAGCAGGAAGAGAACCGGCACGCAGAACAATGGCGAGGTCATGGGCCTCATCAGTGGTGTAGCTTCCGGTGATGGAAGCGCGGCCGCCTGCGATCTTATCCTGAATGGTCGGTGCGGAATATACTTTACCGTCCAGAACGATTGCCATCTGTCTCTTGATGTTCTCACCGGTAACCCGTTCAAAAATTCTTGCGCCCCTGCTGTTGAAGTTCAGGGTTACGTAAGGCTGGTTGAACTGGTCAAAACGAGTCTGCGCATCAGTGATGTATTCACCGGTCAGCATGGCGTCTTTCTTGAGGACAATGGGTTTTTCGACATAGGAACCGTCGGGAAGTCTGTGTCTGATGACAGTAACTTCACGTCCGGGTGCAACGATGCCCTTCTGTGCTTTTTCAAGATCAGCACCCTCATCCACCAGTTTGAATTCAAGGTGGGCGGTTTTACCGATGATCTTGATCGCTCTTTCGGGATCCTGCATACCGGGCAGCTGCACCTGAATGCGGTTGCCCTGCTGCTTGCGGATATCCGGCTCAGCAACACCGAACTGGTCAATACGGTTGCGGATGGTTTTGATTGCCTGATCCATGGTCAGCTTGGTCAGGTACTTTTTGTATTCCGGAGTGGGAGCAAAAACGTAAGTGACTTTGCCGTCAGGCTTCACTGCGGTGCTGAGGATGGTCAGGTTGCCGAAGGAATCTTTAACAAGCTTTTCCAGCTTTTCCTTCTGGGCTTCCTTGAGGAGAACCGCTTCGATTCTCTCACCCTTGAGCACTTTAGGCTTCAATACAATTACGCCTTCCTCGCGGGCTACGGCCTTGAGGTCGTCTCCCATGCGGGCAAGGTTGTTATCCATGGCTTTATCCATATCAACACCGAGTGTGAGGTGGATTCCGCCCTTAAGGTCAAGTCCCAAACTGATTTTGTCATCAGGCAGGATGCTTGCCATTCCCGAATTCTGAACCGCAGGCAGTGAAGGAAGGAGGTAAGCAACTCCAAACACGACAACAAGCAGGGTCAGGATAATTTTCCAACGAAGACTCCCGTTCATCTCCTCTCCCTTTATAAATTCAACTAGGATAGGTTACAAAAACACTAAAAAGGCAAGCACTTCCGGCTTAACCGAAAAGCGACTTGCCTTGATAGGCTTCACTACACAAAAAGATTATTTATCTTTCTTTTCTTCTTTCTTCGCAGCATTTGCGAGATTGGAAACAAAAGATCTTTCTACTTTGACCTGAAGGCCTTCAGCAAGTTCCACGGTCAGCTCATCGCCATCAACGGCGGTTACGCGGCCGTAGATACCGCCTGCGGTAAGAACACGGTCACCCCTCTGGATTGCATCCAGCATTGCTTTGTGCTCTTTGGCTTTTTTCTGCTGCGGTCTGATGAGCAGAAAATAGAAAATTGCAAACATGAGGATGAGAGGGAGAAAAGAACCGAGTGCGCCCATAGGCCCGCCCTGGGCCTGCTGTCCGGCTGCACCCATCGCATGAGCGATATCTGCAAAAAACATTACGTCCTCCTGAAAAGACTGTGTATAAATAAAACAATCCCCCCGCTGCCTGAACATCTGCGTCCGGGCACGGGAGCCCTTAATGACAATTACAACTGATGATCAATAAAAGAATTAATATAAATATGCAACAATTTCCGCACCCCAACCGCCAATAAAGCCTTAAAAAGAACTACCCGGGATAATTAACCATTTTTCGGATTCCAAACTTTTTCAAAAAAATCATCCGGCCAGAGAAGCACGTCCGGTTTTCCAGCGCATAATTTTTCCTTTATCCGCCCGTCAATTTCAATTTTGAATTTGATAAATGATGTGTACACCCCGGCGCAATCAATATCGCCCGCCAGAACATACCCCGCAAGCCGCTGATCCTTAAAAACCAGCTTGCGGTAAATCTGTTTTTCTTCATCAAAAAAGACGCAAGCCTCATAACCGGGAGCACCATCCTCCGGATCGACCTCCCCCATACACATGAGCGGCAGGCCGAATAAAGTACTGGAAACCATGGACAGTGCCGGATTATCTTCACTGCCGGAAACCGCAACGGCTCCGGCCTCCAAAAAACTCTTATCCTTCAGCAGTACTCCGCGCAAGCCCCCTTCTTTATCACGGATAATATCCTTAACTTCTGCACCGCAACGGATGATCACCCCGGCTTCTCGCATACGTCTTGCGGCAAGCTCCGCCCCTTGCGCATCGCAAACACCACGAAGCACACGCTGCCCGCTTTCAATTACAGCAACTTCAACACCGCGATTATGAAACATTTGGGCCGCCTGCAATCCTATAACACCGCCACCAAGCACAACCGCCCTTTTGATCTTTGCTGCAACTTCCTCAAGCCGGACAACATCCTCAACGCCGTCCAAATTGTAGATATCAGCACCCTTCATGGATCTGTCTCTCCTCAAATTTCAAGGCACGGTTGGGACAGGCTTCCACGCAGGCCGGGCCGTTTTCCCTGCCGGAACAGAGGTCGCATTTGATAATCTTATCATTATATTTATCGCGCCGGATTACTCCATAAGGACAAGCCATGAGGCAGGACCAGCAGCCCGTACATTTCTCAACATCGTAAGCCGTGATTCCGGTAACCTCATCTTTATAAAGCGCACCGGAACTGCAAACCGGAACACACTCCGGTTCCGCACAATGTCTACAACTGAGCGCAACACTGCACTCTTCATTTTCCAATAAAATTTTGCGTGACTGCAAACCGTCAGCCCGCTCGCGGGTATATGCCTGAATCAAATCCCCGGATTCGCTATGAGCGGTCAGGCAGGCCAGCTCACACAGGCCGCAGCCCATGCAATACTCTTTATCTGGATAAATTCGTTTCATTATTTATTGACCCGCGTGCTTTACTTCTAAAATTTCCATTGCATTTTCAGACAGCCCCACGGCCCGCAGCTTGCTTCTGTCGCCACACAATTTTTTATGTGAATCCACCCCCATTTCAACGAGCATTTCTCCAATTTCCCGCGACCAGCGGTAAACTAAATCTGTAATCTGCTCCGCTCCAACTTCCGGGTTCTGACGCTTGCGCAATTTAGGATCGTTGGTCGCAATCCCCCACGGGCATTTTCCTGTATGGCAATGCCCGCAAAGGGTGCAACCGACAGCAGCTAAGGCGGCTTCTCCGATATTTACTGCATCTGCTCCAAGGGCGATGATCTTAAGCACATCCGTACTGCACCGAAGATATCCTCCGGCAATCAACGAAACATTTGAGCGCAGCCCTTCCTGACGCAGCCTTTTATCCACACAGGCTAAAGCAAGCTCCATGGGCATACCGGGAATTCTAGCGTCCGAGTATTCAAGACTCAATTGCTTCGCCCCGTTACAGACCTCAGCAACTGCGACTTCGGCAACATTGTGTGACGGGAATAACTTTACAGCCTGCGCAGGATTACAGACAACACCGAGCTTTTCAGCTGCCATTTCCATTGCTTTTTGCAGGTTGGGATTAAATATTTTCCGGGAGGTCTCGCCCAAAACAAAGAATCCGGAAGGACCTGTCGGAGTGCCCGGACCGCCATGAGCAGAGCCGGGTTGCCCGCAATCAAGCAGCAGACGCTCCCGGTGAAATGAAAACTCCGGCTTAAATATAGACGGATTTCCAGACATCCCGCTTTCGGCCTGAATGGACAAAGCCCCGGTTGGACACATTGCCGCACAACGCAGACAGCCGATACATTTGCTGTTGTCATGAGCGAGTCTTCCCCGTGCGTTATTCCAGAAGTGCGCTTCGTAAGAGCACTGGTTGATGCAGCCCCTGCAATTAATGCACAACTCCGGGTCACGCTTTATGCGGAATTGCGGGAAAGAATTTGTTATTTTTCTGAAAAGCAAGAATGCCTCCGGCGGCTCTCCGAGGGGCCTATCGGCGATCCCTCCGGGGGCTTAAACCCTTTTGCAAAAGGGTTTAAGAATCCCAAAACCTTTTATTTAGCTTCGCTATTAAGTTTGTTCAATATTTAGTTAACTGAAATCACTTTACAATAGGCCAAAAATTTAGATGTCTTGCGGGTGAGTAGCCTTCATAAAAAGCTTCGCCCAGACTGGAAAATTTTACCCTGTTCAGTCTGCCGATCTTTTCGGCATATCTGTCTCCGGTCAAAAAACAGCGGCGGCTTTTTTTATTGCCTACCCACGGTTTGTTGAATTTCTTCAATTTGCTGACAACCGGCCAGAACCCCTTCTTTTCTTTATAGGCGTTTCGCTGCGCTTGGAGAAGCAATTTCTGTTTGCCGCGGTCATTGCCTTTGTGGAAATAGTAAAAAGCCGCACCCTTGCGGATCATACGCTTGTTCACAAAGAGATTATCCACGTATACCCAGCCGATTATACGTTTGTAGCGGTCTTTGCCTTTTCCGGCAGGTTCAATGCGCACCCGTTTGCCGAGGATCAGCTTGTTGAGCATGGCCTTGGCCTGCCGGGCATAATACTGGTCCGGTTTGCCGTCCCGCCCGATTTCCGGGGTATCGATCCCGGCAATTCGTACATGTCTGTTGTCAGCAAGAACAAATGTATCGCCGTCAATCACGTAACGAACCCTGGCCTCAAAAGCTGAAGCTGTTGCCGCATTGAAAAACAGGCAGCACAGTACAAAAAAGAAAACGGGGCCCTTAAGGACCCCGCTTCGTGAATTGCTATTTTTAATTCTGACTTTCGGCATTCAAATCCTTTTACTGTGCCCAGTGGATGAGTCCGAGAGAATGAGGATCAAGCAGCAGCTCATGCTTGGGCAGGATACGTACGGTATAACCGAACCTTCCGGCCTCATTGGGCAGAACTTCGCCCTGATAAACATGCCAGCCGCCGCCCATATCTTCTTCAGGAGTCATGATCACGGTATTTCGGCGGGCAAATTTACCATCCTGCCCTACCGGTCCGGCATAGATTTCCACCTGCACATTATCCGGGGTCAAACCGTTAAGAAAAACCTCAGCTGAAATGATGATCGGCTCTTCCACATATATATCGGTATGAACTTCCGAAGTAATGTTGCGGACCTTCAGGCTGGACCACTTGGTCATTACTTCCATTCTCCATGCAGCCAGATCCTTGGCTCCCTGGAAGTTGTCCTTATGCATGGTGTTGTAATTGCTGAATGCGGGCTGGTAAGCCTTTTCAGTATAATCTTCCACCATGCGGTTGGCGTTGAATTCCGGTCCCAGAATCCTTAACGCCTTCTTAACCTTGGCAATCCAGCTGCGGGGAAGGCTGCCGTGGCCGCGGTCATAGAACTCAGGGATTATGTCATTTTCCAGTACTCTGTAAAGGGTCTGGCTCTCCACAAAATCCTGATATTCATGATCGTTGTAATCTTCACCGCGCCCAACGGCCCAGCCGAGGCTATTATCAGGCAGGTAGGCTTCATCCCACCAGCCGTCCGGGGTGCTGAACTGAAGAACACCGTTAGCCATGGCCTTCATGCCGCTGGTTCCGCAGGCTTCCAAGGGACGACGCGGAGTATTCAGCCAGATATCGCAGCCCTGAACCATGTAATTGGCGATCTTCATGTCATAGTCTTCAAGAAAGACAAGACTCATGCGGCATTCTTCACGGCGGCAGAACTGGATCAGATCCTGAATGAGCTTTTTACCGCCGTTATCCTGCGGATGGGCTTTACCTGCAAAAATAAACTGCACCGGCTGCTTGGAGTCTGAAATTATCTTAATCAGACGTTCCTTATCTTTAAACAGAAGCCCCGCACGCTTGTAGGTAGCAAACCTGCGCGCAAAACCGATGGTCAATGCACGGGGATCGAGCACTTCATCCGCAAGCTCGATTTCCTTGCGCCGCGCCCCGATATTCATCAGCTGACGACGCAGACGCTTACGCACGAAATCCACCAGACGCTCTCTGAGCCTTTCGTGGGTGCGCCAGAGTTCGGCATCGGGAATATTATCGGTCTGTCTCCATACTCTTGCGCAATCCGGGTCCTCACGCCAGTTCGGACCGAGGTAGCGGTCAAAAAGCAGAGAGAAATCAGTAGCCACCCATGTGGGCATATGCACGCCGTTGGTAATAGCCCCGATGGGTACATCTTCCACCGGATACTGCGGCCATACCTTCTGCCACATATTCCGGGAAACATGACCATGTAATTTGGATACACCGTTATTAAAACGGGAAAGTTTCAGGGCCAGCACGGTCATGCAGAACTGCTCCGCATCATCACGCGGGTCTTCACGTCCAAGAGACAGAAAAACCTTGTAAGCAAGCCCCATGGTCTGGGCATAAGGTTCAAAATACGGCCGCATCAAATCTGCGGGAAAACGGTCGTTACCCGCAGGAACCGGGGTGTGGGTGGTAAAGATGCTTGAGGAAGCAACCATTTCCATGGCCGCTTCAAAAGATAAACCGTGTTCGGTCATAAAAATGCGGATACGCTCAAGACCTGCAAAAGCGGAATGTCCTTCATTCATATGAATAACGCTCGGCTCAAGCCCGAGAGCGGCAAGGGCCTTGACCCCGCCGATGCCGAGCAGGATCTCCTGCCAGAGACGCATTTCAAGATCACCGCCGTACAGTCGCGCGGTAATGTTGCGGAAATAAGTCGGGTTTTCGGGAATATTGGTATCAAGCAGATAAAGGGTCACCCGCCCGACTTCCACATACCAGACTTTGACATGCAGAGGCTCACCTTTCATATCCAAGGTAAATTTGACCTCATTGTCGTCTTTATCTTTGGCGGCTTTGATAGACATTTCCTCAAAATCATGGCTGGGATAACGCTCCTGCTGCCAGCCGTCCTGAGTCATGTACTGCCGGAAATAACCGTGCTGATAGCACAGGCCGATCCCGATCAGCGGAATGTTCAGGTCGCTTGCTGATTTCAGGTGGTCCCCGGCAAGAATCCCCAATCCTCCGGAATAAATGGGCAGACTGAGGCCGATGCCGTATTCAAAACTGAAATAAGCCACAACAGGATCACCTTTCCGGGCACCGTCAAATTTGTAGGAACAACCTTCACGTGCAAGGTAACTTCTCTGAACTTTGGCGGCTTCCTTGAGACGCTGCACAAAAAAATCATCATTAGCGAGTTCCTCAAGCTGCTGCTGGGGCAGGCTGTTCAGGAACTTTACCGGATTCTGCTGGCAATCACGCCAGAGAACCTGATCAATAGAGGAAAAGATACTGGCAATGTCGCTGTTCCAGACAAAAAGAAAGTTATATGCCAAGTCCCAAAGCTCTTTGAGCTGACTGGGCAGACGTGGAACGACGCTGTAAACGCGAAGCGGCTGCATACTTATCTCCTTAAAATATTAATTAGATACGGGATGATTAACCGAATATATCAGAAAGCCCGAACCTTTTACACTTCTTTTTATTATTTGCCTTATTCAGGTTAACATTTCAAGACAGTTTGGCAATTATCCGGATAGAAAGTTGACACATTTGACTTACAAGAGCATTCTGCCTCTTCAAAATATCACTTGTTCAAGGATAAGAAAATGAATCCCACCCAATCCAATCCAGTTGAAGTAAAAGTAAAATTCCTCAGTGAGACCGCCCGTGAAGGAGGGCTGGACTACGCTACCCCCAATTCCGCAGGGGTGGACCTGCGTGCCTGCATTGAAGAAGATTTCGTGGAGATCGAAGCGGGCGGAAGATATGCCTTCCCCGCCGGAATAGCCATTGAGATCACCGCACCGGGCATTGCCGGATTTATCTATTCCCGCAGCGGACTGGGCACCAAGGACGGACTTACCGTCAGTCAGGGAGTCGGCGTAATCGACCCTGACTACCGTGGAGAGATCAAAGTTTCCCTGCTCAACACATCAGGCGAGAAACGACGAATTGAGCGTGGACAACGCATTGCACAGCTCGTTTTCATGCCCTACTGCCATGCCCTGCTGACTCCCAGCGAAGAACTTTCCGACACAACCAGAGGTGCCGGGGGATTCGGGCATACAGGCAAAAACTAAATCATCCACTGAAATAAAATAATATCATGAGTAAACACGATACACTTGTAGCTGCCGAACAGAAATCCATCTGCAACACTTACGGAAGGTATCCCGTAAACGTATGCAAAGCCAAAGGTTCCAGACTCTGGGATATTGACGGCAAAGAATACATCGACCTGCTTTCCGGAATTTCCGTGGTCAATATCGGCCACTGCCGGGACGACCTCGCCGACGTAATGGCAGAGCAGGCCCGTAAACTGGTGCAGGTCAGCAACCTTTTTTATCAGGAAGAACAGGTGGAACTGGCAGAAAAACTGCTCGCCACCTGCGATGCGGATAAAGTTTTCTTTTCCAACTCAGGTGCGGAAGCCAACGAAGCGGCCATCAAGCTGGCCAGACGGTACATGCGCACCGTTAAGGAAAGGGACGCTTTTGAAATCATCACCCTTGACGGCTCCTTCCACGGTCGGACCCTTGCCACCCTGACCGCCACCGGACAGACCGGCCCCATCAAGGACGGCTTCGCTCCCCTGCCGGAAGGATTCAAATATGTCCCCGCAGGCGATGTTGACACCCTCAAATCCGCCATCAGCAAAAAAACCGCTGCGGTCATGATCGAGATGGTACAGGGTGAAGGCGGCATCAAACCCCTGCCCGAGGATTACGTAAAAGCCGTTACCGAACTGGTGACAGAGAACGACATACTGCTTATTGTGGATGAAGTGCAGTCCGGCCTGTGCAGAACCGGAAAATGGTGGGCGCACCAGCATTACGGAGTGACCCCGCATATTTTCACCTCCGCCAAGGCCCTTGCCAACGGCCTGCCCATGGGCGCCATGCTGGCAACCGAGGAAGTTGCCAAAGGATTCACCCCCGGCAGCCACGCCACCACCTTCGGCGGCGGTGCACTGGTCTCCAAGGTCGCATCAAAGGTCATCGACATCATGACCGAAGACAAGCTGGCTCAGCGCGCAGCAGATCTGGGCGATTTCTTCAAGTCCGAAGCAGGCAAGCTTCAGGACAAATATCCCGGCAAGATCAAATCCGTGCGTGGCCTCGGCCTCATGCTCGGAGTGGAACTGAGCTTTGACGGCAGTGAAATATTCAACGAACTGCGTGAACAGGGCTTCATCCTCAACCTGACCAAGGGCACAATCCTGAGGCTGCTTCCAGCTCTGACCATTGACCGGGAAGACCTTGTCGCCTTTCTCGAAGCTCTGGAAGGATTGCTGGCAAAGCAGGCTTAGCTTGACCAAATCAAGTTTGATGCCTAATTTAAACTTAGGTAAAAACTTACAGCAATGGGCGGAACCCAACTATTAAAACGTTTTGGGATTCTTAAACCCTTTTGGAAAAGGGTTTAAGCCCTCGGAGAGCCGCCGGAGGCTTCTTTATAATGAATGATGTTGCACTTGCTACCCCTGTAGAGGGCGGTGTTCGAGACACCAGCATAGAACCGTGGCTGCCGACGGAAAGACCGGACGCGCTCCCGGATTCTATTGATGCGCCCACCATGCACCTGCATGAAACAGAGCAGCAGCAGATTGTAGATAAGGCCATCCACAGCCTGACAGGCAAAGGCAATCTCATTGACCGTATTGTTTAGCGGACATTAAATATAAACTTTAAAAGCCCAAATACTAGCTTTAGTACTTGGGCTTTTTCATGTACTGCTATTTCGAAAACGATAAACATTAATCAAACAAACTTGATCCCGATATAAGGAACTTCAATGCCTAAACTGCTCAGAATCCAGTTCACCCTTACCGAGCTTGAAAGCGATGAATGTCAGGTTTACCTCGGCGCACGCGTGGCCCACGGCTGGGAAGAAAAGCCGCTTGATGACGATTCCATTTTTTACACCATCCATCTGGAAGACCATCCCCTTGGCGTGGAGATCGTGGAAGAGATCAAATCCCGCTGGCCCCATGCCGGATGTGTGGGCGAAGAAATCGAAGACGAAAACTGGGGTCTTGCATGGAAGGATTATTTCGAACCCGTCACCTGCGGGCAGTTCGAAATCCTGCCCCCGTGGCTGCTGGAAAAAAAGACCGCAGGCAAAGATCACATCATCATCGAACCGAAAATGGCTTTCGGCACAGGCGGCCACCCCACTACCGCCCTCTGTCTTGAGCTGATCAGCAAGCTGGCCGAAGAAGGCAAGCTCAACTCAGACATGGAATTTTTCGATCTCGGTACCGGGTCCGCCATCCTCGCCATCGCACTTGCCAAACTGGGCCTGAAAGGTGTCGGTGTGGATATCGATCCGCAGTCCATTGTCTGCGCACAGGAAAATATCGACAACAACGCTGTTGACGGCATCATCCTTTCCGTAGGCTCTGCCGACTCCATCGATCCCAAGCTCAAATACGAACTGGTGGTTGCCAACATCCTTTCCGGTCCGCTCATCGAGCTTTGCCCGGACGTGACCGCGCGCCTCAAGGAAAACTCCATCCTGATCCTTTCCGGTATTTTAGTAGAACAGGCCGAAAAAGTAGCTGCAGAGTACATCAAGGCAGGACTGCCCGCTCCAGAAATCTTCACCATGGGTGAATGGGCAGGCTTATTGTGGAGAAATGTAAGTTCTACAGATGAATAGAGAACAAACATTAATAGAATACTATAAGGCCCTATCCGAGAGATTAGGTCCTTCGCACTGGTGGCCGGGTGAAAGCCCGTTCGAAATCGCCGTGGGTGCTATTCTGGTCCAGAATACCAACTGGGTTAACGTGGAAAAGGCCATTGACAATCTCAGGGCTAATGATGGACTGCACCCGCAGGGCTTGCGTAAATTTTCCATGGAGGAATTGCAGGAACTGATCCGGCCTTCAGGATTCTTCCGTATGAAAGCGGTAAGATTAAATAATTTCCTTGATTTCCTTGACGATAATTCTGCAAGGTGTATCACAGACTTGGAAGATGCGGAGACCTTTGAACTTCGCGAAAAACTGTTGGCTGTCAACGGGATCGGTCCGGAAACAGCAGATTCCATACTGCTTTACGCGCTGAATAAACCTGTATTTGTGGTTGACGGATACACGCGCAGGATTTTCAACCGCCATATGCTGGTTCATGAAGATATCGACTACCATGAATTGCAGGAATATTTCATGGATGTGCTTGATCCCGACGTTAAAATGTACAATGAATATCATGCCTTGATTGTACGCACAGCCAAAGAATGGTGTAAAAAATCAAACCCTGACTGTGAAAACTGCCCGCTGGGCAAATTTCTGGAAAACTGATTTCAGCTTATGTCCCGAATGGTTGCCAAAACACACCTGATCATCTTTGCCTGCGCATTGCTCATGCTTTGCGGGGCTGTGTGTGTTTCTGCGGATTCCACTGTGGACAGGTTGAAGGGCGAGATTCAGGACACCAAACAGACCGTCAAGCAGCAAAAACAGGAACTGCTTAAGCTGACCCGCGAAGAACGTTCCATGTTCGGCGAGCTTGCGGCCATTGAGGACCGTATCACAGATGTGGAACGGGAACTTTTCCGGCAGGAAGACGATCTTGCAGGCATCATGGAAGATGAACAGGCAGCCAAAGCGGACCAACGGGTTCTTGAAGGCGAACTTGATGAAATTGTCGATAAACTGAAATCCATGCTGACCAGACTCTGGCCGGTTCACTCCCGCAAACTTGAAAACAAATTCGGATCACTGGACGACTGGGAACAGGCGGACCGCAATTTCGTCTGGCTGGCCTCGTTGTACAAGGAGACTAAGGTCGAACTGGATAAAGCTCAGCAAAAGGCTGACGAAATCTCCGACAACCTTGAAGTCCAGCGGGACCTGCGTGTAAAGGCAGAAGCCAAACTGGCCGAAATCAATGGTACTAAAGACTCTCTGCTTAAAGACAAACTGAGCCTGCTGGCCGGAATAAAATCCATCCGCGCGCTTAAAATCAGCCATGAACAGGAACTCAAAGGGCTTCTTGATACAATCAACAAACTGAATTACAGACTCAAGAGCCTGACCAGCAAAAAAATTGCTAATTTTAAAGGGTCCTTACCCCGCCCATGCGAGGGGGATACCAGAGTCCGGTTCAAACCTTCCGCCAAACCGCCTGTGCGGGGCATCGGAATCCAGACCGCCGGAAATGTTGATGTAAAATCAATCTTCTGGGGCAAGGTCGTGCATAACGATACGCTCCGGGGCTTCGGGCGGGTTGTGATTATTTATCACGGCTACAACTACTACTCTCTTTACGCCTATCTGGCCGAAAGTTTCGTAAAAACGGGTCAGGAGGTCGAAAAGGATGAAATTATCGGTAAAACAGGGTATTACCCTAACTTGAAAGAAACGGGCCTCTATTTTGAATTGCGTTTTCATCAGAAACCCGTTAACCCGCAAAAATGGCTTGCCCGCTATTAATGTATAATAACTTGAGCAAGATACAGCACCCACCACGCTGGAGGAACAAATGAGAAAAACTTTGTGGTTGATTGCGATAGTCTCACTTTTCGTAATCTCCGTTGCACCGGAACCGACACAAGCTGTTGATGAAAACCGTTTTGAACCCCTGCGCAGATTTTCGCAGGTGCTTGATCTGGTGGAACATAATTACGTTAACGACATCTCCCGCAAAGAACTTGTAGATGATGCTGTAAAGGGCATGCTCGAACAGCTCGACCCGCACTCCACTTTTCTTTCCACTGATGATTTCAAAGAAATGCAGGAATCCACCAGCGGTGAATTCAGCGGCATCGGCATTGAAATCAGCATGGAGAAAGGACGCTTGACCGTTATTTCCCCCATTGAGGACACCCCGGCTTACAAGGCGGGCCTCAAAGCAGGAGACCTCATTCTTGAAATCAACGGTGAATCCACCCAGTCTATTTCGCTCATGGAAGCTGTAGGGAAAATCAGAGGCAAGCGCGGTACTGACGTTATCCTGACCATCCTGCACAAGGATGCCAACAAGCCTGAAAAGATAACCATCACCCGCGACACCATCCCCATCATCAGTGCCAAAAGTCAGGCTCTGGGTGACGGTATTCTCTACCTGCGACTGACCAGATTCAACGAAAACACCACCCGCGAAATGCATAAAGCCCTGCGCGCGTACAAGAAAAAACACACCCTCAAAGGTGTTGTTCTCGACCTGCGTAATAACCCCGGCGGACTGCTCACTCAGGCGGTATCCGTTGCTGATACTTTCATCAATGACGGACTGCTCGTTTACATTGAAGGCCGAAACAAAGCCAGCCGCAAGGATTTCATGGCAGATGAACAGGCCACTGACGTTCACGTACCCATCGTGACCCTGATCAACGCCGGTTCCGCATCCGCTTCCGAGATTGTAGCCGGTGCGCTCAAGGATCATGACCGCGCCCTGCTGATCGGCGAACGGACCTTCGGTAAAGGTTCGGTACAGACCATCATCCCTATGGCTGACGGGTCCGGCATCAAGCTGACCACCGCTCTTTACTACACCCCCAGCGGCCGCTCCATTCAGGCCGAGGGTATTAATCCTGACATCGTCTACCCCTTTGTTGCCCCGGCGGCAGAAAAAGACAAAGACGACCGCTTCATCTTGCGCGAAAAAGACCTCAGCCGTCATCTTGAAAACAACGGCAAGGACAAAAAAGAAGATAAAGCACAGGATGATAAAGCCAAGAAAATGCTTGAAAGAGATAACCAGCTCCGACTGGCACTGCAGATGGTGAAGCAGCTTCCCCGCCTGAAAGAAATCAAGTAAAATTAAGGTTTAGCAAAGTGGATCAGAACAATCCCGAACAAAACGAACAGCCCGAAATCCCGGAAACCCAACCGGGATTTCGGGCTCGTCTTTCCAAGCCTGTCACCATTGCTGCCCTGACCGTTGTCTTTGCGGCAGCTCTATGCCTGATAATTGCTTTGGCTGTTGCTCCTTCACCGGACAGCAATGCTTCCAGCGATGTTTCCGGCGAAAAGACTGCTGCCGCTCCTGTACAGCTCTACGAAGAACCTATGGAAGACGACCTTGATGATCTGGTTAAGCAGATTGACCTAAGCCTGATCAACACCCTTAAGGCCGCAAATATTTCCATGAGCGACCTGCGGCTGGAAGATGTATCCCTGAAAAAGCATCAGGGACGGGATTACCACTTCCAGCAACTCAGCTTCCCTGTATCCGGCGACAAGAAGATATTTCTTGCCGATGTACAGAAAGGGCTGGAATCCACTGCACTTAACGCCAGCCTGCATGAAGTGGCGGATAACAGCTGGATGATCAGTATCAACGGTGTGCCCACCCACAGGTTTTCCATCTTCACCCCCAAGATAAAGAAGCAAAAAACCGCCCCGGTCAAACTTGACCCCAATGCTCCCAAAATGGCCATCGTCATTGATGACATGGGCGAAGATCTGGGGCTTGCCCGAGGACTGGCCGCACTGGATGCAAAAATCACCTTTTCCATCTGGCCCAACAGTTCCCATGTAAAGAAAACCATCGCCATCGCCAAAAAAAGCGGCAATGAAATCATGGTCCACCTGCCCATGGAACCCAAGGGCTATCCCAAGGTAAACCCCGGTAAAGATGCCCTGCTGATGAAAATGGACGCTGATTCAATCAGCAGAATCACCCTTGCGGCAATCGCAAAAGTGCCCGGAGCCACAGGTCTGAACAACCACATGGGTTCCCGCTTTACCGAGTTCTACACCGGAATGGGCGTGGTTATGACCCAGTTGCATAAGAAGCACCTCTTCTTCCTCGACAGCCGGACCACTCCCAAAAGCGCAGGGCGCAAGGCCGCCTCCAAAGCAGGAGTAACCTTCTACGAACGCAACATTTTCCTCGATAACGTCAAGGATGTGAGGGCCATCAAATACCAGCTTTCCAAGACCGCCAAAATCGCCCGTAAAAGGGGGCAGGCCATTGCTATCGGACATCCGAACCACGAAACCCTTAAGGCCATCCGCCAATGGGTTGCCGAGAACAGAGGCAAGATCAGGATTGTTCCGGTAAGTTCATTGCGTCCCAACAGCTAGTCGGCTGCCACAAGTTCGTCCCGGAAATGAAATGATGCTGCGATTCAAATCTGCGGCTAAATCTATAATTGTAAAAAATATTTTTGTTCCTGTCTTGACTTAAGTGTCATTTTAAGGGCAGATTCGATTTAATAAATAATTATTTAATAAAGGGTTGTATCAGGATGAAAAAAATCCTCCTATTTCTCGTACTGCTGTTCATGGTTACGGTTCCCGTAATCCACTCCGCCCAGACTTACACTGTTTCTATTTCCCAGATTGTAGAGCACCCCTCTCTCGACGCCATGAGGGACGGTTTTAAAGACCGCCTTAAAGAGGCCGGATATGATGTAATTTACAATGAGCATATAGCTCAGGGCAATCAGGCCACCAACATCCAGATTGCCAACCAGATCAAAGGCGAAAGCCCCGATCTGGTTCTGACCATCACCACCCCTTCTTCACAGGCGGTTGCCCAGAAGATCAAAGACATTCCCGTACTTTTCACCGGTGTGACCGATCCCGTTGCCGCAGGGCTGGTAAAAAGCCTCATGCAGCCCGGTAAAAACATCTCCGGTATGACCGATATGAGCCCGGTTCTGCGTCAGGTGGAGCTGATCAAGGAATTCATGCCTGAGGTCAAAACCATCGGTACCATCTACAATGCAGGTGAAGCCAACTCCATCGTACTGACCAATATGCTCAAGGAAATCTGCAAGGATTTCGACATCAAGGTAGAGGAAGCTTCCATTGCCAACTCCAGCGGAGTTTATCAGGCTGCCAAAAGCCTTGTGGGCAAATGTGACGCTGTCTACATCCCGCTGGACAACACTGTAGTTTCCGGTCTTGAAGCAGCCATCAAGGTCTGTCGCCAGAACAAACTGCCCATCTTCTCTGCCGATACAGATTCAGTAGAACGCGGAACCGTGGCCGCACTGGCTGTGGATTACTACCGTATGGGACTGCAGACCGCTGACATGGCCGCCCGTCTGCTCGGCGGCAAAGCCAAACCTGCGGATATGCCGGTTGAAACCCTCCAGAACCTGCGCCTCTTCGTAAATGAAAAAGCAGCCGCTAAAATGGGAGTAAAGATTCCCAAGCAGGTCATGGAACGGGCTGACAAAATCATCAAATAAATATTTACAACATGACACCAATAAAAAGGCGTGGAATTTTCCACGCCTTTTTTGTTTTGCGGAGGCAGGTTAATTATCGAACAGCTCTTTCAACTTTTCAGAATCATTTCCATAATTCGCCAATCCGAGCATGAGCAGCAATCTGGCCTTGTGGCCCTTAAGATTTCCCGCCAGAATACAGCCATCATCCGACAAAGTCTTTCCCCCTCCCGGCCCGCCGTAAACAGGCTCAACAGCACCATAGTATACGGAAGAAGAAATTATGACCGCAACCTTGCGGGACAATGCATACTTGATAGCTTCATAAACCGCCTTATTAACATTTCCGGCTCCAACCCCGTCAACAACCAGCCCCTTTGCACCGGAATCAACCGCATGCAGCACAAGAGAACCGTCCGCACCTGCATAGGTTGCAATGTAGACCACCTTCGGCAGCTTTTTAGGCAACGGCAGATACTGACGATGGACCCGCTCATTAATGCGGTATATCTTCTTTCCGGAAATGTATCCCAGATATCCTTTTTCGCCGGACATGAAAGTCTGCATATTTATGGTCTGGGTCTTGCGCACCGCCCGTGCGGAATTGATGTATCTGTTCAGGGTGACAGTCACCCCCCAGTTCCGGGCTTCAACGGACGCAGCCTGAATTACGGCATTCATGATATTTCCGGGGCCATCGGGATTTGCGCTGGATGCATCGTTCATGGCCCCGGTAAAAACCACCGGTTTATCGCTTCTCGTTGTCAAATCCAGAAAATACGCCCCTTCGGCCATGGTGTCGGTCCCATGGGTGACAACAACGCCATCAACTTTATCATCTGCCAGCAACTCATTAACTTTACGACTCAGCCTGCCCCAGATTTCCGGAGTCATCTGAGAACTGTCAATATTGCACAGCTGCTGAACACTGACATTGGCAATCTCAGCCAGCCCCGGCACGGCGGCAATAAGTTCTTTACCCGAAAGAGCGGGAACAGCCCCCCCGGTTTTCGGATCTGTCTTTTCGGCAATGGTTCCCCCGGTAGAGACAATAACAATATTGGGCAGCTCTGCATTCCACTTATCCCCGGCCAATACAGGAGACAGGAACAATAAAGTCCCCAAAAAGCAGACAGCAAACCCAATACGAATACGCAAAAAAAATCTCCCGTTCATATGTGCAGCAATAGAATCCATGCCTTCCAACCTCCATGCGGATAATTAAATATGCTCAAGACTTATTTGAACATAATCCAATTAAAAAATCTTTGCATCTGCACTGTGTATAAATCAAAATTATCAATAAAATTTAAAGCCTGTTTACCCTTGTAAAACCACTCTGTTTTGATTTACATAATGCCCCGACGGATTGCTGCGGACTGATCTCCGCAACCTCTTAAAATATCAAACATTGACATTAGTCCGTCTTTTTTAAGTAACTTTTTCATTTCCGGCCGCCGGAGGCGGCATAGACTCATGATCAGCTTATATGCATTTATGGGGGCCATTGAGCAGGGGACTGCTTTCGGGCTCATGGTTTTAGGTGTGTACCTCACATTCAGGGTACTTGATTTCCCAGACCTTACTGTGGACGGCAGTCTGCCGCTGGGAGCTGCGGTTTCTGCTGTGGCCATCAGCAACGGCTACCATCCCCTTGTAGGCATGAGTATGGCTGTGGGAGCCGGGTTCATTGCCGGGGCGGTAACCGGAATCCTGAATACCAAATTCAAAATCCTGCACCTGCTGGCATCCATCCTGACCATGATCTCCCTCTACTCCATAAATATCCGCATCATGGGCAGGCCAAACATGACCCTGCTCGGCGAGGACACCCTCATCGACCAGTTCATTGAGCTGAGTGGACTCCCGCCCCACTTTTCCACCCCCATACTTTTCGCGATTATTTCCGGCGGTGCTCTACTGGCACTGATCTGGTTTCTGAAGACATCTTTCGGACTGGCAATGCTAGCCACCGGGGACAACCCCAAAATGATCACCAGTCTCGGCGTAAACCGCGATATGATGATCATCTTCGGAGTCGGTCTTTCAAACGGCATGGTTGCCCTTTCCGGCGCACTGGTGGCCCAGAATCAGGGTGCTGCGGACGTGAACATGGGCATCGGGACCATCATTGCCGGGCTGGCCTCGGTCATCATCGGGGAAACCCTTTTCGGCAAGCCCAACGTAACCCGAGCCATGCTGGCCGCCCTGCTCGGCTCCATTGTCTACCGCATTGCCATCGCGCTGGCCCTTGGTGTACGTTTGGGCGATTTTGCATTCACTCCCAGCGACCTTAACCTTGTTACCGCCGCACTGGTCGTGGTGGCGTTAGTTTCTCCGCAGATTAAATCCGGTTTACTCAAAAGGAGGGCTGCCTAATGTTACGAGTCGATAAAGCAGCCAAGACCTTCAACCCGGACAGCGTCAACGAAGTGCAGGCCCTGCGCGGCGTGGACCTCAAGGTTGATGCCGGAGAATTCATTACCGTCATCGGTTCCAACGGAGCCGGAAAATCAACTTTTCTTAACTCAATCGCCGGGACTTTCATGCTCAGCAGCGGAACCATTTCCATTGCAGGCAAGAACGTGACCCGCTGGCCTGAACACAAACGGGCTGCCAATCTGGGCCGGGTATTTCAGGACCCGCTGCTCGGTACCTGCGGCTCCCTTTCCATTGAACAGAACATGGCCCTAGCCCTCAAACGAGGCAAACGAAGGGGGCTGGGGCTGGGCGTAAAAGCACGTGACCGGGACTTGTTCCGGGAGCAGCTTTCGACCCTCGGTCTGGGACTGGAAGAGAGGCTTGCAGATCAGGTTGGATTACTGTCCGGTGGTCAGAGACAGGCTTTAACCATGCTCATGGCTACAATGACGCGCCCGGACATTTTATTACTGGACGAGCATACAGCGGCACTTGACCCCAAGACAGGACGCAAAATTCTTGATATAACCGACGCCGTTGTACGCCGTGACAACCTGACCACGCTTATGGTTACCCATAACATGAATCAGGCCATCAACATGGGCGACAGATTGATCATGTTCCATCAGGGCATGATAATTTTGGATATTTCCGGGAAGGAGAAGAAGGGGCTGAAAGTGGAAGATCTTCTGGATCGGTTCTACTCCCTTCGCGGCGAGGATGTAGCCACGGACAGGATGCTTTTTTCCTGACCGCTGCAGCATGAACTTCCCGATTCAGGGCAACCTGAGAAATGCGAAAATCCGCAAAAAAGAATACACTTGGAGGACTTAAACAATGAGCGAACTTACTTTTTCCATCATCAAGCCTGACGCAGTTAAAGACGGTAAAATCGGTGACATCCTTAAAATGATCACCGACGCAGGCCTGAAGATCAAAGCAACCAAGATGATCCACATGACTCAAGTACAGGCTGAAGGTTTCTACGCTGTTCACAAAGAGCGTCCTTTCTTCGGCGAACTGGTTGAGTTCATGGTTTCCGGCCCCTGCGTGGTTTCCGTTCTTGAAGGCGAAGACGCCATCAAGCGTTACCGCGACCTCATGGGTGCCACCAACCCCAATGAAGCAGCAGAAGGTACCATCCGCAAGGCTTTCGGCGCAGGAATCGAAGCAAACGCATGCCACGGCTCTGATGCACCCGAAACCGCAGCTATCGAAGTACCCTACTTCTTCAGCAGCCTCGAAATGGTAAACTAATATGACTAAAAAAGTTGGATTTATCGGCACAGGCAACATGGGCGCCGCCATAATCAGAGGAATGGCCGGCGATGACAGCATCAACCTGCTTGGTTCCGACCTGAACAAAACGGCACTGAACGCCCTTGCCGAAGAGACCGGGCTCATTCAATGTGAGACTCCCCGCGATCTTGCCAAGGAATCCGACTTCATCGTGCTGGCGGTCAAACCACAGCACGCTCCCGCAGTTCTGGAAGAAATCGCACCTGAGCTTAATGAGTCCAAATGCGTTATCTCCATTGCCGCCGGCCTGACCGTGCACAAGCTCAAGGATTGCTGCGAAAACCGCTGCCCTGTTGTCCGGGTTATGCCCAACACCCCCGCGCTGGTTAATGCGGGCGTGTTCGCAGTATGTCTTGATGACAACCACCTGAGCGATGAACAGGCTAACTTCACCCGCGACATGTTCACCCCCCTCGGAGATGTATACGCGCTGGCAGAAAGCCAGTTCGATGCTTTCACCGGGGTTATCGGGTCCGGTCCCGCTTATGTCTTCTATTTCATTGAAGCCATGATCGAGTCCGCGGTTGAGCTGGGCATCCCCCGCGATCAGGCCACAGCCATGGTCAACAAGCTGTTTGAAGGCTCCACCAAGCTGGCACAGGAAAGCAAATTCCACGTCAGCCAACTGCGTGAAATGGTAACCTCCCCCGGAGGAACAACCGTTAAAGCCCTCGTACATCTGGACCGTACTGCCACCCGCGCCAATATCATTGATGCGGTTCGCAAAAGCTATGAGCGCAGTGTGGAACTCGGGAAAAAGTAGCCTCCGGCGGCCCTCCGGGGGCCAGAAAAACTTTTGCAAAAGTTTCTCTGGACTCTTCAAAACCTTTTAGTAGTTTTGATATGGGCTAGCTTGGTAAGGCATACATATTAAAATAGAAAAGGAGACTTGATTTGATCAAGTCTCCTTTTTTATTGGCACGAAAAACCGGAATCCCGCTCTGCGGAATTCCGGCTTGCTGTCAGCTTTATGGGCTGATTAATTTCTAGTGTACTACCTGAGAAGCCCAGACCATTACAAAGTAGATGTCGAGCAGTACGGCAGTGAAGATTGCGGTGGTGAAAACAAGGGAACCGAGTCTCTTCAGCTTCAGGGAAGTCCATTCGCCGGACTCGGGTCCGATGACGGGCTTTTCCTTTTCTTCACCGAAGTAGGTAGCCTTGCCGCCCATGGGAGCACCGAGCAGCCATGCTGCGGGAGCCATGGACCAGCCGGCGTTGGGGCTTTCGGTCTTGTTGGCATCGGTGATCAGGTTATCGTAGGTGGATTGCCAATCGAGCTTCATGATACGGCCTGCTGCCAGCATCATAAAACCGGTAATGCGCGCGGGAATGAAAGCGAGGATATCGTCAGCCTTTGCTGCGTAGTAACCGAAATCCTTGTATTCTTCATTCTTGTAGCCCCACATGGAATCCATAGTGGAGATAGTCTTGTAAACCCACATACCTGCAGGTCCGGTGACCACGAGGTAGAAGAAAGGTGCAACAAAACCGTCATTCAGGTTTTCACTGGTGGATTCAGCCAGAGCCTTGCGCAGACCGTTTTCGTCCAGCTCGGATACATCACGGCTGACCAGTTCGGCAATTGCTTTACGTGCATCTTCGGTGCGGCCACTGTCCAGCAGGGAAGCAGCATTCTTGAGCTCGCTGAGCAGGGAACCGAGCGCCAGACCCGCATAAGCAAGGTAAATGGCAACCAGCACGCCGATAAAGGGAATTGCCAGAAAAATCTTCAGCACGCTCCAGACGACTATTGCGAAAACCAATACACCTACACCGCCCATAATTTTACGGGACATGCCGGTGGAGTAAACCCAGTTTTTGTACTTGTCGAGAGCCATGCCGATATAACGGACCGGATGGGGAAACCACTTAGGATCTCCTACAAAGATATCCAGAACAAGTGCAATGATAGGTACAAGAAACAAAACAGTAGAATTGTCCATCAGATATTTATCCTCAAATCTTAAAGCGTTTCGGCCTGAAATTATATTTCAGGCACACAGGGACAGCCGGGGGCCGGAACCTCACTATTCCATCCTTTGACAAGGACAATAAATGCCCCGCCTCCGGTTCTTCCCACAGGACCGGAAGCTTGCTGGCTTTCCAGTATATAAAAAAGCGGCACGGACAACAATCCGTACCGCTCTTTTATTTTAATTCTCGTAGTAAGACCGCAGTAGCGCGCTGCGTACAGGATGACGCAGCTTCCTGAGTGCTTTGGCCTCAATCTGCCTGATACGCTCACGGGTAACGTTGAACAGTTTACCGACTTCCTCAAGAGTATGGTCGGATTTTTCGCCGATACCGAACCGCTTGCGCAGGACCTGCTCCTCACGGGGGGTAAGGTCGGAAAGAACGGTCGCGATCTGCTCGCCGAGTTTGGTGCTGACCACCTCTTCGGCAGGCGCGGCAGCCTTCTTATCTTCAATAAAATCGCCGAGACTCGAATCCTCTTCATCACCGATGGGTGTTTCAAGGGAAATGGGTTCCTTGGCAATCTTAAGAACTTTCTTAACTTTTTCAAGCGGGTAATCCATACGTTCCGCAATTTCTTCCGGGGAAGGATCGCGTCCCAGTTCCTGCACGAGGTAACGGGAAGTACGGATCAACTTATTGATGGTCTCTATCATATGGACCGGGATACGGATGGTACGGGCCTGATCCGCAATAGCGCGGGTAATGGCCTGTCTGATCCACCAGGTCGCATAGGTGGAGAACTTGTATCCACGCTGGTATTCAAACTTATCAACCGCTTTCATCAGGCCGATGTTACCTTCCTGAATCAGGTCGAGGAACTGCAGCCCGCGGTTGGTGTATTTCTTGGCAATGGAGACAACCAGACGCAGGTTGGCGCGGATAAGTTCCTGCTTGGCGCGCATTGCACTGCGGTTACCATGCTTGATACGCCAGAGCACTTCTTCAAGATCGTGCACATTGTGGCAGCATTTATCCTGCAGGCGGACCAGAATTTCCATCTTACCGGAAATCATTTCCTTAAAGGAAAAAAGTTCGTCCACAGTCAGACCAAGTTCGTCTGAAGCGGCAACAGGGTTGATTTCACGTTCATCAATCTGTTTGAAAAGATCCTTGATCTCCTGCTGGGTTTTCCCGGTGGAGAGGATGTAGGCGGAAAGGTCACGCTGGCAGTTATGCATCTGCCTTACGTAGTCGCCCACGGTCTCGATGATCTGGTCAACGAGAGTCTTTTCGATCTTGATGTCACGCAGTCTTTCAACAATATCCTGCTTGTAGGCAACAATCTCTTTCTGCTGCTTGGCAACCTTCTTCTCGAGAGTAGCGCAGTCGTCAAGCTTGTAATACAAGCCTCTTTTCTTATCGTAGAGCTTCTTGACTTCGTCCAGCAGGAAAATAACGCGCTGGCGCTGGTTCATTTCATCTTCGCTGGGGTCGTCTTCCTCAATGGTTTTAACGACGTCCTTCAGCTTGATGCGGGATTCGTCAAGGTCTTCACCGACGCTGATAAGTTCTTCAATGGCAACCGGAATTTCAACCAGTGCATAAAGAACATCCATTTCGCCGTTTTCAATTTTCTTGGCGATGACAACTTCGCCCTCACGGTCCAGAAGGCCCACAGCACCCATTTCACGCAGATACATGCGTACGGGATCTGTGGAACGGGAAACGTAATCTACGCTTTCCTCTTCACTTTCAGTGAGATTGATTTCTTCTTCACTATCTACACCCGCATCCATGATTTTTTTACCATCTTCGGGTGTGTTGACGATCGCAATGTTCAACTGGTCGAAAATCTTGATTACATCATCAAGCTGATCAACCTTGTTGAACTCGGCAGGCAGAGCCTTGCCCAACTGTTCAAAGGTCAGAAAACCTTGTTTCTTACCCTCGGAAATCAGAGTTTTAATCGCCTGAATATCCTTAATGTTGCTCATCATCCCTCCATACAGAGTCGTTCAGGACTTTGAGGTACGCGCTGACGCGTTCGGTATCGCCTTGAGCCTGAGCACGGCGCAAGGCATCGGTGAGC
Organism: Desulfovibrio sp. JC010; assembly: GCF_010470675.1. NCBI lineage: Bacteria > Pseudomonadati > Thermodesulfobacteriota > Desulfovibrionia > Desulfovibrionales > Desulfovibrionaceae > Desulfovibrio > Desulfovibrio sp. JC010. The sequence continues at coordinate 166,488 of NZ_VOIQ01000009.1, forward strand.
TTTTTTCGGCCCATATCGTACCGCCGCCGGGCAATTACCTTACAGACATGTCGCCATTCATCTTCCAGTTCCTCTCCGGACAGAGCCTCCTCCATCCTACAACCGGCATAGAATCTTTTTTCAGAATCATCGAGCATGGGGATAATGTCCTGCCCGCTGTGAGCCGCAATTTTAGACCACAGTGTTTTGCCCCAGTGCGAGGTCAGGACCTGAGCTACTCCCCTTTCCGATAATTCGACAACATACTCCGGATGCTTTACCGCATACCTCAAGAAATATTTATCATCTTTAACCTGTGCCCCAACCGGAGCCGCAGCGCGGGGTTGTTCCTGCTGGACAGGATTCTGCTGCTGCGGAACCGGGGCGTTGAGCGCACCGGAAAAAACCGACCTTAATTCAGCTTCAGCCACACCGAGGCCGCTGGCGACCTTGGGCAGATAAAACGCACGTAAAGACGCACTGGTCATCCTCTTCAGGAACCCCTGCGCCCAATCCATAACTTCACGGGGCGAAGCCCCCGCCTGCAGTGTTTCCAGACTGAATTCCAGGCCGTCGCGGGCCTGATCCAAAAACACCTGAAATCCTTCAGCACCTTGGGCCTGAAGGATACTATCCACGTCCTCGCCGTCCGGCAGGACAACTACACCGCAGGACACGCCCTGCGTAAGAATCATTTCCGTGCTGCGCAGGGCCGCTTTGACCCCGGCGGCATCCCCGTCAAAAACGAGGCTTATTTTCGAACAGAACCCGGAAAGCCGCTTGACCTGATCCGGGGTAAGTGCCGTTCCCAGCACCCCGCATGAATTTGTATAACCGAACTGGTGCAGGGATATGACATCCATGTACCCCTCGGTGAGCAATCCATGCTTGGTCTTGGCCATAGAGTTCCGGGCCGTGGAGAGACCGTACAGATGTTCTCCCTTCTTGTAGATGGGAGTGTCACTGCTGTTTAAATACTTCGGTTCTCCTTCTGTAATTATTCTTCCGCCAAAAGCAATAACCCTGCCCGATAAATTTGTTATGGGAAAGATCAGTCTTGCGCGGAAACGGTCATAAGTGCGTCCCTTGGCATTCTGGGAAAGAAGTCCGGATTTGACACCCTGTTCGGTTGTGTAACCTTTGGAAACCAAATGCTTTTCCAATCCCTGCCAGTCATCGGTGCTGCACCCCAGACCGAAGCTCTCTATCACCGAGGAATCCATTCCCCTGCGTTCGAGATATTTCCGGGCTTCACGCCCTTCAGGAAGCTTGAGCATACGGCTGAAATACTTTGCCGCCAGCTCATGCATATCCATGAAAATTTTACGTTCAGAGCTTCTTTTGGCCGCCTGCGGATCAACTTTGCCCGGGGTAAGCTCCACCCCGGCTTCTGCTGCCAGCTGCTCCAGTGCCTCCTTGAATTCCACCCCGTTGATATGGGAGTAGAAATCAAAAATATCCCCGGAAGCCTGACACCCGAAGCAGTAAAAAAAACCTTCATCCCCATTCACACTGAATGAGGGTGTCTTTTCATTATGAAAAGGGCAAAGCCCCATCCAGCGTCCGGACACAGGTTTCAGTTCCACATACCTGCGCACGATATCGACTATGTCAAGACGGTCTTTGATGGCTTCAATGGCAGCTCTATCCAAAAGTCCCTCCGTAACACCGTCGAAACAATTCGAAGCAGTTGAAATAATGCACAATCATGACAGCCTGCAAATCCATAGCACGGCCTGCAATAATTTGCACTATACTAATTCAACCTCAGTCATGCCGTCACCGCCCCGGTCTTCCGGAGCAAGGCTGTACCCGGCAACCGCAGGATTGCCATCCAGAAAAATATGTACTTCACGACGCAAAGCCCCGGTACCGCGACCATGGACAATTTCAAGCTCGGTAGCCCCGCGCAGCAGTGCCTGATCAAAAAAACGATCCAGTTCGCTGATAGCCATATCGGCCCGCTTACCGCGCAGGTCAATCTTAAGGGTCATTTCGCCCTTGGCGGCTTTTTTGTCAGCCTTCCCGGTTGTCTTTTCAACAGACTGGCGCACTTTTTCCTGCACGGCTTTCTTGCCCACAGGACCAAGCTGATCAGCTGGAATCCACATGGCAACGCCGTCCATATCAACCTTGACCCGCTTCTTGCGCTCATCTTTTTCAATGACCACACCCTTGCGGTTCCAGCTGATATTCAGAATCGGTTTGCCGACCTTGATATCATCAAAGGAGAACGGCTTCACATCGGCTTTAGGCTTATCATCGCCACCGATGGTTCCACGGGCTTCGGAAAGTTTTTTAAGTGCCTGTTTGCGGCCTATTTTGCCGTCCTGCCATTCCTTGAGCACATTCTGGGCCTGCTTTTTCACATCGGCAAGCACAGTGAGACGTTCTTTCTCGAACTTCTCTTCCAGCTTGGCGCGCTTTGCTTCCAGCTTGGCCTTGATACGGTCCATCTCCTCAAGCTCTTTCTCACGGCTAACCGCAAGCTCATTGAGCCTGTTCATGACCGAACCGGAATCAGAACCTTCCATGAGCAGATATTGCTCGGCCTTGGACAGCAACGATTCGGGAAAACCGTGTTCGCGGGCAACATCCAGCGCAATGGAAGCTCCGACCTGATCGTAGGCAATGGAGAAAAGAGGCTTCTTGGTAGAAGGATCAAAAAGCACGCTTGCTGCGCGCACGCCTTCGGTCACCAGAGCATAAGTTTTAAGTGCCGGAAAGTGAGTGGCAGCAAAACAGGTCACCCCGTTTTCCAGCAGTCCGTCCACAACAGCCTGCGCAAGGGCCGCACCCTGAGCCGGATCAGTACCGGAACCGAATTCATCAAGAATGAACAGGGTCGAGGAATCCATGGCTTCCCAGATACGACTGATAGACTGAATCTGAGCCGAAAAGGTACTAACGTTATCTTCAAGAGATTGCTCATCACCCATGATGACGAAAATTTCCTTGAAAAGCGGCAGTACAGAACCTTTTTCCACCGGAACCGGAATTCCGCTGAAAGCCATGGCCGCAAGCAAGCCCACAGTCTTCAGGCAGACAGTCTTACCGCCCGCGTTACCGCCGGAGATGATCAGAACCTTCTGCTCCGTGGGCAGTTCGATATTGAGCGGGTTAACTCCGCCCTCGGCCGCTGCCAGCAACGGATGGCGAGCACCGCGCAAATCAAAACCGGCACCGGACTGAACATCCACAGCCACGCCATTCATGGACTCAGCAAAATTTATCTTGGCCTGCAGCACGTCATATTCAACCAGAAAACCGTAAGCAGCCTCGCACTGGTCGTATTCGGAACGCACCAGCCCGGTCAGGTAGGTCAGAATTTTAAGCTCTTCAGCCCTTTCCTGCTGCTTAAGCTCCTGCATGGTGTTGTTCAGTTCCACGAGGAACATGGGCTCAAAATAGCAGGTCTCACCGGTGTTGGAATAATCGTGGACGATCCCCTGCAGCCGGCCTTTGAAATTTGTCTTCAGCGGCAGCACGTAGCGGTCATTTGTGATGGTCATGAAATCATCCTGCAGAAAACGGGAAATATCTTCACCGTGGATGAAATCACGCACTTTCTTTGAGCAACGCTGGTGCAGCGAACGGATGGACTGGCGAATATCATAAAGTTCCGGGGAACTCTCATCCTTGATATTCCCGTCCTGATCGAGACAGCGTTTTAAACCGGAGAAAGTTTTTTCAGGCCAGCTTACGGATTCGAGAAATGCAAGGATGGTATCCCATTCGCGCTTCTCCGCAATGCCGAGTGCCTCTTTGAGAGTACGGGCCTGCCCGAGAGTCTGGACCAGAGCGTAAAGGGCATCGGCATCAAGCACATTGTTCGGCTTGACCAGATACTGGAAAAGACCTTCCAGCGGAGGAAAGGTGCCCAGCCTGAATCCTGTTTCTTTGACAAAATTCCGGCCCTGTCTGAAAAACCTTGCTGTGGAATTAATGGAATCGGCATCATCCATGGGAGACAGGGCAAGACATGCCTCTGCACCGGATGTGGAAACCGAGTGGCCGGAAAGCACATTCAGTACTTTCGGAAATTCAAGTAGCTGGAGAGATCTTGGCTCCATGGGATTCCAATATAGAAAAGTGTTAGGTCACGCACCCCGTCGGGACCGGGGCACCAATACAGAAAAAACGGCAAACAGCCCCGGAGAAACTCCGGGGCCTGCCGTTAAAATTCAGCTTAAGCTGATGTCAGGAGAGACGGGCACGAACAAGACCGCTAGCGACCTTTCCGTCAACCTGTCCTTTATAGGTTTCAGTGATGATTTTCATCACCTTACCCATATCCTGCATGGATGATGCGCCTGTATCGGCGATCGCCTTATCAATAGCAGCCGCAACTTCCTCTTCGGAAAGCTGCTCCGGCATGTAGCCGGAAAGGGCTTCGATTTCGACGGCTTCAATTTCAGCCAGCTCGGGACGTCCGGCAGAGTTATACTGCTCAATGGAATCCTTGCGCTGCTTGATCTGCTTTGCAACAAGATCAAGTACGTCGTCATCGGAAAGAGTATCCCCTTTCACTTCAACAATGCGATTCTTGATGGCAGTTTTGAGGTGTCTCAAAACTGTCTTCTTGACATCGTCCTTGGCCTTGTAGGCCGCAATGTAGTCTTTATCAATCTGCTCAATGAGACTCATATACTAACCCATTGACATTTTGCGCATTTTTTTGATGAGCCTTTTGCGGGCAGCAGCTTTTTTCTTCTTGCGCTGTACGCTGGGCTTTTCATAGTGCTGACGCTTCTTGAGTTCGGAAAGAACTCCAGCCTTTTCAACCTGCTTCTTAAAGCGGCGAAGAGCTATTTCAAAGTTGTCAGAATCTTCGAGGTAAACACCGGGCAATCAAATCACCCCCCCTGAGTTAATCTCGCACGTAAGAAATGTGCGGAAGAGATATTAAATAACCTCAAATATTGCATGGAGTCAAGAACAATCCCAAAAAAAAGTTCAGCATCCGCAGCAGCGGATGCTGAACAAAATATCACCTGAGAAGTGATCCTAGTGAGCGGCAGTATCGTTTTTGGAATCCATCCATGCTTTTACAGCACAGTAGGCCATTCCGGCTCCGAGAAGGCCGAGCACAATATAGAGGACGCCGAAGAAGATAAAGTGATCAGGCATCCACCAGGGAAGATCCATAGGAAGAGGACTCTGAACAGTTTCACCATGCAACATAATTAAATCTCCTTGACTACTTTACAGCGTCTTTCAGAAGCTTACCGGGGCGGAACTTCACAACCTTGCAAGCGGGAATCTTGATTTCTTCACCGGTGCGGGGGTTACGACCTACGCGCTCTTTTCTTTCGTCTACCTGGAAAGTACCGAAACCTGTAAGGGTCAGTTTTCCTTCGTTAACGAGGGTTTCTTCTACTGTATCCAGAAAGTAGTTCAGGCAACGTTCTGCATCAGCTTTGGTCATTCCTGCTTTTTCAGCAATCTTTACAACGAGTTCAGCCTTAGTCATCAGTCCTTCCTCCTTGAAACGGGAAAATGATTATTGCGGCACGTTATCGCGCCTGCCATTAACCTCACCCTGCGGCGAGAGTTGGGTTCATAGAGTTCTGCAGGTCACTCCTGACCAGCAGATTGTCTTGCTACCATCCCGGACGGTTTAAAACAAGCCCCCTGTACCGCTTTTTCATAAGAAAATCAGTGGAACCGCCTGTTCAAACGACCTTGATGAAAATCTAAAACAAAATTTTCGCCAACAAGTCAAGAGGGAAAATCGTTTTTCACGCATTTATACAGGCTTTGAAATTGCAGTGGTGACAAGGCTTCCGGGCGATCTTTGAGCGAAACCCCCTCTTCTTCAGCCCATTGCAGCACAGCATCAGAAATGAATGATTTCAAGATCTTACCAAGCTGCTTGCGCCTGAACTGAAAACAGTATTTGACCAGCTTTGCAAGCCCTTCAATATCACTGGGTTTTTCTTCTTCAGGCAAAGGAAAAAATTTTATCACTGCGGAGTCAACTTTGGGTTTCGGCTTAAAAACTGTCGGCGGAACCTTGAAAAGATAGTCCGTTTTGCAGAAACTCTGCACCCAGACACTGATCGCTCCGTATTTTTTAGAACCCGGTCCGGCAGTAATCCGCTGGGCAACCTCATGCTGAACCATAAAAACGCAGGTCGCACTGCTCTGGGCCGCAATATCCCACATTATTTTCGAGGCCACATTGTAAGGCAGGTTACCCACAATTTTCCAGTTTTTATCAGCATCAAGCCCGGCCCAGTCGAACTTCAGGGCATCCTCAAGCTCCACCTTGGCTTCCGGATATTCCGCTTCCAGTGCCGGGGCGAGATCGCGATCCTTTTCCACCAGAGTCAGATTTTCCGGCCCGGCTTCAAGGATAAATTTAGTCAAAGCACCCTGACCGGGACCGATTTCAATAATTGAATCGGCCTCAGTGATCTTGAGGCTGTCCACTATTTTACGAGCGATATTAGCATCCTGCAGAAAATTCTGTCCGAGGCTTTTTTTGGCTCTGTGTTTTATCTGCACAAATACTCCGTTTCGAAATATATTTACTTAAAATTAACCCTTATCTTCAGCAACCCATGTTATGCAAGTTCAAGGTTGCCCACCTAATTTATATATGTAAACCTAATGCCGCATATTTTCGCGTATGCTAAATTTTCCTCAGGAGAGACACATGAGTTTTCTGGACAACTATTTTGAAATAAGCAAAAACGGCTCCACTATAAGCCGGGAAATCATGGCCGGGATGACCACGTTCGCCACCATGGCATACATCATCATCGTCAACCCAAAGATTCTTGAAGCTGCAGGCATTCCCTTCGGCCCCAGCATGGTCGCAACCATCATCAGTGCCGTATTCGGAACCATGGCCATGGGGATTTACGCCAAACGCCCCTTTGCTGTCGCTCCGTACATGGGCGAGAACGCATTCATCGCCTTTACCGTGGTCAAGGTCATGGGACATACATGGCAGACCGCACTGGGCGCAATCTTTTTCGGCGGGGTACTTTTTATTATTTTCACAGTTACCGGAATCAGGTCATGGCTGATCAAGGCCATTCCCAAAAGCCTCAAAAATGCTTTCGTAGTCGGTATCGGACTCTTTCTGGCCTTCATCGGACTGAACACCACCGGAATCGTCAGCATCGGCGTACCGGGAGCCCCTGTCCACATCGGCGATCTGACCAGTGCTCCGGTGCTGCTGGCCATCGGCTGCTTTTTCCTTACCGCCATACTCATGGCCCGCAAAGTCAACGGCGCATTAATCATCGGCATTCTCATCACCAGCTGCCTCGCCATCGGAATCGGCGTTGCCGACCTGCCTCAGGCTTTCTTCAGCGCACCGCCATCCCTTGAACCGATCATGTTCCAGCTTGATATCATGGGCGCGCTGAACTGGGGTTTCATTTCCGTAATCCTGACCGTTTTTGTGCTCGATTTTCTCGATACCATGGGCACCCTCTACGCTGTATCCCACCGGGCCGGACTGCTGGACGAAAACGGAGATCTGCCCCACATCGAACGTCCGCTTCTGGTCGATGCTGTAACCACAGTACTCGCATCCCTGCTGGGAACTACAACCACCGGGGTCTTCGTTGAATCAGCCACCGGAATTGAGGCCGGAGGCCGCACCGGGCTGACCGCAGTCACTACAGCCCTGCTCTTCCTCGCCGCCCTGTTCCTCGCGCCCATACTGACCATGATCCCGGCCTGCGCCTACGGTCCCAGCCTGATTGTGGTAGGCATGCTCATGCTCGCCCCCTGCAAGGAACTTGAGCTTGATGACATCAGTGAACTGGTCCCCGCTTTTCTAGTCATCACCCTCATGAGCTTCACCTACAATCTGGGTATCGGCATGACCGCCGGATTCATCGCCTACCCGTTGATGAAGGCCGTAACCGGTAAGCTTGATCAGGTATCACCGGGTCTGTGGATTCTGTGCGTGCTTTCCATCACCTTCTTCATCACCTGTCCGCATTAAAATAAAAATAAATAAACAACCCTAAAGTAATCTTAAACCCCGCCGATACGGAATTTGTAAACCGCTTATAACTCTAAAAAGAGGATAGCCATATGAGTTTCGACTTTCGTATCGGCGCAGATGCGCAGCAATCATACGCAACATCCACCGCCCAGACTGCTGCGGCTGAAAAAACCGAAATAACTTCCACCCGATTGACCATGGGAAACAAAGATGACGGCGACACCGTTACCATTTCCCAGCAGGGCAAAGAGCTGGCCACTTCCTTGAAATCCGGAACCGGCGCAACTGACAAAAGCTCAGAAACCGATTCCGAATCCAGTTCAAGCATCGAGCAGCAGATTGAAAAGGTAAAAGAGCAGATAGAAAAGATTAAGGAAGAAATCGAAAAGCTGCAAAAGGATCCTGAGAAGAACAAGGACCAGATTGCAGCAAAACAGAACGAACTGCTGCAGTATCAGGGACAGCTGACAGAACTGCAAAGCCAGCTGAACAAAGCCAACGGCACCAGCGGCAGCGGCGGCACCCGTGCCGAGGGCATGAAGAATTCCCTGACTTAAGCAAATTAAGCCATAATACAGCGCAAAAAGCGGAGTCGGTACCATTAACACCGGCTCCGCCTTTTTTATTCAAACTATTGCTCTTAACTTTGACAACAGCACGGAAAGCATTTACCCCAGAGACATTAAATAAATCCGATGGAGGAACTTCATGAATTTGAGGGATTATATCCGCGACATTCCCGACTTTCCCAAAGAAGGAATCGTATACTTTGACATCACCCCGCTTCTGGCCGAGCCCAAAGCATTCCAATATACTATCGACCAGCTGGCAGAACGCTTTGCCGACTACAAGATAGACAAGATCGCTGCTGCAGAAGCCCGTGGCTTCATCTTCGGCGCACCGCTGGCCAGCAAGCTGAACATAGGCTTCGTACCCATCCGCAAGCCCGGCAAGCTGCCTTACGAGACCATCTCCGTAAGCTACGACCTTGAATACGGCACCGACAACCTGAGCATGCACATTGATGCAGTCTCCAAAGATGAAAACGTGCTGCTCATCGATGATGTTCTTGCCACCGGCGGAACAGCAGAAGGAATGGTCAAACTGGTTGAAAAAGCAGGCGGCAACGTATCCGCCATGGGCTTCATCGCCGAACTCAGCTTCCTTGACGGAAAGAGCAAGCTGGGCGGAATTGAAACCACAAGCCTCATCCAGCTTTAATCAGGACATTTCAAAACTCCTGCCGTGATCATAAAGATTGCAGCAGGAGTTTTTTCTTTTATTTCACCTTTGCAGACAAGGAAAAACTACCATGGCAGTTATCGGCATCATCGGCGGCAGCGGACTGGACAATCCGGACATCCTCAAAGACGCAAAAGATTCTGAAGTTTCAAATAAATGGGGCGAACCCAGCTCCCCCATCAGGTCGGGCAAAATCGCAGGCAAAGAAGTCCACATCATCGGCCGCCACGGGCGCGAACACACCATCCCCCCGACCTACGTCAACAACCGCGCCAACATTCAGGCTCTCAAGGACCTCGGTTGCGATTACATTCTCGCCACCACTGCCGTAGGCTCTCTGCGTGAGGAGATCGACCGCGGACATCTGGTCATAATCGACCAGTTCATCGATTTCACCCGCAAGCGTGAACTCACATTTTTCGAAAGCTTTGAGCCACACGCCCCTGCCCACACTCCCATGGCCGAACCTTTTGATGCCGACATGCGCGCCAAGATGACCGCAGCCTGCAATGAACTAGGTGTTACCGTGCATGACAAAGGCACCGTGGTAACCATCGAAGGCCCGCGTTTCTCCACCCGCGCAGAATCACACATGTTCCGCGCATGGGGTGCAGACATCATCAACATGTCCACCGCCCCCGAAGCCATCCTCGCCAATGAAGCGGGAATCCCCTACGCCGCAGTAGCCATGTCTACCGACTACGATTGCTGGAAGACTGATGAAGCACCTGTCACATGGGATGATATTCTTGCTATTTTTAAGGCTAATGCGGAAAACGTTACCTCAATGCTGATCAAGACTATTGAGAATATTTAATGCAACCCAATAAATGTGATTTAATCATCAAGAGTTCATACATTCTCACCCAAAATGATGAACGCGAACTTATAGAAAACGGAGCCATTGCTGTCAGTGGCTCCGTCATTTCCTCTGTAGGCACGCAGACTGATATTGAATCAGCATGGATTGCGGATGAAACAATTGACTGCGGCAAATCCGTTATCCTGCCCGGTTTGATTAACGCCCATACCCACGTGCCTATGACTCTCATGCGCGGGGTGGCCGACGACCTGCCGCTGCTGGAATGGTTGCATAATTACATGTTTCCCATTGAATCGGGCTTAACCAAAGACCTGGTTGAATTGGGTGCCCGGCTGGGTTGTGCAGAAATGGTTGCCAGCGGCACCACTGCTATTTTTGATGGCTACATGTATGAAGATGCAGTTGGCAAGGCAGTTGATGAAACCGGGATGAAAGCGGTTTTGGGTGAGGGTTTCTTCAAATTTCCTTCGCCGTTCTTCAAAACAGCGCAGGATGCATGGGATGTTATTGAAGCGTTGCATGATCAGTTTGCCGACCATGAACGGATCAGGACTGCTGTCACGCCCCACGCGGTATTCACCACCGATCCCGACCAGCTTGCCGAGAGCATGGAACTTGCCGAACGGCTGGACCTGCTCTGGCAGATTCATGCTGCGGAATCCGTGCCGGAAACCAAGCTTACGCTGGAAACTTTCGGAAAAAGGCCCATTCAGATATTAAAAGAATACGAATTACTCCGCGAACGCACCCGGTTGCATCACTGTGTGGATGTAACTGATGAAGAAATCGGCTGGATTAAGGATGCAGGGGCCATGATCGCCCATAATCCGCAGTCCAATCTCAAACTTGGTTCGGGCATCTGTCCGCTGACCAAATTCCTTGAAGCCGGGGTAACTGCCGGGCTGGGAACTGACGGTGCTGCCAGCAACAACAATCTGGACATGTTTGATGAAATGCGCACCGCTGCCTTGCTCCAAAAAGGTTTCCTGCAGGACCCGGAAGCCATGCCCGCCCAGACAGTTCTTGACATGGCAACTGTTTCAGGTGCTGATTTTCTGGGATTTCATGATACCGGAAAACTTGAGACAGGAATGAAAGCGGACATCATCGCTATAAATATGGACAAGATGCACCTTAAACCTGTATACAACCCCCTCTCGCACGTTATTTACTCCGCCGGGGGACAGGATGTCCGCTTGACAGTCTGTGACGGTAAGGTTCTTTACCGGGATGGAAAATTTCTGACCGTGGACGTGGAAACTATTTCACGAGAAGCGGAAAAGGCCGTCGAATGGGCTTTACAGCGGCTTGAGAACCGCTGAGTGGATATTTTTTGAAATCTGCAATGCGTTTTTTCCTTGACAACATAGGGGAAGACTGCATATGCATTTGTGCTTTTCCAAGCAAAGATATTTAAAGATAAAACAACGCTTGTTCGCAAGCGACTTGCCAAACAGGAGGCGCTACATGGCTAAAAAGAATGCAAGAGTACACGCACTCGAAGGTGCAGCAATGACTGCTGAAGGTCTTTCCTACAAAGGCGTAATTCTCGAAACCGTTGTTGAAAAATGTGACGGTTGTGAACGCGCAGTTGAGTTCGAAGGTTCCAAATACTGTCCCAGCTACGCTCAGCCCGCTAAAAAGTGGTCCCACAGCGTATGCAACTTCGCCACCCACGTGCGTGCCGGTGTTGACAAAGAAGGTAAAGTTAAAGTTAACCCGCTTAAAGCATCCAAGCGTGCTGCACGCGGTCGCTAGTAACTCAGCATCTGAATTAATAAATTCTATCCGCAAAATTATATTTTGTGGAAATGATGCAAGTTACACGCGAACACTGTCTTTTCAGGCAAGTCGTTAACTGCATATTACCGGAAAAACATTCTTAACGAGTGTTTTTCAACCGATTCATTTCGTGTATCATGGGAGCCGGACTTGTTCCGGCTCTTCTCTTTGGTACGCTGAAACATAAACTGATTTCCACAACCCTGTATCTGACGCATATCCGGAGAAACACCAATGCCCACTCAGCTTCTTTCAAAAATCGACGACATGAAAGACGCAGCTCTCGACCTCCACGCCAAGCTGGTTGCCATTCCCGCCATCGGTCCCACCAACAATGGAACCGGGGAAAAAGCAAAAGCGGATTTCCTCACCGAATATCTCAAGGAGAACGGATTCGGGGAAGTGAAATCATACAACGCCCCGGATAATCGGGTGGAGTGCGGATATAGACCCAATCTGGTCACCGTTATTCCCGGACAGGACAGCTCCAGAACCCTGTGGATCATATCCCACATGGACGTAGTTCCCGTAGGCGACCTGAGCCTCTGGGATACCGATCCTTTCAAGATGGTGCAGGACGGAGATGCCCTCTACGGACGCGGCGTGGAAGACAATCATCAGGGACTGGTCAGTTCCGTTCTCGCTGCCAAGGCACTCATGGATTCCGGCATGACTCCGGGCATCAACGTCGGCCTCATCTTTGTCTCCGACGAAGAAACAGGCTCCCACTACGGTCTTGAATACATGGTCAAAGAACACGGCGACCTGTTCAAAAAGAACGACCTTTTCCTCGTACCCGATTCCGGCGAACCCGATTCCGCACTGGTGGAAATCGCGGAAAAATCCTCCATCTGGTTCAAGGTCACAGTGGAAGGCAAGCAGTGCCACGCATCCACACCGGAGCAGGGCGTCAACTCCCTTGTCGCGGCTGCAGCCATGATCATGGAGGTTCCGGAACTAAAATACCATTTTGATGAGGAAGACGAACTTTTCTCTCCGCCCTACTCCACTTTCGAGCCGACTAAAAAAGAAGCCAACGTGGAAAACATCAATACCATTCCCGGCAAAGATGTTTTCTACATCGACTGCCGCATCCTGCCCAGCTACGACCTGCAGGAAGTAATTGATCAGGTCAAAGGCATGGCTCTCTACGTAGCCGAGGAATACGGCGTAAAAATTTCCGTAGATATTGAAAGCAAAAGTCAGGCAGCACCGCCTACCCCGGCTGATGCCGAAATCGTTGAAAAAGTATGTTTCGCGGTCAAGGAAGTCTACGGTGTGGACGCAAAACCGGGCGGAATCGGCGGCGGAACCGTTGCCGCACATCTGCGCGAGCTGGGCTACCAGACCGTTGTCTGGTCCACCCTGCTGCATCAGGCCCACCAGCCCAACGAAAAAGGGTCCATCAGCAATACCCTCAATGACGCAAAAGTAATGGCACTTCTGCCATTCTAAGAATGCCTTCGGCGACCCTGCCGGGGGCCTTAAACCCTTTTTGTAAAAAGGGTTTAAGAATCCCAAAAACTTTTAGTTGTTTATATTAATTACTATATTTCTAAATTGTGCCATAAGCACTGAACAGAAAAGTAGAAATTAACTTCACAACAAATTTAATAAGACCTCCCGGCGAAGCCCGATAAAAGGTTCTGAAGGGGATGGGGTCTGGGGAAGGGGAAACTCTTGCAAGAGTTTCCCCTTCCCCAGCCGCCGGAGGCATCAAAATCATGATCAAAAAATCTCCTCCGCCAGAAAAATTTGACCTCATAGTATGCGGCGCAGGCCATGCGGGTTGCGAAGCTGCAATGGCTGCTGCCAATTTGGGCCTGAAGACCCTGCTTTTGACCATCAATGTGGACCGCATCGGGCATTTGTCCTGCAACCCGGCCATCGGCGGTCTTGCCAAAGGTCATATGGTTAAGGAAATTGACGCGCTGGGCGGCTACATGGGCATCTGGTCTGATAAAGCCGGAATCCAGTTCCGCATTTTGAATACCCGCAAAGGCCCGGCAGTACGCGCCAGCCGCGCCCAGATGGACCGCAATGAGTATATGCGCGTGGTCCAGAAAGATATTTTTGCGCAGGACAATCTCTGGGTCCGGCAGGCTATGGCTGAAACCCTGATCGTTGAGGATGGTAAAGCTGCCGGGGTTGTGACTCAGATCGGTGAAAAATTTCATTCCCGTTCCGTGATGCTGACCACGGGAACTTTCTTGCAGGGATTGATGCATATCGGGCTGGAGAATTTCAGCGGCGGACGCATGGGAGACCCTGCTTCTGTGGGCATGTCCAAAAGCCTTGAAGAGGCCGGACTGACTTTGGGACGCCTCAAGACCGGCACCACTCCCCGATTGCTCAAGGATTCCATTGATTATGATAAACTGGAAGAACAGCGCGGTGATGATCCACCGCAGCCGTTCAGCTTCCGCACTACCGAAATCAAACTGCCGCAGGTAAGCTGCCACATCACTTACACTAATGAACAGGCCCACGAGGCCATCCGCAGCGGCTTTGAACGCTCGCCCATGTTCACCGGGGTGATCAAAGGCACCGGAGCGCGCTACTGCCCGTCCATTGAAGACAAGGTTGCCAGATTTCCTGAAAAGGAACGCCACCAGATTTTTCTTGAACCTGAAGGGTACGAAAGCCCTGAGGTCTATCCCAGCGGTATCCCCACCAGCCTTCCTTTGGACGTACAGAAGCGCATGATCCATTCCATCGAAGGGCTGGAACAGGCCCAAATCGTGCGTCCGGGTTACGCCATTGAGTATGATTTCGTACCGCCCACCCAACTGCTGCCGACCCTTGAAACCAAGACACTTCCCGGCCTTTATCTGGCCGGGCAGATCAACGGCACCTCCGGCTACGAAGAAGCTGCGGCACAGGGGCTCTGGGCCGCCTGCAACGCTTTCTGCAAACTGACCGGACGCGACCCCTTCCTGCTTTCCCGCGATCAGGCCTACATTGCCGTGCTGGTTGATGATCTTGTCACCAAAGGAACTCAGGAACCATACCGCATGTTCACTTCCCGCGCGGAATACAGACTGCTGCTTCGTGAAGGCAATGCCGACCTGCGCCTCACTGAAATAGGCCGCGAACTGGGTCTGGTTAAAGATGAGCACTGGGTGCTTTATTCTGCCAAAAAGAAAGGTCTGGATGAAGCTCTGGCACTGCTGAACAACACCCAGATCAGACCGGACAAACCCACCCGCGAAATCATGGAAAAAATCGGCGGAACCGTACCCAACAAAGCTGTCCCCCTTGCGGCCCTGCTGCGCCAGCCGGAACTTTCCATTGCGGATATGGCCCACTTCAAGCCTCAGATTACGGACTACGCTGAAGACATTCTTGCTGAAACAGAAACCCAAATTAAATATGAAGGTTATCTTGTGCGCCAGCAGGAACTGGTGGATAAATTCCGCAAGATGGAATCGGTCAGCATCCCGGACAACATTGAGTATGCTAAAGTTGCAGGACTTACACGTGAAGCTGTTGAAAAACTTACAGAAGTACGCCCGCTGACACTGGGACAGGCCAGCCGTATTTCCGGAATTACCCCGGCAGCAGTTTCATCAATTGAGATTCATTTGAAAAAAATCGGTGCCATTTAATATATTTTGTCTGCTTGTTAAAGCATTTACTTTTCAAAATAATAAAAAATAAGTATAAGTAAAAAAAGAGCTTTAACACTCAAGCAAGGCTGTAGCAGATGGCAGTAGATCAGGAATTTTTATACAAAACCCTGCGCGGGTTCGGAGATACGGGTCTCCCTCAGCAGACAGTCAACATGCTTATCGTTGTAGGCTTTTGTATCGTCGCCATAGTTGCAGCTGTTCTCTGGTACAACAACAGGGAGCTGAAAAAAAAGCTGAACGCTGTTCCCATGAGCTGGATAACAGACAAAGACCAGCTTGAAAAAATATTTGAAACGGCTCTTGTATACCGATCCAAAATTGATCTCAGCTTCCATGCAAAATCTGAAAAGAGACGCACAATAGCCTGCGCCATTGATGATATAACTGACCGCATCACCCTTGAAATCCCGGCTAACGGAAAAATCGGGCAGTCATGGCTCGGACGTGAGGTAACCGGATTTTTCCATGTCCCGGCCAAACAGGCGGGCATGGTCATCTTTTACAACTTCAGCTCAGTCATAACCGAAGTTAAAACCAAGGGCTCGCAATATTACAACCTGACCATTGATTTCCCGGAATACATAGAGCAGACCCAGAAACGTGAATTCCTGCGCGTGTCTCCTCCTTCACGTCATTACGACTATGTAAACATCATCCCGGACACCAAACAGGGGGTGGCCGCAGGACTGAAATTCATTGCAACCAACGGCGAATATGCTCCCGGATTCATGGGCGGCAAAGATGCCGGCATTTTTCTTTCCGATATTTCAGGGGGCGGTCTATCCCTTGAACTGACCCATATGACCTCAAAACGGGCTGCCCAGTTCAAACTGAACAAGGGGCAGAACTTTTTAGTCCTGATGAGTCTCGTTGATTTCGGAGACCGGGGTATTGTGCGTCATCTTTTTGTGACCAAGATCAGGCGGATATTCATTGACCCCACACAGGGCCGCGCCCAGCTCGGCCTTTCCTTCGAATCCCAGTTCATGGGCTTTGATGAGGACAGCAAAAAACCCAAATGGGAACGGGTAACCCAGAACGGCTGCCCGGAAATGGATGACTGGACCTACAACCTCTATCTGGAACTTTACCGTGAAGGTAACGAGTAAAAAAATCTAACCGACTGTTTAGAAAGTGCCAGATGCAAGGCGCAAGAAAAACACTGGAACGATGCGTATACAGACATACGTGAGTTTCAGGGTTATTCGCAGCAACGAAGCAGATGGTACTTTATAAGCAGTCGGATGTTGACACCGATGGCACATAATAAGTAGATATAAGCATAAATCTGATTTTCATTATTCAAAATACATGGATTAACCGCAAAAAGGAGAATTGAATTGGACGACGGTTCTGAAGGCCGATTGTGGGCCAAAATGGTCAATATCTTTAAAAAATCAGACGCCCCCCTTGAAGAACACATCCTCGAAGCAAGTGAAGACGGTGAAATCAAGGACGAAGTCGTTTCCATGCTGCTCAATGTCCTTGAATTAAAGGACACCGAAGCCAGTGAAATCATGATTCCCCGTACGGATATGGTCGGAGTCGAGCTTAACAGCACCCTTGCTGAAGTAGCCGAAGAGATCATTGAGCACGGACATTCCCGCATTCCTGTTTTTCAGGAAACCAAAGACAAAATAGTCGGCATAATCCACGCCAAAGATATCATTGCCCCTCTACTTAGAGGCAAGACCGATACGCCGCTTGATGAAATCATGCGCAAGCCTTATTTTGTTTCCGAACACATCAAAATCAAAGCCCTGCTCAAGGAATTTCAGGCCGGACGCGTTCATCTGGCAATCCTGCAGGATGAATACGGCGGAACATCCGGCCTGCTGACCATGGAAGACGTGCTTGAAGAAATCGTCGGCGATATTTCCGATGAACACGACGCGGACCGCCCTTCGGATTTCGAAGAACTGGAAAGTGGAAAATTCCTGATCTCCGGCAGGGTTCCCCTTACCGAGGTATCTGAGAAGCTGGACTTGACCCTCGATTCAGAGCATGTGGAATCCATTGGCGGATACATATCTGAACTGACCGGACGCATTCCCCATGTAGGTGAATTTATTAATATCTCAGGTTATAAGTTCACTGTTCATGAAGGGGATGCCAAACAGATCATCTCCATCCTCATTGACCCGCCCACCGGAAATTAGAATGCATCCAGCTGTTCCGATTATTATTGCAATGTTTTCAGCGGGGATTGGTTATGCCAATCCCCTGCTTCATTTACCCGCTGCCATTCTAGGCTTTCCGCTGGCACTGGGCTTTATCGCTTTTTCTGCCGCATCACCGCGCAAGGCCCTGAAACGGGGCTGGATTGCGGGTTCACTGGCGGGCATAGCCTGCATGTACTGGATAGCATATCCGGTGGGAGTCTACGGCGGCCTGTCATGGGCACTGGCCATACCATGCCCCATACTTGTGGGCATGATTGTCGGTACTTACTACGGTATCTATACCTATATTCTCAACCACGCTGCGCGGGCACTTCCGCCCTTTGCGCTCTGTATCTTCAGCGGTCTGCTCTGGACTAGCATGGAGACGGCGCAGGGAGTGCTGTTGACCGGCTATCCGTGGATGACCCTATCCTCTGCCATGGCTTTCAGGCCGGAATGGATCCAAAGCGCGGCC
Source organism: Desulfovibrio sp. JC010 (assembly GCF_010470675.1). NCBI lineage: Bacteria > Pseudomonadati > Thermodesulfobacteriota > Desulfovibrionia > Desulfovibrionales > Desulfovibrionaceae > Desulfovibrio > Desulfovibrio sp. JC010. Next base: position 184,555 of record NZ_VOIQ01000009.1, read on the forward strand.
TTTATCGGAGCCTACGGACTTTCGGGGCTGCTGGTTTCAGTGGCTACGGCCATTCTGGTCTGGAAAATATCCAATCCCGCCAAAATCTGGACCATATCTGTCGTAGCCCTGATCATCATTCTCGGCGGAGTACGCACCAGTCCGCAACAATTTACTGATCTTGAGAAGACCGGAAACACCTCCATCGGCATCATTCAGGGCAATATTGATCAGGCCAGAAAATGGGACGCCAAATACAAAAAAACAACTTTCGAAAAATACCTGAACCTGAGCAGGCAGGTTACGCATAAGACCGATCTTGTAGTCTGGCCGGAAACAGCCATGCCCTTTTACCTGCAGGATGGCGGAATCATGCGTGCGGAACTCGTCAACTTTGCTTCCGAAACCAATACCCCGGTCCTGACCGGGGCTCCGGGCTACGTACTGCACAGCAAGGGTAATTTCTCCCTCTACAACCGGGCCTATCTCATCTCGCCGGATAAGAAGTACATGGACTGGTATGACAAATCCCATCTGGTTCCTTTCGGCGAATATATCCCGCTTAAAGATATTCTCCCGCTCGGCAAACTGGTGCAGGGTGCCGGAGACTTTTTACCCGGCTCGGATGCCAGTCCGCTGCGCACCGGCGACCTTGCTATGGGTATGCTCATTTGCTATGAAGGTATCTTCCCTGAACTGGCACAGGAACGGGTGGAAAAAGGTGCCAACATACTGATAAACATCAGCAATGACGCATGGTACGGAAACACCTCCGCTCCCCGCCAGCACCTGAACCTCGTAACCATGAGAACAGTTGAGCAGGGAAGGTACATGATCCGGGGCACCAATACCGGAATTTCCGCCTGCATCGACCCGCTGGGCCGGGTCAGCCATGCTACCGGGCTGTTTGTTGATGCCGCAGTAGCCGCCAAGGCGGAACTCCTGAGCGGCGAGACTTTCTACCATGCAAACTATAAAGCAGTTACCCGTACCCCGCTGGTACTGACTCTGCTTTTCGCCATATGGATAATCATAAGCCGCCGCAAAAATCCGGCGGGAATTAAAATATAAAGGAATAACACCGGAAATGCTTCAATTTTCAGACCTTAGATCCAAGGCACTGGACAGTATAGAAAAATACGAATCCCTCTGGGGGCGTCTTTGACCACGCACAGAGCAAAGAAAGACTTGAAGAAATAGAACACGATTTGAGCAAACCCGGCGCATGGGACAAACCGGATGCCCTGACCCCGGTACTGCGTGAAAAATCCATGCTTGAAGAAAAGATTGCCTCATACGAAGCTCTTTCCTCCAGCAAGGATGATGTGGAAGAATGGCTGATGATGGCTTCGGAAGAGCAGGAGCAGGAAATCCTTGAAGCCCTTGCCGAAAACGTTGATAAACTTGCCAAGCTTGTGGAACAGACCGAACTGGCAGCCCTGCTTTCCGGTCCTGAGGACAAAAGCACGGCCATTCTGGAAATCCACCCCGGAGCAGGCGGAATAGAATCACAGGACTGGGCGGAAATGCTGCTGCGCATGTACCTGCGCTGGGCGGACAAACGGAACTGGAAAACCAGCTATCTCGATTACCAGCCGGACGACGAAGCAGGCATTAAAAGCGTAACCCTGCGCATTGAGGGACTTTACGCCTACGGTTTTCTTAAAGGCGAGGCAGGCATCCACCGTCTGATCCGCATCTCCCCTTTTGATGCTTCCGGCAGGCGGCACACGTCCTTTGCTTCGGTGGATGTTTATCCCGAAATTTCGCAGGATATTGAAATTGAAGTAAAAGACGAAGACATCCGGCTGGATGTTTTCCGGGCCAGCGGTCCCGGCGGACAGCATGTCAACAAGACAAACTCGGCTGTGCGCATCACCCACCTGCCCACAAATATTGTTGTTCAGTGCCAGAATGAAAAGTCGCAGCTGAAAAACAAAGAAACCGCTATGAAAGTCCTCAAGTCCCGGCTTTACGAGCAGGAACTTAAACGGCAGGAAGAAAGCAAGAGAGCTGACTACGCCACCAAAGATTCCATCGGATTCGGCAGTCAGATCAGGACATATACTCTGCAACCTTACCGACTGGTCAAGGACCATCGCTGCGGAGCCGAAGACGGAAACGTTGAAGCGGTTCTGGACGGCGAGCTGGACGGCCTGATCAGAAAATACATGCTTGACGCATACGGCGGAGACAATGAGCGCTGAGTACATCGCTGAAAATGAAGCCAGCCTTATGGAAGAACTTCTTTCTGTGCGGGACAGGTTCTGCACAAAAAATGAAGTATGCACCTCCCATGAGTGCCCGGAAGGACTGGCCGTATTGCGGGTCTGCCCGGGCATGACACTTGAAGCGTGGGAAATCCTCGCGGAACGGCACGGCCTGAACGACTGGCTGACCATGCCCCTCGACCGGAACATGACCCCGCATTTGAACCATGTCCAATCCGTGCTGCAGGAACTTTCCTACAAAACAGAGCACGACCCCCTGACCGGGCTTTCCAACCGCAGGGTCTTTGAACGGACCCTTGATCAGGAAATTGAACGGTCCCGCAGGAACAAGACCCCGGTCAGCCTTGCCATACTTGATCTGGATGATTTCAAACAGATCAACGACAACTGGGGACACCTCAAAGGCGATGAAGTGCTGATCGATTTCGCGGAGCTGCTGGCCCGCAATTCAAGGCGCTACGACCTTGTGGCCCGCATCGGCGGAGAGGAGTTTGCTATCATTTTTTCCGGTGTGGGGTTAATCAAATCCCAACAACTGCTGGAACGGCTGCTGGAAAAAGTGCGGGAACTGAAATTCTCCATACCGGGCAGTACTGACTATTTTTCAATGACCTCTTCTGCGGGAATTTCCTGCTACAAAGGTATGGTGGACATTGAAATGCATGAACTGATCGACAAAGCTGACAAGGCCCTTTACGAGGCCAAAAAGTCCGGCAAAGATCAGGTCCAGACAGCAGATATCCTTGATTTCGAATCCGTGACCAAGGAAAGCCTTGTTCATGCGGATGAAAAGAAATTTTTATTCACGGGCAACTAAAGGAATATATAGACATGATCAACGCCAATAAAACATTAAGTATTGCTGTCATGAGCGGTAAGGGCGGAGTCGGAAAAACCAACCTTTCCTTAAATCTTTCCTACGCCCTGAATACCGGGGGCAACAGCCTGCTGCTCATGGACTGCGACCTCGGACTGGCCAACCTCGACGTACTGCTGGGAATTTCCCCGGAATCCAACATGCAAGACCTGCTCACCAGCGGAGCCAAGCCTTCGGACATTGTCGTCCCCATTGAGGAAGGCAAAAAATTCGATATCCTGCCCGCAGCTTCCGGTGTTCCGGAACTGGTGGAAATGGATGAAGACATGCAGGAACTGCTCTTCAGCAAAATCACCAAACTGGTGGGCGGCTACCAGTATCTGGTGCTTGATCTCGGTGCCGGGATTAACGGAACAGTAATGTCATTTGCCTCCATGACCCAGATGAGAATTGTGGTTGTCACCCCGGAACCGACCTCGCTGACCGACAGCTACGCCCTGATCAAAGTTTTGCACTCCCAGCACAACATCAGTGATTTCAACGTAATAGTGAACCAGGCTTCCAACGATAAAGAAGCACGGGAAACTTTTGAACGGCTCAATATGGCCTGCGAAAAATTTCTGAATATTAAGTTGAAAAATATGGGCTATGTGCGGTATGATCCCTCGGTAACTGAAGCTGTAAGACGGCAGATTCCTTTCATTAAGTATGCTCCCAAATCTGATGCCAGCCGGGATATCCTGAATATCGCGGTTAAAATTCAGAAGATCAGAATGGAAAACATGGGCAGACTCAGCGAAAGACCTGTCATGAAAAAATTTCCGACACTGGCCGATTAATTATGCTTGACGAAAAGGGTAACTTTTCGGCATAGTTGTATTAGAAATGGTAAAACACTGCCTTGTCACACTCAACATGATTTGGGAGAGGACATGAACAAAAGCGAACTGATCAAGAGTCTTGCGGAAGAAAAAGGCCTCCATGTGGATGAGTCTGCCGAAATAGTTGACGCATTTGTCGATTCAATTAAAGAAGCGCTTGTTCGCGGCGACAGAGTTGAAATCAGAGGATTCGGCAGCTTTAAGATGAAAGAGTACAAAGGTTACACAGGCCGTAACCCCAAGACTGGTGACGTTGTTGACGTTACCCCTAAAAAACTGCCTTTCTTCCGTCCCGGTAAAGAGCTGAAAGAGTATTTGAACGGTTAATGCGCCTTCTCATATTTGCTTTTTTTATCCTTGCCAGCATGGGTGCCACAATGGCCCATGCCGGCAAGGATGTACTGTTGTCTATTGCCGACACTGCCAATACCTTCGGGACAGTAAACCCCTGCCCTACCTGAGGAAGCAAAACCCTTGGCGGACTGGCCCGGCGGGCCGGATATCTTCAGGATTTGCGTGCAGCACAGAAACATGATGTCCTGCTGCTGGGCGGTGCATATGAATTTCTGCCGACTTCCGGCGAAAAAGTTTCCGATAAAAAACGAAATGCGCTGACTGAAGCTTTCCAAATCATTAATTATGATTTAGGAATTCTTAGTCCTGCTGAAATGGTTTTTCTGCAAAATTCCCCCAAAGGAATTCCGGAAAACTGGATCGGCAACCCGGAAGCACAGGTTGTAGCCAAGCCTCTTGCCCATGGTAAGAAGGCAGCCGTAATCATACTTCCATACCTTGAAAAAGGGTCTGACGAACTTCCTCCCGATCTCATTGATGAATGCGCCACACTATTCAAGGAGCAACGGGAAAAAGCGGATCTGGTAATCGCCATGAGCTCATGGGGTTACTTCAGGGAGAAGAAATTTCTCGCCAACCCGGTCATTGGCGGGACTCCTCCGGATATTCTCCTAGGGAGCGGTGACGGACCGGGAATGTCCGGTAGTCTTAACGCAAACAATAAGACTTTGTGGATACGCAGCTATCCCACCGGAAAAGCGGTCAACAGAATCGATATCTACGAATGGCCCACGCGAACCGAAGACTTTAAATGGTCTTCCGGGCAGAACGTAAAATGGTTCCTGCAGACCCTGACTGAAAAGCTTCGCGAGGAGCCGGAAGTCTTAAAGCTGCTCAGTGGTATTTCGGACGATAAGTAATTTAAATTTGGAGGCTTTAAAAATGACATTCCAAGGAGCATTCACTGCTCTGGTCACTCCGTTCAAAAACGGAGAGATTGATCAGGACGCCTACCGCGAACTGATCGAGTGGCAGATTGAACAGGGAATCGACGGTCTTGTACCCTGCGGTACTACCGGCGAAGCGGCTACACTTACCCATGAAGAACAAGGTGAGGTTATTAGAATCTGTGTCGAGCAGGCCAAGGGACGTGTCCCGGTCATCGCTGGCGCGGGTTCCAACAATACTAAAGAAGCCGTAAACCTGACCAAGCTTGCTAAACAGGCAGGCGCGGACGCCACCCTCCAGATTACCCCTTACTACAATAAACCTACTCCTGCGGGCTTGCTGGCGCATTTCAAAGCCCTTTCCGAAGAGGCTTCCATGCCCTTCATCCTGTACAATGTGCCCGGACGTACAGGTCTGAACTGCATGCCCGAAACCATCGCCATGATTGCGAATCAGGTTTCCGATGTGGTCGGTGTAAAGGAAGCTACTGCAAACCTCGGTCAGGTTTCCGATGTAATCGAACAATGCCCCGAAGGTTTCAGCGTGCTTTCCGGTGACGACTTCACTGTACTGCCCCTGCTCTCCCTCGGCGGACACGGCGTAATTTCCGTTGTCTCCAACATCATGCCTAAAACCATGTCCGACATGTGTGCGGCATTCCGCGCAGGCGACATGAAAAAAGCACAGGAGCTGCACTTCAAAATGCAGCCTGTAAATCGCATGATGTTTGTTGAAACCAACCCCATCCCGGTCAAAACCGCGCTGGGCATGATGGGTAAATTCGAAACATCCTTCAGGCTGCCGCTGGTTCCGCTCATGGATGAAAGCAAGGCAAAGCTCGAAGCTCAGCTCAAAGAAAGCGGCCTGATCTAGACCGCCTTACGCAATAAAATTTAAAATCCCGCATGGCTCTCCATGCGGGATTTTTTGTTTTATTACGGCTTCGCCGAGCTGTTTACCTAAAACGACTTAAAAACCTCAGGTATATACCCTTCCGGCAGATGGGCTGTGCCTTTGGTGACCGGGATGCCTGCTTCTGAGGCCGCATTTCCGGCCAGTTCATCAATTTTATCGCAGAAACCATTGCCGAGTTTCCACCCATCTGCTTCTTTTTTGGAGAAGGAACAGGTAGTAACATGCACTGATTCTGCACCTTTAGCCTTTAATATTTTAACCATCTCAGTGAAGTTTTCACCCGGACAACGGCAGGTAAAAACACCTGCCAATGAACATTCATCATAACCACTGAAACCCTGAATGGTCTGGTCGTAAGATTTAATGCAATTGGTCAGCGGACATTTGTGCTCATTTTTCTCACATCGAATCATTCCGATTTTAGTCATTTCGTCTCTCACTTCAGATTAACTTCAAACTACGACCTGCGGCCCATTCCGCCGCCCCCCATGCCTCGACCGCCCATGCCACGGCCTCCGCCGCCCATGCCGCGTCCACCGTTTGCCATGCCCATTCCACGTCCGGTTCCGCCCATACGGCGACAACCACCGCCCATGCCGCGCCCAGACCCAATGCCCATTCCAGCACCGGGCTGCTGATTATTCATAGACGTAGCTGTTGCTGCCTGCTCAGAACCGCCAAACACATTAACTGCCTCACGAACAGTCCCGGAAGCAGTCACCATCTGTATTCCGCCCTGCTGCAATGCAGCCTCGGCCTTGGGCCCGAAAGTCCCGGAAATAACAGCACCTACTCCCTGTTCCGCGAGCATCTGAGCGGTTTGAATTCCCGCTCCCTGCGCCAACTGGCTGTTGCCGCCGTTATCAACAAACCTGAATTCTTCTGTTTCCGAATCAAAAATTATAAACCCCGCAGCCCTACCGAAACGAGGTTCGAGCGGGCTGTCCGCATTGGAATTATTTGCACTTACAGCGATAAGCATAAAAGCCTCCTGTTATGAAATTAATTACTCTTTTCAATTAATTTTGCATAAAGGAGGCCAAATCACTCAACTCAATTATTTCAAGCAAATAGCCTCAACTCTTTTTCCCGTCAGGCTAAATCTGATTCCAAAAAACCACAAAAAAAGGCGCATAATGCGCCCAAACAAGAAAATAAGCCCCACCGAAAAATCCAGCAGGGCTTACGTATCAGCAAAATTTGCAAAACTTCATGGCGAAGCCTTAACAAAAGGTTTTGGGATTCTTAAACCCTTTTGCAAAAGGGTTTAAGGCCCCCGGCAGGGTTCCCCGAAAGGACCGCCGGAGGCAATCTTACAAATTCTTAATAACGGCTTCGCCCATTTCGGTGCAGCCTACGAGCTTGCCGCCCTCATCCATGATATCTCCTGTACGCAGCCCTTCTGCGAGGGTCTTTTCAACTGCGGCTTCAATGCAATCTGCTTCTTCAGCCATGTTGAAGGAGTAACGCAGCATCATGGCGATAGACAGGATGGTAGCCAGCGGGTTGGCTTTGTTCTCGCCTGCGATATCCGGTGCGGAACCATGGATAGGCTCGTACAGACCGGGGTTGGATGCGCCCAGGGATGCGGAAGGCAGCATGCCGATGGACCCGGTGATTGCTGCAGCTGCATCAGAGAGAATATCGCCGAAGAGGTTTCCGGTCACAATGACATCGAACTGGGAAGGATCACGCACCAGCTGCATGGCGGCGTTATCAACGTACATGTGAGTAAGCTCAACTTCGGGGTATTCCTCGGAAACTTCGATAACAATTTCACGCCAGACACGGGAAACGTCCAGAACGTTGGCTTTATCTACGGAACACAGACGCTTGTCGCGTTTCATGGCAGCTTCGAAAGCAACCTTTGCAATACGCTTCACTTCGTGCTCGTAGTAAACCATGGTGTTGTAACCCATGCGTTCGCCATTTTCGGTCTTGGTGCCGCGGGGTTCGCCGAAATAAATGCCACCTGTCAGTTCGCGGACAACCATTACATCAAGGCCCTTCTCTACGATATCAGCACGCAGGTAACAGGCATCTTTCAGCTCGGAAAACAGAGCCGCAGGACGCAGGTTGGCGAACAGGGAAAGCTCTTTACGGATGCCGAGCAGACCTCTTTCAGGACGGATTGCGGGATCAATGGTATCCCATTTGGGGCCGCCCACAGCACCGAGCAGCACAGCATCGGACTCTTTGCAAGCCTTAACGGTTTCTTCGGGCAGCGGACCGCCTGTAGCATCAATGGCCGCGCCGCCGATGAGGGCTTCAGTGGTTTCGAATTTATGACCGAATTTTTCGCCGATTACGTTCAGGACTTTAACGCCCTGCTCCATGATTTCCGGCCCGATTCCGTCACCGGGCATTACGCATATTTTCATTTTAAAATTCCTATATGATGCGCTTCGCGCTTTTATTTTAAGATGCCTTCGGCGACCCTGCCGGGGGCCTTAAACCCTTTGAAAAGGGTTTAAGAATCCCAAACTTTTTTAGTAAGGCTTCGCCGTTTTTTATGATCAGACCGTGTTGAAATACAGCCTGTCTGGCACTAATAATTATCTATTTAGCGAGACGATCTTTTACGTATTCTACCAGTCCGCCGCAGTCGAGGATGCCCTTCATGAATGGGGGAACCGGAGCACAAGTGATGGTTTCACCTGTGGTTACGTTCTTGATTTCGCCTTTTTCGGCATCAACTTCGAGCTGATCGCCATCGCCGAGCTTTTCAAAATCATCACCGACTTCGAGGAGGATGAGGCCCATATTGAAACCGTTACGATAAAAAATACGGGCAAAACTCTTGGCAACTACGACCGGAATTCCGGCACCGAGCAGAGAAATGGGGGCATGTTCACGGGAAGAACCGCAACCGAAGTTCTCATCAGCGACCATGATATCGTTCTTCTTAACGCGCTTGATCCAGCCTTCTTCAAGACCTTCCATGCAGTTTGCGCCGAGTTCATCAGGATCGGTGGTAACCAGAAAACGGGCCGGAATAATCGCATCAGTATCGATATGCGCCCCGACTCTGTGTGCAGTACCTTTAATAGACATATGTAAATTCTCCTATTCTTAGAGTGCTTCGGGGTCAGTGATAATACCGGTGATTGCAGAAGCTGCTGCTACTGCGGGGCTGGAGAGGAAAACTTCACTCTCGAGACTGCCCATGCGGCCCTTGAAGTTACGGTTAGTGGTGGCGATTGCACGCTCACCGCCAGCAAGGATACCCATGTGACCGCCGAGGCAGGGACCGCAGGTTGCGGGTCCTACGATTGCGCCGGACTCCATGAAAGTTTCAATGAGACCTTCGCGCAGGGCCTGCTTCCAGATGTTCGGGGTTGCGGGCAGTACAATGAGACGCACGTTCTTGTCAGCCTTGCGGCCTTTGAGAACAGCTGCTGCTTCACGCAGGTCTTCGATACGACCGTTAGTGCAGGAACCGATGACCGCCTGATGGATCTGCATATCCTTTACTTCGTCAACGGGCTTGACGTTATCGGGCAGATGCGGGCAGGCAATCTGAGGCTTCATCCCGGTTACATTAATCTTGACCACACGCTCGTAGTTTGCGTCTGCATCGGCGCGCATTTCCACGTCTCCGGTGCGGCCTGCAGCCTTGCAGTATTCAAGGGTCTTGGCATCAACCGGGAAGAGGCCTACCTTACCGCCTGCTTCGATAGCCATGTTGGCGATGGTCATGCGGCCTTCGATGGAAAGATTGTCCACAACGGAACCACTGAATTCCAGAGCCTTGTACAGCGCGCCGGAAACACCGATGGTACCGATGAGGTTGAGGATGTAATCCTTGGCACCCATGTACTTTCCGGGAGTACCTTCAATTTCTACTTTGATGGTCGGCGGAACCTTGAACCATGTTTCACCGAGAGCCATACCGCCCGCGATATCGGTGGAACCCATTCCGGTGGCGAATGCGCCGAGACCACCGTAGGTACAGGTATGGGAGTCGGCACCGATTACGATATCGGCAGGACCGACAAGCCCCAGCTCGGGCAGCAGTGCGTGCTCAACGCCGACTTCGCCGCCCTCGTAGTAGTGGGTGATGTTCTTTTCGTGGGCGAATTCACGGACAACCTTGACCTGCTCTGCGGAATCAATGTCCTTGTTGGGGGTGAAGTGGTCACAGACAAGGGCTACTTTGTCCTTGTCGAAGACCTGATCCGCGCCCATGGCCTTGAAAGATTTAATGGCAAGCGGGGCGGTAATGTCGTTGGCCAGCACCATGGAAACATTACAACGGACGATCTGTCCCGGCTCTTTCACAGTTTCTTCGGTATGAGCCTGTAAAATTTTCTCAGCTAAGGTTTTACCCATTATTCTTCTCCTGTTTCATGCGTTCAACTCTGTTGATAGCGTTGACATAAGCTTTGGCACTGGCGACGATAATGTCTTCGTCAGAACCGCGCCCGATTGATTTAAAACCGTTGTCAGTAATATGAACCGTAACCGCACCCTGCGCATCAGTTCCACCGGTAACCGCGTTTACGGAATAAAGTTCCAATTTGGGATCGCGTCCGACCATCTTATTGATGGTGGAGAATACCGCGTTGATGGGACCGTCCCCGAAGCCCACTTCCTGCATGGTTTCCGGATTTTCCTTATCCTTGCTGAAGTCTTCCAGCACGATAGCTGCGTGCGGGGAAACCCCGGCAGTACCGGAAAATACGGAGAGTTCCTTTACCCGGTAAAGGTCGTGGATACGATATGCTTCTTCCAGAACGAGAGCTTCAACGTCCTCATCAAAAATTTCTTCTTTCTTGTCAGCCAATGCTTTAACTGCGGAGAAAACCCTTCCGATCTGCTCGTCATCCAGCTGATAGCCCATTTCGTTGAGCTTGCTGCCCAGAGCGTTACGACCAGAGTGTTTACCGATAACAATGGAAGTGCCCTTCTTACCGATGGATTCCGGGGTCATAATCTCGTAGGTCTGGCGATTCTTAAGCATGCCGTCCTGATGGATACCGGACTCATGGGCGAATGCGTTGGCACCGACAATTGCCTTATACGGTGAGATGGGCTGACCGATGGTGGTCGCCAATCTGCGGCAAGAGGGGAACAGCTCTTCGGTGAGGATGGAAGTCTCTACATCATAATAATCCTTGCGGGTATGCAGAGCCATGATCACTTCTTCCAAAGCTGCGTTACCGGCACGCTCACCGATACCGGAAAGGGTTACTTCCGCCTGACGGGCACCGGCCTTGATGGCGGCCAGGGTGTTGGCGCAGGCCAGACCGAGGTCGTTATGACAATGTACGCTGAAGATTGCCTTGTCACTGTTGGGCACTTCCTTGAGCAGGTACTCGATGAGTTTACCGAACTCGTCCGGCTGGGCGTAACCTACAGTATCAGGAATGTTAATGGTGGTTGCGCCTTCGGCAATGGCAACCTCTACAACCTGTGCGAGGAAATCCCAGCGGGAACGGGAAGCATCTTCAGCGGAAAATTCAACATTGGGAGTCAGGGATACCGCATGGCGCACAGCCTTGCGGGCCATTTCCAGAATTTCTTCCGGCTCCTTGTTGAACTTGTGCTTCATGTGGATATCGGAAGTAGCCACAAAGGTATGAATTCTGGGATTCTTAGCGTGCTTGACGGCATCAAAAGCGCGGTCAATGTCAGCTTTCAGTGCCCGGCACAGCCCTGCAACCTGAATGTCGCCGACAGATTTGGCGATTTCAGTTACCGCTTCGAAGTCACCCTGACTTGCTGCCGGGAATCCGGCTTCGATAATATCCACACCGAGCTTTTCCAGCTGGCGGGCCATGGTGATTTTCTCAGCCATGTTCATGGTTGCACCGGGGGACTGCTCGCCATCACGCAATGTAGTATCAAAAATGTAAACTTTATCAGACATTTATCTATCTCCTAAAAGAGGCTGCAAGAACAGAATATTTGCAGTTTATAATAAAAATTGGGAATAAAACAGTGAAACAGGTTAAGCTACTCGGTAATTTACCGTCCCCTAAAGAATTCTGGCACCTTATGAGCTAATCAGGATGTAGTTGTAGAACTACCTAGTGAAAAGCTTATGACAATTCTTTGGAGGACTTTCCTAGTAGCTTATTGCTTCTGCGGGATAGAATGAAAATAGTATAAATAGGACCGGATACAATGTATCCAATAAAGATCACAAAACCCAGAAACTTGGGCTGTGAAGCAACCATGGTAAAGAGCGCAATAACGGTAACCATGGAGCTGAAGGGATGAGCTTTGAACACACCGAATTCTTTGAAAGAATTATAGCGGACGGTACTCACCATCAGAAAAGCGAGGCAATATACAAGCACCAGAGTGAACATGGGCAGTACACTCTGTGCGAGATTTTCAGGAATATAAGGGGTGAACAGGATCAGGGTAGACAAGGTACAGCCTGCCGCAGGAATGGGCAAACCGATGAAATGAGCCTTGGAAGTAGTCCCTGACTGAACATTGAAGCGGGCGAGCCTGAGCACACCGCAGGCCATCAACAAGAAAGCCGCCAGCATACCCAGTCTTCCGAACTGGTGGAGTTGCCAGTGATAGACCATGAACGCAGGAGTAACACCAAAGGCAACCGCATCCGCCAGAGAATCAAGCTGAACGCCGAATTCACTGCTGGTTCCGGTCAACCTAGCCACCTTTCCGTCGAGACCGTCGAAGAGACAGCTCACCAGAATGGCGACAGCACTCATCTCGTACCGTCCTTCCACAACCCAGTTCATCGCGAGGAACCCGCAAAACAGGCTCGACACGGTGAGGAGGTTGGGCAGGATGTATACGCCCTTGTGCTTCGGTATTCTTTTTTCCTTTGCCATGAAAACTTCTTAAACCGATTCGAAAATAAATTCCAGTAGAATCGTATTAGATTTTTAACTTAAATTTAACCCTTCCGGGCTGAAATGTTCGAAAGGCAACATCTTAGTTACTGCTTTCTGGAATCAGGTAATACTCCCCTGCCCTGCAAAGGTCAACCCGTGAAATGTAAAATATTTATATAGCGGTATCAGAGACAAATGAGACTTCGAGCCGTGCAAAACTTAAATCACATAAATATTAACTGAATACTCACCCAGCACCAGACTAAATATATCCCGGCTCCATAAAGAAGACTTCCCGAGCATGGGAAGTACGGAGTTCGTTACAATGCTTTTCTTTCAGAAGCGAATACATGATGCGTAGCCTTCCATTACGGAAAACCAGATCATCGAACTCAAAGCCGAGCTTGGATGCAACGCGCATGGAACCTCGGTTTGCGGGATGAATGAGAGCTTTAATGTTCTTAAGTTCTGTTTCGCGATAAGCGTAATCAACAAATGCGGAAGCGGATTCGGTTGCCAGCCCGGCTCCCCAGTAATCCTTTTGAAATACCCAGCTGATACCGACTTTGCCATGCAGGGATTGCGCAAAATCTTCCAGCGGCTGCACCCCGCAATATCCGGTCAGCCCTCCGCCGCCTTTCATCTCCACTCCGAACAGGCAATAACCCTGCTGACAAAACAACTCTTCCTGCTTCTGAAGCAGAGAATCAATTTTGCCTTCGGACCAAGGCTCCTGCTTGAGAATATAGCGGTAAACATCCGGGTCTTTCATCATACCGGAAAGAAATCCGGCATCACTCTGCTTAAGGGGCCTTAAAATCAGTCTCTGCGTCTCGATATACACGCCTATCTCCCGGGGCTATTCCCGGATGATACCACCTCCGAGAACAGCACCTTCTTCTGTATATACAGCCACAATCTGACCCGGCGTAGGCCGGGAATGCGGCTCAATGAAATCAAATTTTAAACTGCTGCCAACCTGCGCAGCCCTTGCGGGCTTTGATCGCTGTCGGTAGCGGGTCTGGATAAAAACGGTCTCCGGCCAGCGTTCAAAATCAACCAGAAAGTTGAAACCGTCGGCAACACATCCCCCGGCTTCCAGCTCGTCACGGGTACCCACAATGAGCAGATTGCGTTTCATATCCTTGTCCAAAACATAGAGCGGAGCTTTCCATGCTATGCCCAGTCCTCGTCGCTGCCCCTGAGTATAACGCCAAAGACCTTTGTGCTTGCCGACTTTAGTGCCGTCGGAAAGGACCGCTATCCCCGGACCGGGAAGCTTGACCTTACGGTCGATCAAAAACTGACGGTAATCATCGTCGGGAACAAAACAGATTTCCTGACTCTCTGAAGGCAGCGGAATTTCCACACCCCGCTTTTCCAGCTCGGCATAAGTCTGGTCCTTACTGTGAGCACCTAGAGGAAAAACAGCGTTCAGAACAGAATCGCGCGGGACAAGGGAAAGAAAATAACTCTGATCCTTGCCCATGTCGGCACCACGGGCCAAAACACGTCCGTAATTCGCGTCTTCGGCAAGGCGCACGTAATGCCCGGTTCCGAGAAGCTCTGCCCCAAGTCCGCGTGCGGCATTATAAAGCAGACCGAACTTGATCTCAGGATTGCAAAGAGCGCATGGATTGGGGGTATTCCCCTTAAGATATTCCTGAACGAACGGCTCCACCACCAAGCGGTCAAACTCGGTAGTAAGATCGAAGACATGCAGCTCCACATCAAGCTCCGCACACCTTTTCTCCAGCCCGGCAACAGCGACTTCGGCCTTTTCCTTCCCAAGAAAACAGCCATGGACCGCCACAATATCCGCCCCGCTCTCTTTAAGCAGGACCAGTGAAAGCAGACTATCCGCGCCGCCGCTGACCGCCATGGCAACCTTGCGCCCGGCAGTCAGTTCTTTCAGTTCAGGATATTCAAACCCTGTATCCATTACATTCTCCGCAAATTACTTATTATTTGTAACGGTATATCTACCGTGAGACTTCGTTCCGGTTACAAACTAACGGGCAGCCCTTTGCCCAGCAAGCAAAAAATGAGAAATGCCCGGACACCCCCGATGGGTCTCCGGACAAGTCTCTCACAAGTCTCAATTCCATCAAATTCATATTTGAATTTGATTTCTATAAAATAAATATGGATTTATTTTATAAGCGTAGCACAAGTCTACTTATACAATGCCGGAACCTTCCGGCTTATTGCTATTCTTCCTTCTTAGGCTGCGGCAGCACAAGGTTCAGGAAAACACCGAGGATACCGGCAAGGCCGATTCCGCCGAGTCTGAACTCATCGCTGAAAGGAGTGGGCAGAGACATGCCGCCCACGCCGAAGATTACGATCAGGGCCACAATGGCGAGGTTGCGGGCTTCCATGAGATCTTCACCGGCACGTACGAGGGTGTTCATACCTACAACCATGATCGCACCGAAGAGCAGAACCATGATACCGCCCATTACCGGAACGGGGATGGTGGAGAGGAATGCGCCGACCTTGCCGCAGAATGCGAGGGACATGGCTACAATTGCAGCCCAGGTCATGATGGCGGGGTTGAAAATCTTGATCAGAGCCACCGCTCCGGTAACTTCGGAGTAAGTGGTGTTCGGAGGTCCGCCGAGGAAAGCCGCGAGAGAGGTAGCCAGACCGTCACCGAGCATGGTGTTCTGGATACCGGGCTCTTTTACGTAATCTTTATCAGCAACAGAGCTAATGGCCAGAACATCACCGAAGTGCTCAATTGCCGGGGCGATCGCTACCGGAACGATAAACAGCACGGCTTCGAGATTCCATTCGGGAAAAGTGAAGTTGGGCATTGCGATCCACGGAGCTGCTGCAACGGCATCAAAATTAACCAGACCGAGGAACAGGGAAGTAATGTAACCGGCAATTATACCGCAAAGGATGGGGATCAGCTTGAGCCAGCCTTTACCGAGCAGGGAAACTGCAACGGTCACCGCGAGGGAAACCATGGAGACGATGAGCGCGGTCTTTTCGGGAACCAGAACAACAGAACCGTCTCCGGTTTTACCCACAGCCATGAAAACAGCAACCGGAGCGAGGATCAGACCGATAACCATGATCACCGGGCCGGTTACAACCGGGGGCAGAACTTTTTTCAGGATATCGGTACCGCGCCAGCGGATCAGGAAGCTGAGCACTACGTAGAAAAGTCCGGCTGCGGCAAGACCGCAGAGGGTGGACGGGATGCCCCAGGTCTGCACACCGTAGATGATGGGTGCGATGAAGGCAAAAGAGGAAGCCAGAAATACGGGAATTTTACCCTTGGTCACAACCTGGAAAACAAGCGTACCCGCACCAGCGGTGAAAAGGGCCACGTTGGGATCAAGCCCGGTCAGCAGGGGAACAAGGACGAGTGCGCCGAATGCGACGAAAAGCATCTGCGCGCCGAGGACAAAGTCTTTTGCCCGAAAGTTATATTCAGTACTGGATGTGCTCATTAGTAATCTCCGTAGAATTTTTCCAAAAAAAAGGCACCGAACTTGGTGCCTTTAAAAACATTTACTTGGTGCCGAATATCTTATCACCCGCGTCTCCGAGACCGGGGAGAATGTATCCTACATCGTTAAGTTTTTCATCGATCGACGCGACGTAGATATCAACGTCCGGGTGGGCGTTGACAATTTTCTCAATCCCTTCGGGAGCCGCAACGAGGAACAGACCTTTAATGTTGGTACAGCCGGACTTCTTGAGAAGATCGATTGTAGCCAGCAGGGTTCCACCGGTAGCGAGCATGGGGTCAAGAATAAGCGCGATGCGCTCATTAATATTGCTTGCAAGCTTGACGTAATATTCGACAGGCTGCAAAGTCTCTTCGTCACGGTAAAAACCGACAACACTGACGCGGGCACCGGGAACCATGTCCAGCACGCCGTCCATCATACCGAGGCCGGCCCTGAGAATAGGAACTACGGTGATTTTTTTACCCTTGATTTCCTCAACTTCAACTTCACCGGCCCAACCATTGATGGTTTTGGATTCGGTTGCGAGGTCTTTAGTTGCCTCGTAAGTGAGGAGTCTGGAAATTTCCTGAGCCAGAGCGCGAAAACGACTTGTGCTGATGCCGTCTTCACGGAGAATGCCGAGCTTGTGTCTTACCAAAGGATGGTCTACCACATGTACCGCCACGGTGCCTCCTTGATCCCATGTTATTTGTTATAAAATCCGAAAAGTCAAAACTTCGTGTTTCTATAAGACACAGCTTTGACAGTCAAGACAAAAAACAATTATTTTCCAGCTAAACCATATCCACTTGGCATCACTGGAAATTACAAATAAGCAACCAATTACTGAATACGAATATAACCCAATATGGAATAAATTACATGTGCAATAACGAAGATTTTCAAGAAAATGAGAACCAGCTCCTCTGGACAAAATCCGCAGGATTTTCTGACCGCAACACCCGGCTGGACAAATTCTGGGGCAGCGTCCTTGAAGAAGAAGGGATTTCACGCGGCAAAGTAAAAGACTGGATTAAGGCCGGTTTTGCAGAGATAAACGGTAAAATCTGCAAAAAGCCGAACCAGAAACTGATGGGAAATGAAGAACTTACCCTGAAAGGTGAAGCCGAACTCACCTCACTGGTCCCCGAAGATCTGCCGCTGGACATTATATATAATGATGGAAGGATCGCCATCATCAACAAGCCGGACGGACTGACCACTCACCCAGCCCCAAGTTGCCCTACCGGAACACTTGTCCATCGCCTTATCCATCACTTCCCCGAGATCAAAGACATGGATGAATGGCGGCCCGGAATCGTGCATCGTCTGGACAAATTTACTTCCGGATTAATCGCTGTTGCCCTGAACGAACATGACCGTCTGGCCATGTCCGCCGCCTTTGCCGAGCGCGAAGTAAACAAAGCCTATCTGGCAATTGTGCACGGCGTTCCTGAACGTCCGTTTGGTGAGATCGACGCACCCATGGGCAGACATCCGGTTCACAAGACCAAAATGGCCGTAGTGCTCAAAGGCGGACGCGATGCCCGGTCCGAATACGAAACCCTGTGGTCCGACCCCGCCGGACGGGCCAGCCTCGTTAAAGTAAAAATTTACACCGGGCGTACCCACCAGATCAGAGTACACATGGCCCACATCGGCCATCCGCTGCTGGGAGATCAGGTATACGGTTCCATGGAGCACGCCCGCCTGGAACAGGATGATCAGCAGCTTGCCAAAATAGCTGAGCGGCAGATGCTGCACGCATACTCCCTCGCCTTTGCACACCCTGATTCCGGTGAAGAAATGAGCTTCACCCAGACACCGCCGAAAGATTTCATCACCATGCTCAAGGAGCTGAACAAATCAGTACAGCGGGTCGGACTCATCGGCATGCCCTGCTCCGGCAAATCCGCAGTGCTTAAAATTTTTGAGGACAATAAAGTACCCACCTTCAGCGCGGATGAGTCCGTGGCCCGCTCATACGAAAAAGACGGAGCCGGATGGGAACTGCTGCGCCAGAGATTCGGCAACCGTTTTATCGACAATGAAACCGGAGCCGTAGACAAAGCGGAGCTCTTCACCGCCATGCGCGAAAACGATGACCTGCGCCGGGAAGTCATGAACATCATCCACCCCATCGTACAGCATGACGTGCAGGAATTCTTCAAAACCCACGAAAACGAACCGCTGGCCGTAGCTGAAATCCCCCTGCTGCTGGAAGGCGGCTGGCACACCAAGAAGCTGGTTGATGCTGTAATCGGAGTGCGCTGCCCTGCTGAAAAACGAACCGGGGAACTGCGCGAAAAGCGGGGCCTTGATCCCGAAATTCTTGCGGTATTCGATTCATGGCAATGGGATGAAAAAGCCAAGATGGATTGCTGCACCGCCATCATTGAAAACGATGCTGATCTGGCTAAACTTGCTTCGGAAACAGGACGAATTCTCGAAGTTCTGGCAGCCATGCGCAAGGACAAAGAAACATCATTCGAGAACTACCTTGAAAAACTGTTCAGCCCTGATGAAAGCTAGGTTTTCACACCTGTGAGTATTGACTTACCCGGTCCGTGTGTTACTTTATAAGTGAGACCTGAGGCGAGTGGTCAGGACTGTAGTCGGAAGAATGAACACTAATTAATTGTTAGGATGCAAGTCCATTATACAAAAGAGAATTCTACGCAAAGTCCAACCCCGCTTTCGGCATCAGGTTCGGTTAGGGAGTGAGTACCCCTAGTTTACCTACCAACTCAATCTCGTCACGCCCCCGCTGCATTTATGTAGCGGGGGTCGTTTTTTGATGGGGCTTGAGCAATGGAGATCATGATTATTTTCTGCTAGGCTTGATTTTAAATTCATCAATCTCAAGCTGAAACAGAGGCAAATCCCCCATGATCCCTATCCGCGACAACGTCCCCTGCCTAAACACCCCGTACGTGTTGCGGATAATCATGTTCCTCAACATCGCGGTCTTTACCTTCGAACAAATGCTGACCCCGCAGGGACGGCTGACTCTTTTCCACCTGCTGGGCGTTGTCCCGGCAAGATTTTTCCATCCCGAATGGGCGGTGGCCGCAGGTTACCCCGATGCCGGGGTGCTGCCTCTTTTTACCTACATGTTTCTGCACAGCGGCTGGATTCACATCATTATAAATATGTGGATGCTCTGGATTTTCGCCGACAACATAGAAGACGCCATGGGTCATGGGCGGTTCATCATTTTTTACATAGTCTGCGGACTCATTGCCATCGGCATACAGATGGCAATCAACCCATCAGCCAGTGCCCCGGTAATCGGCGCATCCGGCGCAGTTGCCGGAATCATGGGCGCATACATGCTTTTGTACCCGCACGGGCAGGTTTTGACTCTATTTCCTGTAATCATCATCCCGTTTTTCTTTAAAATTCCGGCATCCCTATTCCTCGGACTCTGGTTCCTGATCCAAGTTTTTTCCGGGGTATCCAGCCACTTTGCAGAAGGAACAGCAAAAGTCGCATGGGCCGCCCACGTAGGCGGATTCATAGCCGGGCTGATATTGATCCGTTTTTTCGTGAAGAAGGATCGCTGTGTTTATTGTTATGTTGCTGAGAAGAAGGATTATGAGTTGCCGGAGGATTTTTAAATTTCAATCATTACGCTTGACTTGCGCAAACTTCGAATTACTTTGATAGGGTGACGATGAAAATATTGATCGTCCAATCACTCAAGGAGTAATTACAAGATGAGCGTGAAATATAAGGACTACTACAAACTTCTGGGAGTTTCCCGGTCCGCAAGCAAGGAAGAGATTGCCAAGGGCTTTAAAAAGCTGGCAAGGCAGTATCATCCGGACTTAAACCCGGATAACGCGGAAGCCGAGAAGAAGTTTAAGGAAATCAACGAAGCTTACGAAGTCCTCAAGGACCCGGAAAAGCGTAAAATGTACGACCAGTTCGGCGCGGACTGGGAGCACGGGCAGAATTTCCGTCCGCCTCCGGGCTACGAGAACATGAACTTCGGCGGCGGTGGCGGATTCGGAGGATTCGGCGGTGCTGGCGGCGGTGATTTCAGCGACTTTTTTGAAACCATTTTCGGTGGTGGCGGAGCGCAATTCGGCGGCGGTGGCGGATTCGGCGGTGCGCAGGGCTTTGGCGGTGGAGGATTCCACCAGCAGCGTCCGCGCAAGGGTGAGAATTCCGAAACCACCCTGCTGCTGACCCTTGAAGAAGCCTACGCAGGCGGTCCTAAATCCGTAACCGTGCAGGAAAAAGCAACCGGTCCCGGCGGGCATCCCATGGTCCAATCAAAAACTCTGGATGTTAAAATTCCCGCAGGTATCAAGGACGGCCAGAAAATCCGCCTTTCCGGTCAGGGATCACCCGGACCGCATGACGGACCGCGCGGCGACCTGTACCTGAAGATCAAGCTTGCGGCGCACAAGGATTTCAAGGTCGAAGAGAACAACGTCATCCTCGATCTGCACCTTGCACCGTGGGAAGCGGCACTTGGCGGAAAATTCAAGCTGCCCACCCTTGACGGCATGGTTGAAATGAACATTCCCGCAGGCCTCGGCAGCGGCAAGAAGCTGCGCATCAAGGGCCGCGGACTCGGTACCGGAGCCAAAAAAGGCGACCAGTTTGTGCGCATCATGATTCAGGTTCCCAAGGCCGAGACTGACGAAATGAAAAAACTCTGGGAAGAACTGGCTGAAAAGTCCGACTTCTCACCCCGCTCATTCTAAAGGAGGTTCGCCATGGACATTAAAGAAAGAACCGAAGCGCAGCCTCCTTCCAGTTCCAAGCGACTGGTCATCACTCAGGTCATGGAGATGACCGGGCTTGAAGAGACCGTGGTCATGGAACTGATCAGCATGGAATGGGTGCACCCCGGAACCACCGGGGACGGACATTATCTCTTTGAAACACGCGATCTCTATCGCATGACCAAGCTATCAAGGCTCTGCAAGGACCTTGATGTCACCCCCACAGGCGGATCGATTATCGTCGATCTGCTGGATCGGGTCGAGAAGCTTGAGTCGCAACTTGAAGAGATGAAAAAATTGATTTGATGCGCTAACGCGCTTGTTGATAAAAAGATTACGCCTCCGGCGGCTAAAACCCTTTTGCAAAAGGGTTTTAGAATCCCAAAACCTTTTAGTAAGCTTCGCTACTGTAATATGCCAAACTGTGTTTTTATTTTAAGCTGACTCCACCCCAACCAACGCGTTTTGGGAAAGGGGTGAGGAGTCCAGAGGAGAGGGGAAAACACTTTTTGGCGGTAGCAAAAGGGTTTTCCCCTTTCCTTTGGCCGTCGGAGACAAATAAAAGGAGACTCTATATGGATCCGAATAAATTTACACAGAAAACCAACGACGCAATTGCTGCGGCACAATCTCTGGCTGTTAAAAACGGCCAGCAGCAGATAGAAGTGGAACACCTGCTCCTCGCTCTAATTGATCAGGAGAAAGGAATTGTTTCCAAAATTCTCGAAAAATCATCTATTAAGCCCGCAGATTATAAAAAGGCTGTCGAGGCTGAAATCAATAAACTGCCCAAAGTCAGCGGTCCCGGCGCACAGCCCGGTCAGGTCTTTGTCACCCAGCGGCTGAACAGGATTATTGTGGCCTCTGAAGAAATCGCCCAGCGCATGCAGGACGAATTCATCAGCGTGGAGCACCTTTTCCTGGCCATCATGGAAGAGCACGGCTCCACCGGAGCGGGCAGGGTCAACAAAACCTTCGGCCTGACCAAGGACAAGGTTCTGGAAGCCATGACCACCATTCGCGGCAACCAGCGCGTGACCACTGACAACCCGGAAGCCACCTACGATGCGCTCAAGAAATACGGACGCGATCTGGTGGAAGAAGCCCGCAAAGGCAAGCTTGATCCGGTCATCGGCCGTGATTCCGAAATCCGGCGCGTGATCCGCATCCTTTCCCGGCGCACCAAAAACAACCCCATCCTCATCGGTGAGGCCGGGGTCGGTAAAACCGCAATCATCGAAGGGCTGGCTCAGCGCATCGTCAAGCAGGATGTGCCTGAAGGCCTCAAAGACAAGACCGTGTTCATGCTCGACATGGGCGCGCTCATTGCGGGTGCCAAATATCGCGGTGAATTCGAGGAACGACTCAAAGCCGTACTTAAGGAAGTTCAGGAATCTGAAGGGAGGATCATCATCTTTATCGATGAGATCCACACCATCGTCGGCGCAGGTAAAACTGACGGCGCAATGGATGCCGGAAACCTCCTCAAACCCATGCTGGCCCGTGGCGAACTGCACTGCATCGGCGCGACCACCACTGACGAGTACCGCAAATACATCGAGAAGGACCCGGCCCTTGAACGCCGTTTCCAGACCATAATGACAGAAGAGCCGAGCGTTGAAGACACCATCTCAATCCTGCGCGGCCTGAAAGAGCGTTTCGAGGTGCACCACGGCGTACGCATCAGCGACAGCGCGCTGGTGGAAGCGGCCACACTCTCTGCCCGCTACATCACCGATCGCCAGCTGCCGGACAAAGCCATTGACCTCATTGATGAAGCAGCAGCCATGATCCGTACCGAGATCGACTCCCAGCCCTACGAGCTGGACAAGATCAACCGCCAGATCATGCAGGCTGAAATCGAACGCGAGGCCCTGCGCAAAGAGGACGATACAGCATCGCGTGAGCGTCTTTCCAAGCTGGAAGACACCCTCACCGAGATGAAGATCAAGCAGTCCGAGCTGGTTGAGCAGTGGGAAAAGGAAAAAGGATCCATCGATACTGTGCGCGACCTCAAAGCCCAGATCGAGAAGACCAGAATAGATATTGAAGAAGCCCAGCGCAAAGGCGATCTCGGCCGCGCATCGGAGTTGACCTACTCCGTACTGCCCGGTCTGGAAAGCCAGCTTGAAGCTATCTCCAACGATATAGAAGGCGAGGAAGACAAAGTCACAGCAGACAGCAAACGTCTGCTCAAAGAATTTGTCGGCCCGGATGACATAGCCGGGATCATCTCCCGCTGGACCGGAATCCCGGTCAGCCGCCTTGTGGAAGGCGAGCGCGAAAAACTGCTCCGCCTTGAAGACATCCTGCATGACCGGGTGATCGGTCAGGATGATGCTGTACGTGCTGTTTCTGAAGCGGTGCTGCGTGCCCGTGCGGGTCTGAAAGATCCTTCGCGGCCCATCGGCTCGTTCATCTTCCTCGGCCCCACCGGGGTCGGCAAGACCGAGCTTTGCAAGGCCCTTGCTGAAGCACTCTTTGACAGCGAAGAAAACATCGTGCGCATGGACATGTCCGAGTACATGGAAAAACACGCGGTTGCGCGGCTTATCGGCGCGCCTCCGGGCTACATCGGATACGATGAAGGCGGTCAGCTCACCGAGGCCATCCGCCGCAAGCCCTATTCCGTAGTGCTCTTTGATGAGATTGAAAAAGCACACAGCGATGTCTTCAACGTACTGCTGCAAATTCTCGATGATGGCCGCATAACCGATTCTCAGGGCCGCACCGTGGATTGCAAGAACACCATCATCATCATGACCTCCAACCTCGGTTCCCAGCTCATGCTTGAAGGAATCGAGGAGAACGGCGAGTTCAAAAACGGTGTTCAGGACGGAGTAATGAACGTGCTGCGCAACCATTTCAGGCCCGAATTCCTGAACCGTGTGGACGAAACTGTGCTCTTCAAGCCGCTGCTTGAAAGCGACCTCGTCCAGATAGTGGACCTGCAGCTTGCCGGGTTGCGTGCGCGTCTGGAAGAACAAAAGATGTCCATGGAAGTCAGCGACAAAGCCAAGGCATTCATTGCCCACGCGTCCTATGATCCCATCTACGGAGCAAGGCCGCTGCGCCGTTACCTGCAATCCCACGTGGAAACTCCGCTGGCGAAGAAGATTATCGGCGGGGAATTGCGTGAAGAGCACGCGATTAGCATTGATGCCGGGGAAGATGGCTTGGAATTTAAGACTAATTAAGATGCCTAGTACGTCTTGATTGACGTTGTTTAACCAATTAAACAGTTGTAATTTTGCATGGCAGACCGATTTTGCCTTGGTTTTTTAAGACCGTGCCGGAGCTTGGGTCGTCATGCTTTGTTCTTCTAACCCGAACCGTTGCTTGGGAT